>NZ_QKLN01000002.1:0-449859 GCF_003225665.1 Pseudomonas sp. TKO26
CCATAGAGCGTTGGAACCACCTGATCCCATCCCGAACTCAGAAGTGAAACGATGCATCGCCGATGGTAGTGTGGGGTTTCCCCATGTGAGAGTAGGTCATCGTCAAGATTAAATTCCGAAACCCCAATTGCGAAAGCAGTTGGGGTTTTGTTTTTGCGCGGCGGAAAAGTTGCGCTGCTAGGGCTGGCCACGCTTGTGTGCTTACGGCTGCCAGCGCCACGCGACAGTGCTAAGGTTCCGGCCTAGCTTTTTGCATTCTCCAAGGAAGCCTTTATGCCGGACGCCTCGTCCCTCACCCCCGGTTTTATGGTGGTTCATGGTAACCGCCTGGACGAGTTGCGCAGTCTGGTGGTCAGCTGGATGCGGCGTTACCCACTGGCTCCCCTGGAAAATGAAATCGCCCTGGTACAGAGCAATGGCATCGCCCAATGGCTGAAGCTGGCCCTGGCCGAAGACCCCGAGGACGATGACTCCGGCGGCTGCGGCATTGCTGCGGCGATCGATGTGCAATTGCCCGGGAGCTTCATGTGGCAGCTCTACCGCCAGGTCCTGGGCCGAGACGAAATCCCGCCAAAATCCTTACTGGATAAAGCCCCGCTGACCTGGCGTCTGATGCGCCTGCTGCCAGAGCTGATCGACGAGCCCCACTTCGAGCCCTTGCAACGTTTCCTGACCCACGACAGCGATCTGCGTAAACGCTACCAACTGGCCGAGCGCCTGGCGGACCTGTTCGACCAATATCAGGTCTATCGAGCCGACTGGCTGGAAGACTGGTCAGCAGGGCGCCATCAATTGCGCAACGTTCGCGGCGAAGCCAAGGCCCTGACCCCAGCCAACTGCTGGCAAGCCGAACTGTGGCGGGCCCTGCTGGTGGATGTCGGCACCGAGGGCATGGCCCAGAGTCGAGCCGGAGTCCACCAACGCTTTATCGAGCGGATCAACAGCCTGGACCAGGCCCCCGTGGGTTTGCCATCCCGGGTGATCGTTTTCGGCATTTCCTCGTTGCCGGCCCAAGCCCTCGAAGCCTTGGCCGGACTGGCGCGTTTCAGCCAGGTCCTGCTCTGTGTGCACAACCCCTGCCGTCACCATTGGGCGGATATCGTCGCCGACAAGGATCTGCTGCGCCATCAATACAAACGTCAGGCGCGCAAAGCCGGCATGCCCCTGGCCCTGGATCCGCAAACCCTGCACCAGCACGCCCATCCGCTGCTGGCTGCCTGGGGCAAACAGGGCCGGGACTACATCAACTTGCTGGACAGCTACGACGATCCCAACAGCTATCGCGCAGCGTTTCGCGACGGTCGCATCGACCTGTTCAGCGAGAGCGAGCCGCGCACCATGCTCCAGCAGTTGCAGGACGACATCCTCGAACTGCGCCCCCTCGAGGAAACCCGCGAACGCTGGCCCACCGTCGATTTGCAGCAGGATCAGTCGATCCGTTTTCACATTGCCCACAGCGCGCAACGGGAAGTGGAAATCCTCCACGACCAGCTGTTGGCGCGCTTCAGTGCCGAACCCGACCTGCGCCCCCGGGACGTGATCGTCATGGTGCCGGACATCGACAGCTACGCCCCGCACATCCGCGCGGTATTCGGCCAGTTGGAACGAGATGACCGCCGCTTCATCCCCTTCACCCTCACCGACCAGGGCCAGCGTGGCCGCGACCCGCTGCTGATTGCCGTCGAGCACCTGCTGAAACTGCCGGACAGCCGCTTTCCGGTCAGCGAGATCCTCGACCTGCTTGATGTGCCTGCGTTGCGCGCCCGCTTTGGTGTCGACGAAGCCGACCTGCCGACCTTGCATCGCTGGATCGAGGGGGCCGGTATTCGCTGGGGCATGAATGCTGAGCAACGGGCGGAACTGGGGCTACCCCAGGAGCTTGAGCAAAACAGCTGGCGCTTCGGTCTGCGGCGCATGCTCCTGGGGTACGCCGTCGGTCGCTCCGCTGCCTGCGACGGCATTGAGCCCTATGACGAGATTGGCGGCCTGGATGCGGCGCTGATCGGTCCCTTGGTGGCTCTGCTGGATGCCTTGCAGATGGCCTACCAGCAGCTCATCGAACCGGCGGTACCCGCGCAATGGGGCGAGCGCCTGCAGCAGTTGCTGGAGCTGTTCTTCCTGGCCGCAACCGAGCACGACGACTACCTGTTGGGCCAGCTTGAGGACCTGCGGGAAACCTGGCTGGAAACCTGCGAATCCGTCGGCCTGCAAGATCAGTTGCCCCTGACCGTGGTGCGCGAAGCCTGGCTGGCCGGCCTGGATCAGGGCCGCCTGTCCCAGCGCTTTCTCGCCGGCGCGGTGAACTTCTGCACCCTGATGCCGATGCGCGCCATCCCCTTCAAGCTGGTGTGCCTTTTGGGCATGAACGACGGCGATTACCCGCGTGCCCAGCCGCCACTGGACTTCGACCTGATGGGCAGCGACTACCGCCCCGGCGACCGTTCACGGCGTGAGGATGACCGCTACCTGCTGCTCGAAGCCCTGCTCTCGGCCCGGGACCAGCTGTACATCAGTTGGGTCGGCCGCAGTATTCGCGACAACAGCGAACGGCCCGCCTCGGTGCTGATCGGCCAACTGCGCGATCACCTGGCCGGCGGCTGGCGGCTGGTGGACGAACAGGCATCGCTGCTCGAAGCCCTGACCCAGGAGCACCCGCTGCAGCCCTTCAGTGCCCGCTACTTCCACGACAGCGACACACTGTTCAGCTATGCCCGGGAGTGGCAGGTCCTGCACCAGGCACACGAGCCCGCCATGCCCGTCCAGCCCCTTGAGCCCTATATCCAGGATGAACCCCTGAGCCTGGCGCAGCTGCAGGATTTTCTGCGGCACCCGGTACGGCACTTTTTCAGCCAGCGGCTCAAGGTGTTCTTCGAGGCCATGGACGCGCCCCTGGCGGACGAGGAGCCCTTCGTCCTCGACGCCCTGCAACGCTACAGCCTCAGTGACAGTCTGCTGGAAGCGGCACTGAGCGATGCCGCCCATCCGGAGCAGGCCCTGCAGGCCCAGGCGCAGCGGCTGCAAGCCAGCGGCCTGCTGCCCATGGCCGGTTTTGGCGAGTGCCTGCAACGCGAGCTGATGGAGCCGTTGCCGGACCTGTTGCAGCGCTACCGGCAACTGCTGGACCTGTGGCCGACACCGCTGACCAGCGCCTTGCCGGTCAGCCTGGAGCTCCAGGGCGTGCGTGTGGAGGGCTGGTTGAGCAGCCTGCATCAGCGGGCAGATGGCGGGCTGTTGGCGGTGACCACCATTGCCAATGGCATCGGCTCGATCAAGACCCGCAAATGGCACCGGCTGATCAAACCCTGGATCAATCACCTGTTGGCCTGCGCTAGCGGCTACTCCCTGACCACCGCGCTGGTGGCCAGTGATGACAGCCTGTTGCTTTCGCCGCTTGAGCTGCAACAGGCACGGACGATTCTCGGCAATCTGCTGCTGGCCTGGCAGGCGGGCATGCGCCAGCCGCTGCCGGTGGCGGTCAAGACCGCCTTTGCCTGGCTCGGGCAGAGCGATCCGGACAAAGCCGGCGCTGCCGCCCGCAAGACCTACGATGGTGACGGCCAGAACAGCGAGGGCGAGCGCCGGGAGACTCCGGCCCTGGCCCGGCAATTTGCCGATTACAACGCGCTGATCGCCGATGAGACGTTCAGCGGCTGGGCCGAAACGCTCTATCGTCCCCTGCTGGACGCCCCCTGGCGTTCCGCCCTCGGCGAGGAGGCTGTGCAATGAGTCAACAAGCCCCTCTGGCCCTGGCCTTTCCCCTGCGCGGCAGCCAACTGATCGAAGCCAGCGCCGGCACCGGCAAGACCTTCACCATCTCCGCGCTGTACCTGCGCCTGGTGCTGGGCCATGGCGGCGAGTCCGCAGGTTTTGGCCGCGAACTGCTGCCGCCGCAGATTCTGGTGGTGACCTTCACCGACGCCGCGACCAAGGAGCTGCGCGAGCGCATCCGTACCCGCCTGGCAGAGGCCGCGCGATTCTTTCGCGACGAAATCAGTGCCCCCGACAGCCTGATCGTCGAGCTGCGCGAGCAATACCCCGCCGAACAGTGGGCCGCCTGCGCCAATCGCCTGGACATCGCCGCGCAATGGATGGACGAGGCCGCCGTCTCTACCATCCACAGCTGGTGTCAACGCATGCTCCGCGAGCACGCCTTCGACAGCGGCAGTCTGTTCACCCAGACCCTGGAAACCGACCACAGCGATCTGTTGGGGCAGGTACTGCGCGATTACTGGCGGCTGTTCTGCTACCCGATGCAGGGCGATGCGCTGAACTGGGTGCGCGCCCACTGGGTTGGCCCGGCCCAACTGCTGCCGCGGGTCCGCGCGCTGTTTGGCAGCGAGCATCGTGAGCCCTCCGCCCAGACGCCCGGCGAGTTGATCGAGGCCTGCCTGCAGGAACGCCGGGAAGCCCTGGTGCAACTCAAGGCACCCTGGCGGCTGTGGGCGGGGGAGTTGCGGGATATCTGCCTGCAAGGTGTGGCCAGCAAGAGCGTCGATGGCCGCAAGCTGCAGGCGCGTTTCTTCGAACCCTGGTTTGAAAAGATCAGCGCCTGGGCCGAAGACGAGTCCGTTGAACAGTTGGACATCGGCACCGGCTTCACCCGCCTGACCCCGGACGGCATGAGCGAGGCCTGGAAGGGAGAGGCGCCACAGCACCCGGCGCTTGAGGCCATGGCCGGGCTCAAGGCCAGCCTCGAAGCGTTGCCCAGCCCCGACGCTGCGGTCCTGCAGCACGCCGCGCAGTGGGTCGGTGAGCGCTTTGAAGAAGAGAAGCGCCGCCGTGCCGAGATGGGCTTCGACGACATGCTGCTGCGTCTGGACAGCGCCCTGCACAGCGATGGCGGCGAGCGCCTGGCGACCATGATCCGCGAGCAGTTCCCGGTGGCCCTGATCGACGAGTTCCAGGACACCGACCCGGTGCAGTACCGGATCTTCGAAAGCATCTACCGCATCGAGGCCAACGATCCCGAGACCGGATTGTTTCTGATCGGCGACCCCAAGCAGGCGATCTACGCCTTCCGTGGCGCCGATATCTACACCTACCTGCGGGCCCGCCAGGCCACCACCGGACGCCTGCACACGTTGGGCACCAACTTCCGTTCCAGCCAGGCCATGGTCAGCGCGGTCAACCATGTGTTCCAGCAGGCCGAACAGCGTCCGCAGGGGCGCGGGGCCTTTCTGTTTCGCGAAGACGACGGCCAGAACCCGGTGCCGTTCCTGGCGGTGGCGGCCCAGGGGCGCAAGGAGCATCTGCAGGTCGACGGTCAAGCGCTGCCGGCGCTGAACTTCTGGCATCTGCCTGCCGAGCAGCCACTGTCCGGGGCCCAGTATCGTCAGCAGCAGGCGGCGGCGTGTGCCAGTGCGATCGTCGAGCTGCTCAATGGCGGCCAGCAGGGCCGCAGCGGTTTTGTCCGCGAGCAGCAACCCCTCAAGGGGCTGTTGCCGGCGGATATCGCCATCCTGGTCCGCGACGGCAAGGAGGCCCAGGCGATCCGCGCTGAACTGGCCGCCCGCGGGGTGCGCAGTGTGTACCTGTCGGACAAGGATTCGGTGTTCGCCGCCCAGGAAGCCCGGGACCTGCTGGTGTGGCTCAAGGCCTGTGCCGAGCCGGATGTGGAGCGTCCGCTGCGGGCCGCCCTGGCCTCCTTGACCCTGAACCTGTCCCTGGTGGAACTGGAGCGCCTGAACCAGGACGAGCTGGCCTGGGAAGCCCGGGTCATGCAGTTTCGCGGATACCGGGCGATCTGGCGCAGCCAGGGCGTGCTGCCGATGCTGCGCCGCCTGCTTCACGACTTCCAGCTGCCCCAGGCGCTGATGGCCCGCAGCGATGGCGAGCGAGTGCTGACCAACCTGTTGCACCTGTCCGAGCTGCTGCAACAGAACGCCGCGGAACTGGACGGCGAGCAAGCCCTGATCCGCCATCTGGCCGAGCATCTGGCGCTGTCCGGGCAGGCCGCGGAGGAGCAGATCCTGCGCCTGGAAAGCGACGAGCAACTGGTCAAGGTGGTGACCATCCACAAGTCCAAGGGCCTGGAGTATCCCTTGGTGTTCCTGCCCTTTATCTGCTCAACCAAACCGGTGGATGGCAGCCGCCTGCCCCTGCATTACCACGATGGCGCAGGCAAGCCTCAAGTCAGCCTGCGACCGACCCCGGAGCTGATCGCGCAAGCGGACGAAGAGCGCCTGGCAGAGGACCTGCGGCTGCTCTACGTAGCCCTGACCCGGGCCCAGCATGCCTGCTGGCTGGGTGTGGCCGACCTCAAGCGCGGCAATCACAACAGCTCGGTGCTGCACCTCTCGGCCCTGGGCTACCTGCTGGGCGGTGGTGCCCGGCTTGACGAGTCCAAGGGGCTGCTGCGCTGGTTGCTGGATGTGCAGCAAGGCTGTGATGCCATCGGCGTTGGCGAGCTGCCGGCCGCCGACGAGCAGCGTTTTCATCCGCCACGCAATGACGCCGCGCTCCTGGAACCGCTGATCCCGGTTCGTCGTGTGGCGGAGAACTGGTGGATCGCTTCCTACAGCGCCCTGCGCATCAGCGACACCCTGGGCGGCGGCAGCGAAGCCCCGGAAAACCCCCAGGCGCAGAAACTCTTCGATGATGAGCGGCTGGACCCCGAAGCCCCGCGTGAAGTCGCCGCCAGTGGTGGCGATATCCATCGTTTTCCCCGGGGCCCGAACCCCGGCACCTTCCTCCATGGTCTGCTGGAGTGGGCCGGGGAGGAGGGCTTTGCCGCAACCCCGGAGCAGATCGCGGACGCCATCGCCCGCCGTTGCAATCGTCGCGGCTGGCAGGGCTGGATCCCGACCCTCAGCGACTGGCTGCAGCACCTGCTGCAAGCCCCCTTGCCGGTGGGGCTCGGACAGCCGCCGGTGGTGCTGGGACAACTCACCCAGTACCGGGTCGAAATGGAGTTCTGGTTCGCCAGCCACAAGGTCGACGTCCTCAAGCTGGACCAGCAGGTGCGTGAGCTGACCCACCAGGGCGCGGCGCGGGTCACCGCCGAGCCGGTGCTGCTCAACGGCATGTTCAAGGGCTTTATCGACCTGACGTTCGAACATCAGAGCCGCTATTACGTGGCCGACTACAAATCCAACTGGCTGGGCGTGGACGACGCCGCCTACACCGAGCAGGCCATGGAACAATCGATTCTCGACAACCGCTACGACCTGCAATACGTGCTGTACCTGCTGGCCCTGCACCGCCAGCTCAAGGCCCGGCTGGCGGACTACGACTACGACCGGCACATCGGCGGTGCCCTGTACCTGTTCCTGCGCGGCAGTCGCTCGGCGAGCCAGGGCGCGTATTTCGCCCGGCCGCCACGGCAATTGATCGAACGTCTGGACCGCATGTTCCAGGGCCAGCCCGAGCCGCCCAAGGCCGAGCCCGCCTGGGAGCAGGGGGTGCTGCTATGACCCCGGACCTGTTCGCCCCCTCGACCGAGGCGCCGGATGCGCCGTTCGACCTGGCCCCCCTGACCCATGCCCAGGACCTGCTGCTGTTGCTTGAGCGCTGGGTCGAGCGCGGCTGGCTGCGTTCCCTGGACAAGGCCTTCGTCGGTTTTCTCCATGAGCTGGACCCGGGCTGCGATCCGCTGGTGCTGATGGCCGCGGCCCTGACCAGTCACCAGTTGGGGCATGGGCATGTCTGCCTGGACCTGTTCGAAACCCTCAAGGAGCCGGATTTCGCCCTGTCCCTGCCACCGGAAGGGGATTCGCAAAGCGGTGCCCCGGTGCTGCCTTCTCAGGTCCTGGCGGGGCTGGAAGGCGCCCAGTGGTGCAAAGTCCTGGCCGGCAGCCGGCTGGTGGCCCTGGCGGCGGATCAGGGGGATGCGTCCCGCCAGCGGCCGTTGGTGCTGTCCGGCAAGCGCCTGTACCTGCGGCGCTACTGGGCCTATGAACGGCGTATCGACAACGCCCTGCGCCAACGCCTGGCGTTGACCGAAGCCACCCCGGACAACCTCGCGGCGCGCCTCGACGGCTTGTTTGGTCCAGCCAAGGCGGCGGGGCCCATCGACTGGCAGAAACTGGCGTGCGCCCTGGCCACCCGCGGCGCCTTCAGCATCATCACCGGCGGCCCCGGTACCGGCAAGACCACCACGGTGGTGCGCTTGCTGGCCCTGCTCCAGGGCCCGGCGGTGGAGGCCCGCAAACCGCTGCGCATTCGTCTGGCGGCGCCCACCGGCAAGGCCGCGGCGCGCCTGACCGAATCCATCAGCCTGCAGGTGCGCTCCCTGTCGGTGGCCGACGAAGTGCGCGAGAAGATCCCCAGCGAGGTGACCACGGTGCACCGTTTGCTGGGCAATCGTCCGGGCACCCGGCATTTCCGCCATCACGCCGGCAACCGCCTGCCTCTGGATGTGCTGGTGGTGGACGAAGCCTCGATGATCGACCTGGAAATGATGGCCAACCTGCTGGACGCCTTGCCTATCCACGCGCGTCTGGTGCTGCTGGGGGACAAGGACCAGTTGGCATCGGTGGAGGCGGGGGCCGTGCTCGGGGACCTGTGCCGCGATGCCGAGGCCGGCTGGTACAACCCGCAGACGCGCGCCTGGCTGGAAGCGGTCAGCGGTGAACAGCTCGGAGCCAGCGGCTTGCAGGAAGACACCGGGCACCAGCATCCCTTGGCGCAGCAGGTGGTGATGCTGCGTCACTCCCGGCGTTTCGGCGAAGGCAGCGGCATTGGCCAGCTGGCGCGTTGGGTCAATCAGCAACAGGCCGACGAGGCCCGGCGCCTGCTGGCGGCCCGCAGCCATGCCGACCTGTATGGCCTGAGCCTCAAGGGCGAGCAGGATCGGGCGCTGGAGCGCCTGTTGCTGGAAGGCCATGGCGAGGGACCGCAAGGCTACCGGCATTACCTGAATGTGCTGCGCAGTCAGCGTCCCGCCGCCGACACGCCCCTGGAAGACCGGCGCTGGACCGAATGGGCGCGCAATGTGCTGCTGGCCTTTGATCGTTTCCAGTTGCTCTGCGCGGTGCGCAAGGGGCCCTGGGGTGTCGAAGGCCTGAACCTGCGTATCACCCAGGCGCTGTTCAAGGCCCGGCTGATCGACAGCGACCAGCAGTGGTACGAAGGCCGTCCGGTGCTGATGACCCGCAACGACTATGGCCTGGGGCTGATGAACGGCGATATCGGCATCGCTCTGAAACTGCCGGAAGCGCAGGGCCAGGAGCCGGGGCGCCAGGTGTTGCGGGTCGCCTTCCCGCGCAACGATGGCCAGGGCGGTGTGCGTCTGGTACTGCCGAGCCGGCTCAACGACGTGGAGACGGTCTATGCCATGACGGTGCACAAGTCCCAGGGCTCGGAGTTCGCCCATACCGCGCTGATCCTGCCTGATGCCCTGAACCCGGTGCTGACCAAGGAGCTGATCTACACCGGCATCACTCGGGCCAAGGACTGGTTCAGCCTGATCGAGCCCCGCGCCGGGGTGTTCGAAGAGGCGGTGCGGCGCAAGGTCAAACGCCTCAGCGGGTTGATGCTGGAGCTGGACTGACGCGGATGTCTCAGTCTGGTAGCCAGCACCGTTCCGGGGCGCCGGCCTCGCGGCATTTTCCCGCGCTGTGCTATCGTTGCGGCATCATTTCCGTGAAATTCAACGAGAATCCCTGCATGGACGTGGCTGTCTTGAGGACAGAGCGCAGTTTGCGGTGGAGACAGTTTGTACTGTCGACCCTTCTTTGCCTGTTCAGTCTGTGCGCCGTGGCGCAGTCAGAGCCTTCAACCCCGACCAGCCTGGCCGAGCAGCGGGCCAAGGCGGTGACGCAAGTGGTACTGGGTATCCTCAGCTACGCGCGGTGGCCGGTGGAGCCCGCGCAGCTGCGCTTGTGCGTGGTGGGGCCCACCGAATACACCGATGACCTGCTCAAGGGCACGACACAGGCCACCGGCCGCCCGGTGCTGGTGCGCCGGTTGCTGGCCAGCAGTCCGGCCCTGGCTGGCGAGTGCGACTCGGTGTACGTCGGAAAACTGAGCACCGAGGAGCGTAACCGGCTGTTCAACTCGCTGATCGGCCAGCCCGTGCTGAGCATCAGCGAGGGCGGCGACCAGTGCACCGTGGGCAGCCTGTTCTGCCTGCGGGTCAGCGACGATCAAGTGTCGTTCGAGGTCAATCTGGACTCAGTGGCCCGCAGTGGGGTGAAGATTCATCCCAGCGTGCTGCAATTGTCTCGTCGTCGTCCGGCGGCCCCATGAAAGGGTTCAAGTCCAAGGCCCGCCCCACACTGCGGTCGGTCATCGGTCGCGGCCACCTGATCGTCGCCCTGTTGGCGATCTGCATGGCCAGCCTGTCCCTGACCTTTCTCGGGGTCCTGGCGTTGCGGGTCTATGCCGATCACAACCTGCACCTGATCGCCCGGTCCATCAGCTACACCGTGGAAGCCGCGGTGGTGTTCAACGACAGTGTGGTGGCCACCGAGGCCCTGGCCCTGATCGCCTCCACCGAAGAGGTGGCCGATGCCAAGGTCTACGACACCCAGGGCCGCCTGCTGGCCAGTTGGCAACGCCCGGAGAGCGGCCTGCTGACCAATCTGGAAATGCACGTCGCCAGCGCGTTCCTGGAAAAGCCCATCAGCTTGCCGATCCTGCATCAGAACCGCGAAGTCGGCACGGTCAATGTCACCGGCCATGGCGGCAGCCTGTTGCGCTTCCTGTTCAGCGGCCTGGTGGGCATCGTGCTGTGCACCGCGCTGAGTGCCTGGGTATCGCTGTACCTGGCGCGCCGGCAACTGCGGGGCATCACCGGCCCCTTGCGCAGCCTGGCGGAAGTGGCCCACGCGGCCCGGCGCGAGCGAGCGTTCGATCAGCGGGTGCCGCCTGCGCAAATCGCCGAGCTGGACAACCTGGGCAATGACTTCAATGCCCTGCTCGATGAGCTGGAAGCCTGGCAGACCCATCTGCAAAGCGAGAATGAAACCCTGGCGCACCAGGCCAGTCACGACAGCCTGACCGGCTTGCCCAACCGGGCGTTTTTCGAGGGCCGGCTGATCCGCGCGCTGCGCAGCGCCAGCAAGCTCAACGAGCGCATGGCGGTACTGTTTCTCGACAGCGATCGCTTCAAGGAGATCAACGACAACTTCGGCCACGCCGCCGGCGATGCGGTGCTGGTAGCGGTGGCCACGCGGATTCGCGCGCAACTGCGTGAGGAAGATCTGGTCGCGCGCCTGGGCGGGGATGAATTCGCCGTGCTGCTGACGCCGCTGCACCGGGTCGAAGACGCCCAGCGCATTGCTGACAAAATCATCAACAGCATGGAAATGCCGATCCAGCTGCCCGGCAATCTGTCGATCATGACGTCGCTGAGCATCGGCATAGCCGTGTACCCGGATCATGGCCTGACCCCCGGCAGCCTGTTGAATGCTGCCGATGAGGCCATGTACCAAGCCAAGCGCGGTTCGCGAGGCGGGCAACACACCGTGGGGGCGGAGCCCCCAATCGTTCAGGTTCAAAACAGGAGCTAATACCCTTGTTCTCAATGACGCAACGTTCGGTTCGACTGTTCAGCACCCTGGTATTCATGGCTCTGCTGGCCCTGGCTGGCTGCCAGAGCGTGCCGCCCAAGGGGCTGACCCCGAAACAGATCGCGGTACTGAAACAGGAGGGCTTCGAACTGACGGATGAAGGCTGGGCCTTCGGCCTGTCGGGCAAGGTGCTGTTTGGCAGCGATGTGGAAACCTTGAACCAGGCCAGCACCGAGATCGTCCAGCGCATCGGCAAGGCCTTGCTCAGCGTCGATATCCAGAAGGTCCGGGTCGACGGCCACACCGATGCTTCGGGCAAGGAAGCCTATAACGTTCAGCTGTCCGTGCGCCGGGCCAAGAGCGTGGTCAAGGTGCTGACCCAGGTCGGCATGCGTGAAGAAAACATCCAGCTGCGCGGCCTGGGCAGCAGCGAGCCGGTGGCCTCCAACAGCACCGCGGCCGGGCGCACCGAAAACCGCCGGGTGTCGATCGTGGTGATCGCCGACTGATCGGCGACCTGCGCCCTTGCGGCCGCGACGGACCCGGGGCGGTTTGGCCTTCGGGTCCGATGAGGGCTAGGGCGCGGCGAACAGCATGCTGCGACTGTCTCCCATGAGCAGCGGCTGATTCTGTTCGGTCACCTCGCGGATGTAGTCCCACAACAGAGTGATCCGCTTCAACTTTCTCAGATCCTCCCGGCAGTACATCCAGAACTGCCGGGTCAGGTTGATCTCCTTGGGCAATACCGGCAGCAGCCGCGGGTCCTGGGCTGCCAGGAAGCACGGCAGGATCGCCAGGGAGCGACCTTGCTGCGCCGCCACGTACTGGGCAATGACGCTGGTGCTGCGCAGGTTGGCGCTGGCCCCGGGCACCACATTGGCCAGGTACAGCAGCTCGGAACTGAAGGCCAGGTCATCCACGTAGCTGATGAATTGATGCTCACCCAGATCGCTGGGGCGGCGGATCGGTGGGTGACGGTCGAGGTATTCCTGGGTGGCGTACAGTTGCAGGCGATAGTCGCACAGCTTGCAGCACACGTAGGGGCCGTGCTCCGGGCGCTCCAGGGCGATGACGATGTCCGCCTCGCGCTTGGACAGGCTGATGAAGTGCGGCAGCGGCAGGATATCCACCGAGATCGCCGGGTAGGCGTCGAGGAAATGGCTCAACTGCGGGGTGATGAAGAAGCTGCCGAAGCCTTCGGTGCAGCCCATGCGCACATGCCCGGACAACGCCACCCCGGAGCCCGAGACCTGCTCGCAGGCCATGTGCAGGGTGCTCTCGATCGACTCCGCGTAACCCAGCAGACGCTGCCCTTCAGCGGTGAGAACAAAGCCGTTGGTGCGGGACTTTTCGAACAGCAGGGTGCCCAGGGCGGTTTCCAGCGAACCGATGCGCCGCGACACCGTGGTGTAGTCCACCGCCAGGCGCTTGGCCGCGCTGCTGGCCTTGCGAGTGCGCGCCACTTCGAGAAAAAACTTCAGGTCGTCCCAGTTCAGGGTGCTTAGCGAGGTGATGTTTTTTTGCATGATGGACCGGTTTTTATGTGCGTTCTTATTAGGTATTTGCACATCTATACTCCAAAAACCGTCCGACACCAACTCGCGACAGCCCCTCTTTCAAGGCGCTTGCCCGCCTTGGTTCCCTGCATAAGAACTCAAGAAGTCAGGAGACCCCATGAACGCATCCCTCAAGCCCGACGGCACCACCCTGCAACAGGTCAAACTGCTGATCGACGGTGAATGGGTCCAGTCCCAGAGCCAGGAATGGCATGACATCGTCAACCCGGCGACCCAGGAAGTGCTGGCCAAGGTGCCCTTTGCCACCGCCGCTGAAGTCGACGCCGCGATTGCCGCTGCCCAGCGCGCCTTCCAGACCTGGAAACTGACCCCGATCGGCGCGCGGATGCGCATCATGCTCAAGCTCCAGGCCTTGATCCGTGAACATTCCAAGCGCATTGCCGCCGTCCTCAGCGCCGAACAGGGCAAGACCCTCGCCGACGCCGAGGGCGATATCTTCCGTGGTCTGGAAGTGGTGGAACATGCCTGCTCCATCGGCACCCTGCAAATGGGCGAGTTCGCCGAAAACGTGGCCGGCGGCGTGGACACCTACACCCTGCGCCAGCCGATCGGCGTATGCGCCGGGATCACCCCGTTCAACTTCCCGGCGATGATTCCGCTGTGGATGTTCCCGATGGCCATCGCCTGCGGCAACACCTTCGTCCTCAAGCCTTCCGAGCAGGACCCGATGTCCACCATGCTGCTGGTGGAGCTGGCGGTGGAAGCCGGGGTGCCGGCCGGCGTGCTCAACGTGGTGCACGGTGGCAAGGACGTGGTGGATGCGCTGTGCACCCACAAGGACATCAAGGCGGTGTCCTTCGTCGGTTCGACCGCGGTCGGCACTCACGTCTATGACCTGGCGGGCAAGCACGGCAAACGCGTGCAATCGATGATGGGCGCCAAGAACCACGCCGTGGTGCTGCCCGACGCCAACCGCGAACAGACCCTCAACGCCCTGGTGGGCGCCGGTTTCGGCGCGGCGGGTCAGCGCTGCATGGCCACCTCGGTGGTGGTGCTGGTGGGCGCCTCGAAACAATGGCTGCCAGACCTCAAGGCCCTGGCGCAGAAGCTCAAGGTCAACGCCGGCAGCGAGCCGGGCACCGATGTCGGCCCGGTCGTGTCCAAGCGCGCCAAGGCGCGGATTCTGGAGCTGATCGAAAGCGGTGTGAAAGAAGGCGCCAAGCTGGAGCTCGATGGCCGCGACATCCAGGTCCCAGGCTACGAGCAGGGCAACTTCATCGGCCCGACCCTGTTCTCCGGGGTGACCACCGACATGCAGATCTACACCCAGGAAATCTTCGGCCCGGTGCTGGTGGTGCTGGAGGTCGACACCCTGGATCAGGCCATCGCCCTGGTCAACGCCAACCCCTTCGGTAACGGCACCGGCCTGTTCACCCAGAGCGGCGCGGCGGCGCGCAAGTTCCAGAGCGAAATCGACGTCGGCCAGGTCGGCATCAACATCCCGATTCCGGTGCCGGTGCCGTTCTTCAGCTTCACCGGTTCCCGCGGCTCCAAGCTCGGCGACCTGGGCCCTTACGGCAAGCAAGTGGTGCAGTTCTACACTCAGACCAAGACCGTCACCGCCCGCTGGTTCGACGACGACAGCGTCAACGACGGTGTGAACACCACCATCAGCCTGCGTTGAGGAGCCTGACATGAACATTGCATTTATCGGCCTGGGCAACATGGGCGCGCCCATGGCCCGCAACCTGATCAAGGCCGGGCATCAGTTGAACCTGTTCGACCTCAACCAGAGCGTGCTGGCGGAGCTGGCGCAACTGGGCGGGCGCATCAGTACCTCGCCCAAGGCCGCCGCCGAAGGCGCCGAGCTGGTGATCACCATGCTTCCCGCCGCGGCTCATGTACGCAGTGTGTGGCTGGGTGAAGACGGGGTGCTGGCGGGGATCGCCGGCGGCGTACCGGCAGTGGATTGCAGCACCATCGATCCGCAGACCGCCCGCGAGGTGGCCGCCGCTGCCGCGAGGCAAGGCGTGGCCATGGCCGATGCGCCGGTGTCGGGTGGTACTGGCGGCGCTCAGGCCGGGACCCTGACGTTCATGGTCGGCGCCAGCGCCGAGCTGTTCGCCACCCTGCAACCGGTGCTGGCGCAGATGGGCCGCAACATTGTGCATTGCGGCGAAGTAGGCACCGGGCAGATCGCCAAGATCTGCAACAACCTGCTGCTGGGCATCTCGATGATCGGCGTCAGCGAAGCCATGGCCCTGGGCGATGCCCTGGGTATCGACACCCAGGTGTTGGCGGGGATCATCAACAGCTCCACCGGCCGTTGCTGGAGTTCCGATACCTACAACCCGTGGCCGGGGGTGATTGAAACCGCTCCGGCATCCCGCGGCTACACCGGCGGCTTTGGTGCCGAGCTGATGCTCAAGGACCTGGGGCTGGCCACCGAAGCCGCGCGCCAGGCGCATCAGCCGGTGGTGCTCGGCGCCGTGGCCCAGCAGCTGTACCAGGCCATGAGCCTGCGCGGGGAGGGCGGCAAGGACTTCTCGGCCATCGTCAACAGCTACCGCAAACCGCAATGATGCAGCGCCTCCGGGCCGCTCCATCCCATTGAACGCAGCCCCTTCAGCCGGGGCATTTGCGGGAACCTGCGTCGGGCCGGTTCCCGCTTTTTTTGTCGGCTCAGTTCGGACGGCCGGACACGCTGCGCGGGGGAGGGTTGAGGCGTGTGTCGAGGCCGAAGCGCTCCTGGATCACCACCTGGTACAACCCTTTGGCCAGCAACGGATTGATCAGGATGTTCCAGCTGTGGCGCGACACCGAGGAAGGCACCAGCACGAACGGATGGTCGGCCAGCAACTGGTCGGCAAACTTCTGCTGACCGGCGCTGGGAATCCCCGGCACCAGCCAGTTGGGGTTGGGAATGCTGTGTTCATCGATCCGGTAGATGGCCGACGGGTCCTGGATCAGGGCGCCGGTGAGCACGTGGGGCACGCTGTCCAGGGCGGCAAAGCCCTTGTGCACCGCCACTTCGAGAATCGCCGTGGCGGGGTCTGCGCTGCCATACACGGCCTTGACCCCTTTGGAGTTCCAGCGACCACCGCACAGCTCGGCGCCGATGCCACTGTCCCAGCTGTCGGCGTGTCGGGCGGCGTCCAGTCGCCAGAAGTGAATCGCGTTGCTGCCGGGGGCACTGATCACTGATAGACCCCGTATTCCAGGCGGGTGAGGAACTCGTCCACCAGTTCGAAGCCGATGGGGTTGGTCAGCAGGTCCACCGGTTTGTGGCCATCGAGGCCCATTACCGGCTTGGCCATCCAGTCCTGTGCCTCTTCGCTGCTGCCGAAGATCTCCTGGGCCTTGGCCAGCACCTGGGCAAAGCGCACCGCACGGGCGCTCTGCTCCGGATTCAGGGGCTCGTCCGGGGTTTTCAGGCGGCGGTGCAGGGTGCGTTCGGAGAGGCCGATGATCTTGGCCAGGACCTGTTCGTCCTTGAGCATGGGCACCGAGGAGACGAACTTGATGATCGCCGTCAGCGGGATGCCTTCCTCGGTCAGCCGATAGATCGAGATGCGGTCGTCAAAGCGTGCCCGGCCACCCAGGAGGATGTCCGAAGACTGTTCTTTCAATACCAGCTTGCCCCGCCGCTTGGGGGTGAGGCCGGTGTCTGTCAGCGCAACCATGGGTCTACTCCTGCCATTGCCATTTGGCAGGGATTATATAGACATTTGGCAAGGCGCGTTGAGTTGAATGGCCGCCATGCCAGAGGAGCCCGGATTGCGCGGGCTCCCGGCGGGTGTTCAGGGGTCAGGCGAACACGAAGTACTTGCGCACGGTTTCGAGCACTTCCCAGGTGCCTTTCATCCCCGGTTCCACCACGAAGATATCGCCGGCACGCAGGTGGATGGGATCGTGGCCGTCCGGGGTGATCACGCAGTAGCCTTCCTGGAAGTGGCAGTACTCCCACTTTTCGTAGGCCACCCGCCATTTGCCCGGGGTGCAGATCCAGGTGCCCATGATCTTGCTGCCGTCCTCGCTGGTGTAGGCGTTGAGGTTGACGGTGTGTGGGTCGCCGGCGAGCTTTTCCCACTTGCAGGCATCGAGAACGGGCAGCGGATGGGTATCGCGCAGAACGGTAATGGGTTGCGACATGCTGTGCTCCTAGCGGGCAGAGAACTGAAGACGCACCCTATAGCGCCCGGCATGGCGGGGGATGTCTGTTCTCGACCTCGGGGTATCCAGAAGCGCTGCCGGGGCGGCCCGAAAGGGGCTGAAGGGGTTGCAAGATTCGGTTGGCGAAGCTCGCTTTATTAGCAGGATTTGCGAAATATCTGACGAGTACCGAGTTATTTCGCAAGAATCTTCAGCGGTATCGCTCGTATCATTCAGTCCGGAGTGACCGAGAGCCGCACGAATGGAAAAGACACCACGTTGGTGGGACATCAGCCCGCCCTTGAGTACCGCGACCCCGACCTGGCCGGGAGATACACCGTTCCAGGAGGAGCGCGTCTGGCAGTTCGGGCCCGAGTGCCCGGTGAATGTCGGGCGGGTGACCCTGTCGCCCCACACCGGCGCCCATGTCGACGCGCCCCTGCATTACCGGCCGGATGGCCTGCCCATCGGCGAGGTGCCGCTGGATGTCTACATGGGCCCGTGCCGGGTCCTGCATTGCCTGGACAGCGGCGCCCTGGTGCAGCCCGAAGCCTTGCTCGGGCGCCTGGACAACCTGCCAGCGCGAGTCTTGCTGCGCACTTATCCACAGGCGCCGCTGAGCACCTGGGACCCGGACTTCACCGCCGTCGCTCCGGCCACCGTCGAGCTGCTCGCCAGCCTCGGCGTGCGCCTGATCGGCATCGACACCCCGTCCCTCGACCCCCAGCAGTCCAAGACCATGGAGGCCCACAACGCCGTGGCTCGCCACGGCATGGCGATCCTTGAGGGGATCGTCCTGGATGAGGTGGCCGAAGGCGACTACGAACTGATTGCCCTGCCACTGCGCTTCGCTCACCTGGACGCCAGTCCGGTGCGGGCGATCCTGCGCCCCCTGGCTGATTGATTCCTACAATAAATACACAGCTGGCCGTCCGCGCCGTTGTGCTCCCCGAGTCCGGGTTGCGCAGCCTGCGGGTGGCAACCGCTGCCTGAGGCGAGGAGCCCACGCCATGAGCCAATGTCCTTTTTCAAGCAACCCACCGGATGAATGGCATAACGCCGAGCTGAATTTCTCCGACTCCATGAGCTACGGCGACTACCTGGACCTGGGGCGCATCCTCAGCGCCCAGCACCCGCTGTCGCCGGACCACAACGAGATGCTGTTCATCATCCAGCACCAGACCTCGGAGCTGTGGATGAAGCTGATGCTGCATGAGCTCAAGGCCGCCCGCGAGCAGGTGCGCCAGGGCCAGTTGCCTCCGGCGTTCAAGATGCTGGCGCGGGTGTCGCGGATCTTCGACCAGCTGGTGCACGCCTGGGCGGTGCTGGCGACCATGACGCCCTCCGAGTACAAGTCGATCCGCCCCTACCTGGGCCAGTCTTCTGGCTTCCAGTCGTTCCAGTACCGGGAAATCGAATTCATCCTCGGCAACAAGAGTGCGGCCCTGCTGCGGCCCCATGCTCACCGCCCGGAGCTGCTGCAGTCTTTGGAAGAGTCGATTGCCACCCCGTCCATGTATGACGAAGCGATTGCCCTGATGGCCCGCAGTGGCTTGAGTATCGATCCTGCGCGCCTGGCGTTGCAGAGCACCACCACGACCCAGCATGACCCGTCGGTGGAGGTGGCCTGGCGCGAGGTGTACGCCAACCCTTCGGCCTATTGGGACCTGTATCAGCTGGCGGAAAAATTCATCGACCTGGAAGACTCGTTCCGCCAGTGGCGCTTCCGCCACGTGACTACCGTCGAACGCATCATCGGCTTCCAGCCCGGCACCGGCGGTACCGAAGGCGTCGGCTACCTGCGCAAGATGCTCGACACCGTGCTGTTCCCCGAACTGTGGCGAGTGCGCTCCTCGCTTTGATCGCCCTGTTCACTTAAATAAAAAACGGCGCGTCCCCACCTTGGGGGCGCGCCGTTTTTGCAGGGCGTGCCGATTGCCACATTCTCCGTTCGCCGGCAGCGAAGGTTGCAGCAGCTGACGCGAGGGCCGCTGTGCAGCTAAAGTGGTCGCCTCTTGTGCGCCACTTTCATTTGAGCAGGCAGACCACATGTCTCGGACCTTCGAGCTTGAAACCCTCAACATGCGCCTCAACGATCCGCAGTTCGCGCCCCTGGACCTGCACCAGCGGATCCAGCGGGCCTTGCGCGGGCTGATCCTCGACGGTGCTCTGGGTCCAGGGGTGAAACTGCCGGCGACCCGTGGCCTGGCCAAGTCGCTCGCGGTGTCCCGGGATACGGTGGAGAACGCCTATGTGCAGTTGCAGCGCGACGGTTTCATCGTGCGTCGCGAAGGTTCGGGGAGCTACGTCTGTGAAAACATCGGTGCCCAGTTGCGCGGTGCCGCCCGGCGTCGCCTGCGTTTGCAGGAGCAGCCCCCCAGCGCCCGGGAACCGGGCTCGGGCCTGAGCCGGCGGGGCCGGCTGCTGGTCGAGCGCGGTGGCGTCACCGACCAGCAAGCGGTGAGCGCATTTGCCACAGGCTTGCCGGAAACCCGCAGTTTTCCCCTGGATGTCTGGGAGCGCCTGCAACGCCAAGTGCTCAAGGAGTACCGCGGCAACGTGCTGCTGCATGGTGACCCGCAAGGCGCCGAGCCGCTGCGCCAGGCCATCGCCGCCTACCTGAACCTGGAGCGCGGGGCCAAGGTGCGTGCCGAGCAGATCCTGGTGCTGAGCAGTACCCGGCAGGCGCTGTACCTCTGTGCCCAGCTGCTGGTGGATGCCGGCAAGCCGATCCTGATGGAGAACCCCGGCTACTTCGGCGCTCGCAAGGCCTTCGAGGCCGCCGAGGCCTGGATCAATCCCATCGATGTCGACGCCCAGGGCATTCGCACCGACCTGCTGCGGGCCGACCGCAGTGGCGGCCAATGCGTCTATGTAACGCCCTCGCACCAGTACCCCAGCGGCGTCACCCTGTCCCTGGAGCGGCGCCTGGAGCTGACCCGCTGGGCCGCCGAGCACGGCAAGTGGATCATCGAGGACGACTACGACAGCGAGTTCCATTACGACGGCCTGCCCACCGCCTGTGTCCAGGGCCTAGACCCTTATCAGCGCACGCTCTACGTCGGCACCTTCAGCAAGACCCTCTACCCCGGCTTGCGCATGGGCTACATGGCCCTGCCCGATGAGCTGGTGGGCGCCTTCAGTGCGGCCCGCAGCATCATGGATGGCCACACGCCGCAGATCCTCCAGTTGACCCTGGCGCGGTTCATGGAGGAGGGCCACTACAACGCCCATGTGCGGGCCATGCGCAAGCTCTACGCCGGGCGCCGGCAAGTCATGCTCGATGCCATCGGGCGGCATTTGCAGGGCATTGCCGTGGCCTTGCCGCCACCGGGCGGGTTGCAGATTCCTTGCCTGCTGGAGCCCGGCTGGAGCGAGGAACTGACCCAGCAACGGGCCGCCCGGGCCGGCATCCAGTTGCCCGGGCTCAGCCGGCTCTATGCCAGCGAGCCGAAACGGCAGGGCTGGTTGCTGGGCTACGCCTCGCTGAGCGCCCATGAAATCGAAACCACCCTGGCACGCCTGGCCGTGGCCCTGCGCAAGACTTAGCTCAACGCTGGCTTTCAGGGGTAGCGGCGCGGCCAGCGAGGGGATGGGCCCGGCCGTGAATCAGCAGGTGCGCAGTCAAGCCGGCCACCAGCCCCCAGAAGGCGCCGCCGACCCCGAGCAGGGTGACGTTGGCCGCCGTGGCGAGGAAGGTGATCAGCGCGGTTTCCCGGGTGGCCGCGTCGGCCATCGCATTGGCCAGGCTGCCGCCGATGGCCCCCAATAGCGCCAGGCCCGCCAGGGTGCTGACAAAGGTCTTGGGCAGCACCATGAACAGGCTGGCCAGGGTCACGCCGAAGGTGCCCACCAGGAGGTAGAACAGCCCGCAGGCGACACCGGCGATGTAGCGTTTTTTCGGGTCCGGGTGGGCGTCCTTGCCGGTGCAGATCGCCGCGGTAATCGCCGCCACGTTGAAGGCGTGGGCGCCGAAGGGGGCCATCAGCAGCGAACCCAGGCCGGTGACCGTGAGCAGCGGGTTGGCGCTGGTAGCGTAGCCGTCATTGCGCAGCACCAGCATGCCGGGCATGTACTGGCCGGTAAGGGTGATGACGAACAGCGGCAAGGCCACCCCCAGCAAGGCCTGCAGGGAGAACTGCGGCGCCGTGAAGAGGGGTACGGCCAGGCTCAGGTGCACGGCTGAAAAGTCGATCCGCTGCTGTGCGATGAGCAGCCCCAGGCCTATCACCAGGATGCCCACCACGGCAAAGCGCGAGGTGAAACGCCGCAGCAGGGCGTAGGACACCAGCAGCACGATCACCAGCAGCGGGTCGGCGCTGGCGCCGCCAAAGGCGTTGATCCCGAATTGCAACAGAATGCCCGCCAGCAGACCGGCGGCAATGCCCTTGGGGATCATCCGTACCAGCCTGTCGAAGGCCCCGGTGGCCCCCAGCAGCATGAAGCCCAGGGCCGAGATCAGATAGGCGCCGATCACCTCGGCGTAGGGCGTGGAGGGCATCACCGTGGCCAGGAAGGCCGCGCCGGGGGTGGACCAGGCGGTGATGATCGGTGCTCTGTACCGCAGGCTCAGCCACAGCCCGGAAAGCCCCACGCCCACCGACACCGCCCAGACCCAGGACGCGGTCTGGGCCGGTGACAGCCGTGCCAGTTCGGCGGCCTGGAACACCAGGACAAAGGTTCCGCCGTAGTTCACCAGCACTGAAATCAGCGCCGCCACGCTGGGCGAGAAAACATCGCTCCAGCGCAGGCTTGTCGTCGTTCTGTTCATCAGCCGCTCTCCATCCAGAAACAGGCTCCCAGGCTCGGGTGCCGGGAGGACGTCGATTCTAGGGATTGGGTGGACTGTTGCTTCAGGCCGCATTTGTCGTTATCGGCAGACCGCTTTTGCGCCGCCGACAAAAAAGCCCGGCCTTGATCAGGCCGGGCTTGCGGGTGTTGCCTGCGTGAGGCTTAGTGCAGCGCGGGTTGCCCGGCCTTGCGCGCATGGCTCAGGCGGTAGAAACCCCAGATCACCAGGACCCACACCGGAATCGCATACACCGAGGCGCGGATGCCTGGGATCATCCACATCACGCCGACGATCATCAGCATGAAGGCCAGGCACAGGTAGTTGCTCAATGGCGACCAGAACGCCTTGAACGACGGCACCACGTTCTGCTCGGCCATGGCCTTGCGAAAACGCAGGTGGGTCAGGCTGATCAGTGCCCAGTTGATCATCAGCGCGGCCACCACCAGGGCGAACAGCAACTCCAGCGCTTCGTGGGGCGCCAGGTAGTTGACCAGTACGCAGAGCAGGGTGATCAGGGCGGAGATGCCCAGGGCCAGGATCGGCACGCCTTGCTTGTTGAGCTTCATCAGCGCCTTGGGGGCGTCGCCCTGTTCGGCCAGGCCGAAGAGCATGCGGCTGTTGCAGTACACGCCGCTGTTGTACACCGACAGCGCCGCGGTCAGGACCACGAAGTTGAGGATCTGCGCCGCCGCGTCACTGCCGATCAGCGAGAAGATCTTCACGAAGGGGCTGCTGCTGTAGGCGTCGCCGCCGGCATTCAGGCTCACCAGCAGTTCGTCCCACGGGTACAGCGACAGCAGCACCGCCAGGGCGCCGACGTAGAAGATCAGCACCCGGTACACCACCTGATTGATGGCCTTGGGGATCACCTTGCGCGGCTCGGCGGCTTCGGCGGCGGTGATGCCCACCAGCTCCAGGCCGCCGAAGGAGAACATGATGAAGGCCATGGCCATCAGCAGGCCGGTGCCGCCGTTGGGGAAGAAACCGCCGTGGGACCAGAGGTTGCTCACCGAGGCCTGGCTACCGCCGCTACCGCTGAACAGCATGTAGCAACCGAGGACGATCATGCCGACGATGGCCACCACCTTGATGATGGCGAACCAGAACTCGGCTTCACCGAAAAACTTCACATTCATCATGTTGATCAGGTTGACCAGCACGAAGAACACCGCCGCGCTGACCCAGGTGGGGATTTCCGGCCACCAGAACTGCACGTACTTGCCCACCGCGGTGAGCTCGGCCATGCCCACCAGGACATACAGCACCCAGTAGTTCCAGCCCGCGAGAAAGCCGAAATAACCACCCCAGTACTTGTGGGCGAAGTGGCTGAAGGAACCGGCCACCGGCTCCTCGACGATCATTTCTCCCAACTGGCGCATGATCAGGAAGGCAATGAAGCCGGCAATCGCATAGCCGAGGATCATCGAGGGTCCGGCGGACTTGAGTACCCCGGCCGAACCGAGGAAGAGTCCGGTGCCGATCGCCCCGCCCAGGGCGATCAACTGAATATGGCGATTCTTCAAGCCACGCTTGAGTTCACCTTGTTGCAAGGTTTGATCCACTAATGTGCGCTCTCTTCTAGTTGTTATCAGGACAGATCCCAGGGTGAATGGGACCGATCGCGGCTAAATGCTGACGGATCAGATATTACTCTCGGTAAACCGCTCGTAATACAGTTGGACGCGGTTAAGTTGCTGTTCTTGCAGCCAGATTCGGATCGAATCGACCATCGGTGGCGGTCCGCACACGTACAGGTCGCTGTCGTTGTCGCGCAGCTCGCTGCTGTCCAGATGCTCGGTGATGTAGCCGCGCTTGCCCGGCCAATCCGGGTCGGCGTCGCTGATCACCGGGGTGAAGCGGAATGCCGGCAGGCGCTCGCCCAGGGCCCGGATGCGCGTCAGTTCGCACAGATCGGCACTCTGGCGCACGCCGTAATACAGGTGCACCGGTTGCTGGCAGCCCTGCTCGACGATCTGTTCGAGCATCGCCAGCAGCGCCGACAGCCCGGTGCCGCCGGCCACCAGCAGCAGTGGCCGGCTGATCTGGCGCAGGTAGAACGCCCCCAGCGGCGCCTCCAGCTCGATGCTGTCGCCCACCAGGCAGCGCTGGCGAATGTAGTTGCTCATCACCCCGTCGGGCAGCAGGCGGATCAGGAACTGCAACTGGTTGTCCGCCCCCGGCCGGTTGGCGAAGGAGTAGGCCCGGCTGCTGTCGGTGCCGGGAATCCGCAGGCGCGCGTACTGGCCGGGGAGAAACTCCAGTGGTGCTTGGCTGCGGCCCAGGTCCAGGTGCAGGATCGCGGTGCTGTCCGACACCTGGCGCACGTCGATCACCGAGCCTGTGCGCCGCAGCGGATCGGCGCTGTGGCACAGGCTGGAATCGAAGTCGAAATAGAACGCCGCATCCGACTGCACCCGGGTCTGGCAGGTGAGCATCTTGCGCTGCTCCAGGTCCTGGGGCGAGAGGGCTTCCTCGTCCACATAGTCCTGGCTGTACAGGCCCGACTCGCAACGGCCCTGGCAGGTGCCGCAAACCCCTTCGCGGCAGTCCAGGGGGATCTTGATGCCGTTGCGCAGGGCGGCGTCGAGCAGTATTTCATTGGCCTGAACCGGGAAGAACAGGGTCTTGCCGTCGGCAAAGCTGAACGCGACCTTGTGCGTCATGGGAGAACTTCCGTGGGTCAGAGGTGATAGAAATCGAGCACCGAGTTGATCGTGTCGTTGAGCAGCAGCACGTGCTTGCGCTGGATCAGCCAACTGTCGCCGTCGGGCTTGAGGTCATAGGTGGCGTGACCGTAGAAGTCCTCGGAGGTGGCCAGGCGATAGAACAGCGTGTGCCAGTTCAGGCGCACCTGCAGATGGCCGTTGTCGCCCTCGGCGATGCGCAGGTTGCTGACCAGGTGCAGGGTGCGCGGCATGGGAATGGTCGAGGCCGCCTTGCCGGTACGCAGGCGGAACACCCGGTCTTCGAGCCCCGAACGGTTGGCGTAGTAGATCAGCGACATCTCGCGTTTCGGGTCCCGGGTGTAGACGTGTTCCGAGTCCCACTGCGGCAGGTGGAACTCGCTGTCCACGGCGAACAGCTGCAGGTAGGCGTCCCAGTCCTGGGCGTCGCACAGTTCGCACTTGCGATAGAAGAATTGCTCGATCTGGTACTGCAGTTGCGCATTCATGTTCATACCTCACGCAGTTTCAGGGGCTGGCGCTGCAAGCCGTCGAGGAGGAATTTCTGCCAGTTGCGGTGCTGGTTGACGTACAGCCCCTCGTGGGTGATCTCGGTGCCGGTCATGGCCGGCTGGATGCCCAGGTTCTCGCTGTTGGCGGTGGGGCCGGTGGCCCAGCGGTGATGGCCGCGCGAAACATCGCTCCAGCGCTCCAGGCGCCCCTGGAAGCCGCGTTGGGCCTCGCGGAATTCCACCAGGTCATCCGGCGTGCCCATGCCCGAGACGTTGAAGAAGTCCTCGAACTGGCGGATGCGGTTTTCCCGGTCGGCGTCGCTCTCGCCCTTGACCCCGATGCATTGGCTGATGATCTCGGTCTTGTTCCAGGCGATGGGACGGATGATCCGCAGCTGCGAGCTGATCTGGTCGAGAAAGAACAGGCTGGGGTAGATGTTCAGGTTGCGCAGGCGGTGCATCATCCACTCGGCCTTGGCCTGGCCATGTTCGGCCACCAGGCGCGGCATGATGCTGGCGTAGCCGGAACGCACCGCCGGGTTGGGCATCTCGCTGAACAGCACGCTGTGGCCGTTGTTGAAGGCGAACCAGCCGTCGTCGGTGCTGGCGTCGCCGGCGCCGAGCTTGCTGTAGTCCAGGGTGGCGCTGCTGCCGCTGCCGTTGTCGCGGTTGACCTGCTGGCGGTGCTGCACCGTGGCCACGTAGTTGTAGTGCACGGTGCTGACGTGATAACCGTCCAGGCCGTTCTCGTTCTGCAGCTTCCAGTTGCCGTCGTAGGTGTAGGCGGACTTGCCCGGCAGCACCTCCAGTTCACCGTTGGGCGACTGGGCGACCATCATGTCGAAGAAAATCCGCGCATCACCGAGGAAGTCTTCCAGGCTGTTGTCGGCGGCCACGTCCAGGCTGATGAAGACAAAGCCCTTGTAGCTGTCGATGCGGGCTTTCTTCAAGCCGCGGGTGGCCTTGTCGAAGCCTTCGTCGTATTCCCCCGGGGCCTTGACCTTCACCAGGCGCCCGTCGCTCTTGTAGCACCAGGCGTGGAATGGGCAGGTGAAGGTCGACTGGTTGCCCTTGCCGACCCGGGTCAGGGTGGTGCCGCGGTGCTGGCAGGCATTGATCAGGGCGTTGAGCCGGCCCTCGCCGTCGCGGGTGATGATCATCGGCTGGCGCCCGGCGCGCATGGTGATGAAGTCGTGGTTGTTGGGCAGTTCGCTTTCGTGACAGGCGTAGATCCAGTTCTTCTCGAAGATCAGTTCCATCTCCAGATCGAACAGCTCGGGCTCGGTGAACATCTCCCGGGCGATACGGAACACGCCGTCCGCGGGGCGAAAATCCAGGCAGCCGTGGATGAAGTCCTGCCACTGTTCGACGCTTCTTGCACCACTCATGAGTCGGTACCTTTTTTATTCAGGTCAATCGGGTGCCGTCATTAGAGAGAGTGCGGGGCGCCGGTGGCTATCCGCTTAGTCGGCCAAGGCCATCCATAAAATTGCCTGGGTAGCCTCTACCCACAATCGGGCGGATAAGCGATCGACGGCTGCATCGCGGGGCACCGATCGGCTACTGTGAGCCCAGCCAGATGAGGACGATGGGGGCGGGTTATCCACTTAGTGGGCGATTGCTATCCACTGGGTTGGCAGCGTTGCCGACTGGCGCAAAACTTGCCCTGTCACACAAGACGCGCCGTCAGAGCGCGCTGAATAAAAATTGCCGTGGGTGCGCCGTGATGAATAGCAAGGCTGATGGGCTGTTTCGCGAGATTCGTATCGATCGCTATGACCTCGAAGGGGCCAGGAGCTGGATGTCGGGCATCTGTGGTCCGCATCGCCTGGTAACCGCGACCCCGGAACGGATCCGTTTTCACCACAGTGCCAACGTGCTCAGGTCACGCTCCACGACCCTGGGCATCATCGAGTACGGCACCGATGTGACCGTCGATATCGAAGACACCGAGCGCTTCAGCAGCTACAGCCTGAGCCTGCCCCTGTGCGGCGAGCAGGAACTGAGCAAGGACGGTCGGCTGCTGCATTCGGACCCTGACCAGGGAGTGATCATCGCCCCCAACGAAAGCCAGGTGCTGGCCATTTCCGGCGACTGCCGCAAGCTGCAGGTGGTGATTTCCCGACCGGCCATGAGCGAAGCCCTGGAGGCCCTGCTGCAACGTCCGGTGGAGCAGCCGCTGCGCTTCGAAGCGGCGATGGACGCGCGGCAGGGGGCCACCGCGGCCTGGTGGCGCATGGCCCAGCACTTCATCGGCGAACTGACCCAGGGCAACGAGCTCTATGAACAGCTGGCCTTCACCCGGGAAATCGAAAGCTCCCTGATCAAGGGCCTGATCCTGGCCCAGCCCAACAACTATTCCAGCGAGCTACGGGCCATGCTCGGGGTCAAGCTGCCGCATTACCTGGTGCGAGCTCGCCAGTACCTGCATGAGCATGCCCGTGAAGCGGTGCACCTGGAGGACCTGGAGGCCGCCACCGGTGTCTCGCGCTTCAAGCTGTTCGAGGCCTTTCGCAAGTACTTCGCCCTGTCGCCCATGGCCTACCTCAAGCGCCATCGGCTCAACGGCGTGCGCCAGGACATTCTCGAACACGGCGCGGCGCGCAATATTTCCGAGATTGCCCTGGCCTGGGGCTTTACCCACCTGGGGCGGTTTTCCGCGGAGTACCGCAAGCTGTTCGACGAGGCGCCCAGCGCCACCGCGCAGCGCCACCCGGCACGGCGCCCGGCAGGTTTCTAGGCCGGGTTACTTGCGCAGCACCAGATCCAGCAGGCCATCCTGCTCCTTGATCTTCTGCAGGACGATTTCCGAGCGGATGTCGGTGACCCCCGAGGCGCGGTTCAGGTGATTGACGATGAAATCCGAGAAGTGCTTGAGGTTGCGCGCCCGCACCCGCAGCACGTAGTTGCTGGCGCCGGTGATCACGTAGGCGGCCACCACTTCCGGCCATTGCTGGACCTTGCCGATGAACGTCTCGTGCCAGCCTTCCACGTCCTGGCGCAGGGACACGTGGACGATGGCTTCCAGCTCGATCCCCAGGCGCTCGGCATTGAGCTGGGCGCGGTAGCCGCTGATGATCCCGTCGCCTTCGAGCATGCGCAGGCGGCGCAGGCAGGCGGAGGGTGAAAGGGCGACTTTCTCCGCCAGTTCCTGGTTGCTGATACGTCCATCCTGTTGCAGGAAGTAGAGGATGCGCAGGTCGGTGGAGTCGAGGGTCATGGCTGGCATAAATCCGCGTTTTTTATTGGAGGATTAGAATTTTATTCGAGAGTAGTACGGTAACGCGCTGCACTTTGCACGAAAATTCTAGCGGGCTTCGTCCATTATTTCCTGAGTTTGCGGGTCGCCCAGACCCCGTGCCCGGCTCGCGCTGGCGGGCATGACCTTGACCAAGACAGGACTTCCAATGATCGATAAAAACCACTGCCTGCGTCTCGATGAACAGGACCCACTGGCGCCGCTGCGCCAACAGTTCGCCTTGCCCGAGGGCGTTATCTACCTGGATGGCAACTCCCTGGGTGCCCGCCCCGTGGCGTCCCTGGAGCGGGCCCGGCAAGTGATCGAGCAGGAGTGGGGCGATGGCCTGATCCGCAGCTGGAACAGCGCCGGCTGGCGTGACCTGCCCCAGCGCCTGGGTGATCGCCTGGCCCCGCTGATCGGCGCCAACAGCGGTGAAGTGGTGATCACCGACACCACCTCCATCAACCTGTTCAAGGTGCTCAGCGCGGCCCTGCAGGTCCAGGCCGAACGCGCTCCCGAGCGGCGGGTGATCGTCTCCGAAAGCAGCAACTTTCCCACCGACCTGTACATTGCCGAAGGCCTGACCCGGATGCTTGAGCAGGGCTATTCCCTGCGCCTGGTGGACAGCCCGGACCAACTACCGGCGGCCATCGACCAGGACACGGCGGTGGTGATGCTCACCCACGTCAACTACAAGACCGGCTACATGCACGACATGCAGGCCGTGACCTCGCTGATCCACGAGGCTGGCGCCCTGAGCCTCTGGGACCTGGCCCATTCGGCCGGCGCGGTGCCGGTGGAGTTGAATCGCAGCGGCGCCGATTACGCCATCGGCTGCACCTACAAATACCTCAATGGCGGCCCCGGCTCGCAAGCCTTCGCCTGGGTCGCGCCGGCCCTGTGCGATCTGGTGACCCAGCCGCTGTCCGGCTGGTTCGGCCATGCCCGGCAGTTCGACATGGCCACCCAGTACGAGCCCGCCAGCGGCATCGCGCGCTACCTGTGCGGCACCCAGCCGATCACCTCCCTGGCCATGGTCGAGTGCGGCCTGGAAGTCTTCGAACAGACCGACATGCAGAGCCTGCGGCGCAAGTCCCTGGCCTTGACCGACCTGTTCATCGAACTGGTGGAGCAGCGCTGCGCCGGCCACGACTTGAAGCTGGTGACCCCGCGCGATCACGCCAAGCGCGGCAGCCACGTGAGCTTCGAGCACCCCGAAGGCTACGCGGTGATCCAGGCCCTGATCGCCCGTGGCGTAATCGGTGACTACCGCGAGCCGCGGATCATGCGTTTCGGCTTCACCCCGCTGTACACCCGCTTCAGCGAAGTCTGGGACGCGGTGCAGATCCTCGGTGAAATCCTCGATGAAAAAACCTGGGCCCAGGCGCAGTTTCAGGTGCGTCACAGCGTGACCTGAGTCGGCTTCACTCCCTGATCGCCGCCACTGGCGGCGATCAGGGCCAGCGGCACAAGGACGGGCCGTCACAACGATTGATACGTGCACACAACAATAAAGAGGCACTCAAAGTGACCACCTCCAACAAGGGTTTCGAAGCGATTTCCAATCGCGAGCACGGCCTGCGGCGCCAGCTGACCGCCGGCCAGATGAGCATGATCGCCATCGGCGGGGCCATTGGCACCGGGCTGTTCATGGGCAGCGCCTATGCCATCGGTTATGCCGGCCCCAGCGTGCTGCTGAGCTACGCCATCGGGGCGTTGATCACCCTGATCCTGATGGGCTGCCTGGCGGAAATGACCGTGGCCCATTCCACCTCCGGCTCCTTCGGCGCCTATGCCGAGTTCTACGTCAGCCCGCTTGCCGGGTTCCTGGTGCGCTACGCCTACTGGGCGGCCATCGTCCTGGCGGTGGGCGCCGAGGTCACGGCCATTGCCATGTACATGAAGTACTGGTTCGCCAACGTTCCGGAATGGGTGTGGATCATCTCCTTCTCCAGCGTGCTGATCCTGCTCAACGCCATCAGCGTGAAGACCTTCGGCAACTTCGAATACTGGTTCTCCACCATCAAGATCGCCGCCATCGTCGGCTTCATCATCCTGGCGGTGTACGTCGTGTTCGGCTCCGGCAACCCCGAGTACGGGCTACACAACTACAGCGCCCACGGCGGCTTTTTCCCCAACGGTTTCGAGGGCATGTGGATCGCGGTAATCGTGTCGATCTTCAGCTACCTGAGCGTGGAAATGATCGCGGTGGCGGCGGGGGAGGCCAAGGACCCGCAGCGCGCGGTGAAGCAGGCCTTTCGCGCGACCATCGTGCGCCTGGTGGTGTTCTACCTGCTGACCCTGGCGCTGATGCTGGCCATCGTGCCTTGGGTCCAGGCCGGCAAGGCCCAGAGCCCATTCGTCACGGTGATGCAGACCATCGGCATTCCCGGGGCCACCGGGGTGATGAACTTCGTGATCCTGATCGCCGCGCTGTCGGCGATGAACAGCCAGCTGTACATCACCACACGGATGATGTTCAGCCTGTCCCGCGCCGGTTATGCGCCCAAGTCCATGGGGGCCTTGAGCAAGAGCGGGATTCCGCTCAATGCCCTGCTGCTGTCCAGCTCCGGCATCGCCCTGGCGACCCTAGTCAACGTGCTGTACCCGGAAAGCTCGTTCACCCTGATGATGGCGATCTCGATGTTCGGCGCGATCTTCACCTGGTTCATGATCTTCCTCACCCACTACTGCTTCCGCCGCTATCACCAGCGCCACGGCGAGCAGCAGCTGTCGTTCCGCATGCGCCTGTTTCCCTACAGCACCCTGCTGGGGCTGGTGCTGATGGCGGCGGTGATGATCACCACCTTCTTCACCGAGGCCTTCAAGATGACCCTGGTGTTCGGGGTGCCCTTCCTGCTGTTGCTGACCCTGGTCTACTACCTGTGCTTTCGTAAGCCGAGAACGGTGGCCGGGTTGTCCGAGGTCTGAGGCCGTGCCCCCCGGGTCGCCCTAGAGGCTGTCCAGGGGGCATTCCTCGCGGGCCTGTTGCAGGCGGGTTTCGAAGACTTCGAGCCGGCCCTGCAACTGCTGCAAGTCATCGATCTGCTGTTGCAGCTCGCGCCTCTTTTGCGCCAGGGCGGCCTGGGCGCGGTCCCAGGGAAAGGCCTGGCCCTGGTGCGTGGCGAACACCTGCTGCAATTCCTTGAGCTTGAAACCCAGCTGCTGCGCGCACTTGATGAACATCAGCTGCTCGACGCTCTGCGTGTCATAGAGGCGGTAGCGACCCTGGCGTGGCGCTTCGGGCAACAGGCCGATGGCTTCGTAATGACGGATGCTCTTGACCGTGGTTCCGGACAGTTGCGCGGCTTGGCCGATGTACATGAAGGCTCCTTTTCCAGTACCGGGCCGTCCGGCGGTGGACGGCGTTGCGCATTATCCGGCGCTTTCACTGCCTGGCAAGGCACTGCGCCTGCATCAGCCAATCCGCCTTGCGCGCTTCGCTGGCGTCCAGCACCGGGCCAAAGGTCAGGGTGCGCAAGGGCTTGATGCCGCAGAAGTCCAGGGTGGTGCGGCGCATCTGCTGCAGGCCGGGCATGCGGTAGAACCAGCGGAAATACCAGGGCGGGGTGTCCATGGTCACCATCAGGTGGGCGGTGCGGCCCTTGAGCAATTGTTCGGGAAAGGCCTTGCCGGGGCGGTACTTGAAGGCAAAGCCCGGCAGCAGCACGCGGTCGATAAAACCTTTCAACAGCGCCGGAATCCCGCCCCACCAGATGGGAAAGACCCAGGTCAGGTGCTCGGCCCAGAGGATGTCGGCCTGGGCCTGGCGCAAGTCTTCTTCCAGGGGCTGGATCTGCCGGTAGCCTTCATGCAGCACCGGGTCGAAGTGCAGGTCGCCGAGCCTGAGCTGGCGCACCTCATGCCCGGCCTCCTGCGCCGCCTTCACGTAGCGCTCGCTCAATGCCGCGCACAGGCTGTGGCCGGAGGGGTGTCCGAGAATCACCAGGATGCGTTTGCTCATTTGCCGTGGTCCTTGAGGAATAAACCCCAAGGCTAAAGTCTGCCCCTAAGGGGAGAGTCAAGGTTCCAGCAGCGCGCGACACAAGCCCTGTGCATACAGCGGCAGGGCCTCGAAATCACGGGCGCACAGCAATAGCCGGCGTCGGGCCCAGGCCTCGTCCAAGGGGCGGCTGTGCAGTGGCAGATGATGGTTGCGCTGCAGGGCGGCCAGGGGCACCAACGCCAGCCCGGCGCCACGGGCGACCATGCGCAGCTGCGCGTCGAAACCCTCGGCGCGGATGCGCAATTGCATGCGCCGGCCCAGGTGCAGCGCTTGCTCCTCCAGGTACACCGCCAGGGCGCTGTGGCTGGCCAGGCCGACATAGTCGTGGGCCAGGCTGTCGCTGAAGCTGGGGGCCGGCTGGGTGCTCAAGGGGTGGTCCGCAGGCATCACCAGTACCAGTGGATCGTCGCGAAATGCCCGGGTCATCAGGCCCTGGGTGTCCACCGCGTCGGAGACGATCCCCAGGTCCGCCGCGCCCTGGCGCAGGGCGTGGGTGATGCGCTGGCTGGGCAGTTCCTGCAGCTCGATATCGACCTGTGGATGTCTGCGCAGGAAGTCCGCCAGCAGCTCCGGCAGGTACTCGCTGAGGGCGGTGGTGTTGCACAACAGGCGGACCTGGCCCTTGACCCCCCTGGCGTATTCGCCGAGGTCCTGTTGCAGGTGCTCGGCGTACAACAGCAGCGTCCGCGCGTGCTGGGCCAGGGCCTTGCCGGCGGCTGTCGGGCTGATGCCACGCCGCCCGCGCTCAAGCAACTCGATGCCCTGCGAGGCTTCCATGGCGCGGATCCGAGCGCTGGCGGCGGCCAGCGACAAGTGGCTGCGAGCGGCCCCGGCGGTGATATTGCCGGCCTCCAGAATATTCAGGTACAGCCGCAGGTCGATCAGGTCGAAGTGCATGGGGCATTCCTCGGCGAACGGGGTCTCTTACGGAGGCCGTGCAGATGTTTTTGTAGGAGCCGGCTTGCCGGCGAAGAGGCCTTCGGATTTTGCCTCGGGCCTGAGCGCGCCTTCGCTGGCAAGCCAGCTCCTACGGCATCGACGGGCGATAGGTTGTTGCATGTGCCTATTGCTGGGCAAGAGGCTGGCTCAATATATGGCAGATTTTCAACGCGGCGTGCAGGGCGCAGGATAGGCCCATGAACAGCTCACTCGCGTTTTACCAGAATCTCGGAATGGCCCTTTCTTTGCTGGTCATCGGCACGTTTTTGCTGGCCGGCATGGTCAAGGGCGTGATCGGCCTCGGCCTGCCCACCATTGCCATGGGGTTATTGGGGCTGGCTATGGCTCCGGCGCAGGCTGCGGCCTTGCTGATCATTCCGTCGACCCTGACCAACCTCTGGCAACTGGCCGTTGGCGGGCACCTGCGCGCCTTGCTCAAGCGTCTGTGGCCGATGCTGCTGGCGATCTTCGCCGGCACTGGCGCCGGTGCCCTGTGGCTGGGCATCGAGGGCGGGCATTGGGTGGTGCGGGGGTTGGGCGCGGCGTTGCTGCTGTATGCCCTGAGCGGCCTGCTGCTGCCGACCCTGCGGGTGTCGCCGGCCCAGGAGCGCTGGCTGGCGCCGTTGTGCGGGTTGGTCACCGGGGTGATCACCTCGGCCACCGGGGTGTTCGTGATTCCGGCGGTGCCCTATCTGCAGGCCCTGGGTTTGAACAAGGAACAACTGGTGCAGGCCCTGGGCCTGTCGTTCAGCGTGTCGACCCTGGCCCTGGCCGCCGGCCTGCTGTGGCGTGGCACCCTGGGCGGGGCCGAATTGGGGGCTTCAATGCTGACCCTGGCCCCGGCGCTGCTGGGCATGTGGCTGGGGCAATGGTTGCGCCAGCGCATCAGTGCCTTGCTGTTCAAGCGAGGGTTTTTCATCGGCCTTGGCCTGTTGGGCGGGCATCTGCTGATCAGCGGCTAGATCTTGTGCTCGGGGCCTGCCGCGGCCGGGCTGAGCATGTCGATGGCGCGGATCTCGAAGTCGCGCTGCAGGTAATCCATGCGGGCCTCAAGGAACTGCTGCATGTGCGGCAGGCTGGAGTGGGTGTCCAGCGCCGCCTGGGAGGCCCAGACCTCGTAGAAGATGAACAGGCTCGGGTCTTCCCGGTCCCGCAGCATGTGGTACTCGATGCAGCCGGCTTCGGCGCGGCTGGCGGCGACATGGCTGAGGAAGAACGCCTGGAAGGCGTCGGCGCGTTCGGGGCGGGTCTTGGCGTGGAGGATAAAGGCCTGGGGCATGTGCAAAGCACTCATTGACGGGGAGGTGGCGCAAATCCTAGGGCAAATATCTGCTGGTGATTCGTGCGTTTTGGTCAAATGTATTTTGAGCAACCTGGGCTTATTCTCCGCTCCCTGGCTGATTAACCTGCCGCCATCGTTTGCAACCTTCACAGCCCGCCGCTGCCAATGCGCGATGGGTTGTCCCCGATGAGGCCGGATCATGAAAAAAGTACTGCTGCTCAATGGCGCCAAGCAATTTGCCCACTCCGATGGCCGCTACAACGCCACCCTGCACGACACGGCGCTGGCGGTGTTCGACCGTGGCGGGGTCGAGGTCAAGGTCACCCAGATCGACGAGGGCTATGACATCCAGGAAGAAGTGGCGAAGTTTCTCTGGGCCGACGTGATCATCTACCAGATGCCCGGCTGGTGGATGGGCGCGCCGTGGATCGTCAAGAAATACATCGACGAAGTCTTTACCCAAGGCCACGGCAGCCTCTACGCCAGCGATGGCCGGACCCGTTCCGACGCCTCGCAGAAATACGGCAGCGGCGGCCTGATCCAGGGCAAGCAGTATATGCTCTCGCTGACCTGGAATGCACCGCAGCAAGCCTTCGACGACCCGAGCGACTTCTTCGAAGCCAAGGGCGTGGACGCGGTCTACTTCCCGTTCCACAAGGCCAACCAGTTCCTTGGCATGAGCGGTTTACCGACCTTCCTCTGCGTCGATGTGATGAAGCGCCCGAACATCGAAGGCGATGTGCAGCGTTATGCGCAGCACCTCAAGGCGGTGTTCAATCTCCCAGGCTGAATCCGGCTACTATTGAGTGCCTTGAAATTCAGCGGGGCGTTCTGCCCCCGCGCCGCCTGAGGACTCCTGTGAAAGCCCGATCCGACGAGTTGCAAGTCTTCGTCTGCGTCATCGAGTGCGGCTCGATTTCCGCTGCTGCCGAACAGTTGGCCCAGACCCCTTCGGCAGTCAGCCGCAGCTTGTCGCGGCTGGAGGCCAAGCTCGACACCACGCTGATCAACCGCACCACCCGGCGCATGGACCTGACCGAAGAGGGGCGCTATTTCTTCGAGCAGGCCAAGCGCATTCTCGATCAGATGGACGAGCTCGAAGAACGCCTGTCCTCGCGCCAGCGCACTCCTTCCGGGCGTTTGCGAATCAACGCCGCCTCGCCCTTCATGCTCCACGCCATCGTTCCCCACGTGGCCGAGTTCCGCCGGCTGTACCCGGATATCCAGCTGGAGCTCAACAGCAACGACCTGATCATCGACCTGCTGGAACAAAGCACCGACATCGCCATCCGCATCGGCGTGCTGGCGGATTCGACCTTGCATGCCCGCTCCCTGGGCTGCAGTCCGCTGCATATTCTGGCCAGCCCGGATTACCTGGCCCGCCACGGCACGCCGCAGAGCGTGGCGGAACTGGCCGGACACACCCTGCTCGGTTTCACCCAGACCGAAACCCTCAACCACTGGCCGTTGCGCCATGGGCACGGCGACCGCTGGCCGATCCAGCCAGGCATCAGTGCCTCCAGCGGCGAAACCTTGCGCCACCTGGCACTGGAAGGGCAGGGCATTGCCTGCCTGTCGCATTTCATGACCATCGACGACATCCGCGCCGGGCGCCTGCAACCGCTGCTGGCCTCGTTCAACAGCGGCTATCGCCAGCCGATCAACGCGGTGTACTACCGCAACTCGCAACTGGCCCTGCGCATCCAGTGCTTCCTGGACTTCATCCAGGGCAAGCTGGCCGCTTACGCCCACGCCGAATTTCAGGGCTGAAGGTCCCGCGCCGATACCCCGCCTGAATCAAGCTATCCCTTGTAGGAGCCGGCTTGCCGGCCAAGGGGGCCTGCGGATTTGGCGTCAGTCCCGAGATCGCCTTCGCTGGCAAGCCAGCTCCTACGGTTATCCATGGCTCAGGCTTGGGACGTTCGTGCCACGATTGCCGATTGCTCAAACCCGCGTCTCGGGCCTAAGGTTCTTGCCGTTCAATAACAAGAAAAGGAAGGACCTCATGCGCATTCTGTTGTTCAAGACCCTGACCCTGGCAGCCGCCATCGCCGCCAGCGGTTCGGCCTTTGCCGCGGCCCTGGAAGGCGGCGCGGTGGCGGCGCCCAACCAGTACGGCGCCGATGTTGCGGCGCAGATCCTGAAGAAGGGCGGCAACGCGGTGGATGCGGCGGTGGCCACCGCGTTCACCCTGGCGGTGACCTACCCCGAAGCCGGCAACATCGGTGGCGGCGGGTTCATGACGATGTTCATCGACGGCAAACCCTACTTCCTCGACTACCGGGAAACCGCGCCCAAGGCCGCGACCCGGGACATGTACCTGAACGAAAAGGGCGAGGTGATCGAGAACCTGAGCCTGGTGGGCGCCCGCGCCGCCGGGGTGCCGGGCACCGTGATGGGGCTGTGGGAGGCGCATCAGAAGTTCGGCAAGTTGCCGTGGAGCGAGTTGATCACTCCGGCCGTGGGTTATGCGAAGAACGGTTTCAAGGTGGCGGACAAGCAGTACCAGTACCGCGAGGATGCGTTGAAGCTGTTCAATGGCAGCACCAACTTCGGCGACTACTTCGGCAGCATGAAGCCGGGTGAAACCTTCCGTCAGCCGGAGCTGGCCGCGACCTTGGAACGCATTGCCGACCAGGGCGCCAAGGAGTTCTACAGCGGCAAGACCGCCGACTTGCTGGTGGCCCAGATGCAGGCCGACAAGGGCCTGATCACCAAGCAAGACCTGCAGGACTACAAGGTTCAGTGGCGCCAGCCGCTGCAGGTCAACTTCCGTGGCAACACCCTGTACACCGCGCCGCCACCCAGCTCCGGCGGAGTGGCCCTGGCGCAGCTGATCAGCATCAAGGAAGAACGCGCGGCGGACTTCAAGGGCGTCGAGCTGAACTCGGCCAAGTACATCCACTTGCTGGCGGAAATCGAAAAACGCGTGTTCGCCGACCGCGCCGACTACCTGGGCGACCCGGCGTTTTCCGAAGTGCCGGTCAAGCAACTGACCGACCCGGCCTACCTGAAAAAACGCGCCGCCGAGGTCAACCCCAATGCCATCTCGGCCACCGAGAAGGTGCGTCCCGGGCTTGAGCGGCACCAGACCACCCACTTCTCCATCGTCGATGCCCAGGGCAACGCGGTGAGCAACACCTACACCCTGAACTGGGACTACGGCAGTGGCGTGGTGGTCAAGGGCGCGGGCTTTTTGCTCAACGACGAAATGGACGACTTCAGCGCCAAGCCCGGCGTGGCCAACGCTTTCGGCGTGGTCGGCGGCGATGCCAACGCCATTGCTCCCGGCAAGCGCATGCTGTCGTCCATGAGCCCGAGCCTGGTGACCCGCGATGGCAAGGTCACCCTGGTACTGGGCACCCCCGGTGGTTCGCGGATCTTCACCTCGATCTTCCAGGTGCTGAACAACCTCTATGACTACCACCTGCCGCTGGAGAAAGCCGTGGCCGCCCAGCGCGTGCATCACCAACTGCTGCCCAAGGACACGATCTACTACGACGCCTATGCGCCGCTGACCGGCAAGGTCGCCGACGAGTTGAAAAACATGGGCTACACCCTGGAGGACCAGGGCTGGGAGATGGGCGATATCCAGGCGATCCGGGTCAATGGCCGCGCGCTTGAAACCGCCTCCGACCCCCGCGGCCGTGGTGTCGGCAAAGTCGTCCGGTAACCGCTGTCCCCTGTAGGAGCCGGCTTGCCGGCGAAGAGGCCTCCGGGTCTTGCGCAAGCCGCGAAATCGTCTTCGCTGGCAAGCCAGCTCCGACATTCGTTGTGCAGGCGCCGACGGCCGGCTGGTCGGCGGCGCCTCGATTCCGTAACATTCCCCGCCTCCTTTGTGCTCTTCCCAGGACCGCGTTCGCCGGTCCGTCTATCAGGTCAACCATGAAAGCAAAACGTCTGCGCGCCGATGTCCTGGCCGGACTCACCACCTCCTTCGCGTTGCTCCCCGAATGCATCGCCTTCGCCCTGGTGGCCCATCTCAACCCGTTGATGGGCCTGTATGGCGCGTTCTTCATCTGCACCCTGACCGCGCTGTTCGGCGGTCGTCCCGGGATGATCTCCGGTGCCGCCGGTTCCATGGCGGTGGTGATCGTCGCCCTGGTGGTGCAGCACGGGGTGCAGTACCTGCTGGCCACGGTGTTGCTGGGCGGGCTGATCATGCTCGCCTTTGGCCTGTTGCGCCTGGGCAAGCTGGTGCGCATGGTGCCGCACCCGGTGATGCTGGGCTTCGTCAACGGCCTGGCGATCGTCATTGCCCTGGCTCAACTGGAGCATTTCAAGAGTGGTGAACACTGGCTCAGCGGCCCGCCGCTGTACCTGATGGCCGGGCTGGTGGCGCTGACCATGGCCATTGTCTACCTGCTGCCACGCCTGACCCGGGCGGTGCCACCGGCCCTGGTGGCGATCCTCGGGGTCGGCGCGCTGGTCTATCTGCTGGGCCTGCCGACCCGCACCCTGGGGGACATGGCCCACATCGCCGGTGGTCTGCCAAGCCTGGCGCGGCCCCAGGTGCCCTGGAGCCTGGAAACCCTGGGCATCATCGCGCCCTACGCGTTTTTGATGGCCATGGTCGGCCTGCTGGAAACCCTGCTGACCCTGAACCTGACCGACGAAATCACCGAGAGCCGAGGTTACCCGGACCGCGAATGCGCGGCCCTGGGCGTGGCCAACATGGTTTCGGGGATGTTCGGCGGCATGGGCGGCTGCGCGATGATCGGCCAGACCGTGATCAACCTCAGCTCCGGTGGTCGGGGGCGTTTGTCCGGCGTGGTGGCGGGGGGGCTGATCCTGCTTTTCGTGCTGTTTCTGTCGCCGCTGATCGAGCGCATTCCGCTGGCGGCGCTGGTGGGGGTGATGTTCGTGGTGTCGCAGCAGACCTTTGCCTGGGCGTCACTGCGGGTGCTCAACAAGGTGCCGCGCAACGATGTGCTGGTGATCATCGCGGTGACCGTGATCACAGTCTTCACCGACCTGGCCATGGCGGTGTTCTGCGGCATCGTGATCGCCGCCCTCAACTTCGCCTGGCAACAGGCCCGCGAGCTTTACGCCGACGCACACCTGGAGGCCGACGGCAGCAAGCACTATCACCTGCACGGCACCCTGTTCTTCGCCTCAACCACGCCGTTTCTCAACCAGTTCGACCCGGCGAATGACCCGCAACATGTGACCGTTGACTGCCGTCACCTGAGCTTTGTCGACTACTCGGCCATCGCCGCCCTGAAAACCCTGCGTGAGCGCTATGCCAAGGCCGGCAAGCAGCTGCGGGTGCTGCACCTGTCGCAGCGTTGCAAGAAGCTGCTGAAGCGGGCCCGGGTGCAACACGACTGAGGCCCGCGGGCGAGGGAGAATGCTCGCCCGTTTTGCCGTCATCGGGGAGTGAAAATACCCACCACTGATTTTCATCACTCGCACTTTTGCTTAGCTGTTCGCGACAAAGCCTGCCTCTTTACGAAAATTAGTTTCATTGGGTTTGAAACCCGCCTCCTTAAGTGATTAAAGCGTTTCACAACCATTCGAAGTGACGCTGTCTTCAAGGAGGGTCCCATGGCTCCTGCATCGGGTTTTTGGCTGCTGGGCTACGCCGCAGTCGCCATCATTGCGTTGATCGTGCTGATCGCCCGCTACCGACTCAATCCCTTTATCGTCATCACCCTGGTGTCCGTCGGCCTGGCGCTGATGGCCGGCATGCCGCCGTCCGGCGTGGTGAGCGCCTATGAAGCCGGGGTCGGCAAGACCCTGGGCCACATTGCCCTGGTGGTGGCCCTGGGCACCATGCTCGGCAAGCTGATGGCCGAATCCGGCGGTGCCGAACAAGTGGCACGGACCCTGATCGAGCGTTTCGGCGAGCGCAACGCGCACTGGGCCATGGTCTGCATTGCCTTCCTGGTGGGCCTGCCGCTGTTTTTCGAAGTGGGCTTTGTGCTGCTGATCCCCATCGCCTTCACCGTGGCACGGCGGGTTGGGGTATCGCTGTTGATGGTGGGCCTGCCCATGGTCGCCGGGCTGTCGGTGGTCCATGCCCTGGTGCCGCCGCACCCGGGAGCGATGCTGGCGGTGCAGGCCTATCAGGCTTCGGTGGGGCAGACCCTGCTGTACGCGATCCTGATCGGTGTGCCCACGGCCATCATCGCCGGTCCGGTGTATGCCCGGTTCATCGTGCCGCACATCCACCTGCCCGCGGAGAACCCCCTGGAGCGTCAGTTCATCGCCCGCGAGCCGCGCCCGCGCCTGCCGAGCTTCGGCCTGACCATGGCCACCATCCTGCTGCCGGTGGTGCTGATGCTGATCGGCGGCTGGGCCAACTTGCTGGCCGAGCCGGGCACCGGGCTCAATCAGTTCCTGCTGTTCATCGGCAACTCGGTGATCGCCCTGCTGGTGGCGACCCTGGTGAGTTTCTGGACCCTGGGGCTGGCACAGGGCATCAATCGCGAGTCGATCCTCAAGTTCACCAACGAATGCCTGGCGCCCACGGCCGGCATCACCCTGCTGGTGGGGGCCGGGGGCGGCCTGAATCGGATTCTGATCGACTCCGGGGTCACCGAGCAGATCGTCGGCCTGGCCCATGAATTCCAGCTGTCGCCGCTGTGGATGGGCTGGCTGTTCGCGGTGCTGATGCGGGTCGCCACCGGCTCCGCCACCGTGGCCCTGACCACCGCCTCGGGAGTGGTGGCGCCGGTGGCCGTTGGCCTTGGCTACCCGCACCCGGAATTGCTGGTGATCGCCACCGGCGCCGGCTCGGTGATTCTGTCCCACGTCAATGACGGTGGCTTCTGGCTGGTGAAGGAATACTTCAATATGACCGTCACTCAAACCTTCAAGACCTGGACCGTGCTGGAGACGCTGATTTCGCTGATCGCCTTCGGCCTGACCCTGGGACTCGCGGAGCTGCTGTAGATGGACATTCTTTACAAGATCCGTGCGGGGCTGAATGACTTCAGCGCCGGGGAGCAGCGGGTCGCCCGTCTGCTGCTGGACGACGTCGGCTTTGGCGCCTCGGCCAGCCTCGACCAACTGGCCCAGCGCGCCGAAGTCAGCGCCGCCACCCTGTCGCGGTTTGCCCGCAGCGTCGGCTGCCGCGATCTGCGTCAACTGCGCCTGCAACTGGCCCAGGCCAGCGGCGTCGGCAGCCGCTTTCTCGACCCGGGCAGTACGCCCGAACAGTCCGGTTTCTACCGGCAGATCGTCGGCGACATCGAGTCCGTGCTGCATCGGCACCTGGCTGGTTTCACCCAGGCGCAGTTCGCCGACGCGGTGCGCTTGCTGGGGCGGGCGCGGATGATTCACGCCTTCGGCAGCGGCGGCTGCTCGACCCTGTGCAGCGGTGAACTGCAGGTGCGCCTGGTGCGCCTGGGCTACCCCATCGCCGCTTGTCACGACCCGGTGATGATGCGGGTCACCGCCGCCGCCCTGGGGCCGCAAAACGCAGTGATCGCCTGTTCCCTGACCGGCATCACCCCCGAGTTGCTGGAGGCGGTGACCCTGGCGCGCACTTATGGCGCGGGTATCCTGGCCATCACCTTGCCCGACTCGCCCCTGGCGCAACTGGCAGATGTGCTGCTGCCCCTGCACAGCGCCGAAACCCCGTTCATCTACAAACCCACCGCCGCCCGCTACGGCATGCTGCTGGCCATCGACGTGCTGGCCACCGAGCTGGCCCTGGCCCAGCCGGACGACAACCAGGAGCGCCTGCGGCGGATCAAGCTGGCCCTGGACCATTACCGTGGCGGCGAAGACTGCCTGCCCCTGGGAGACTGACATGCGCTACGACACGCTGATCCGCAACGCCCTGATCATCGACGGCAGCGACCGCCCGGGTTACCCCGCCGACCTGGCGATCCTCGACGGCCGCATCGCCTGCATCGGCGATCTGTCCACGGCCACTGCCGAGGTCGATATCGATGCCGCCGGGCGGGTACTGGCCCCGGGGTTCATCGACGTGCACACCCACGACGACACGGTGGTGATCCGTCAGCCGCAGATGTTGCCCAAGCTCAGTCAGGGCGTGACCACGGTGATCGTCGGCAACTGTGGAATCAGCGCCGCGCCGGTGAGCCTCAAGGGCGACCCGCCGGACCCGATGAACCTGCTGGGCGAGCGCGGCATGTTTGTCTATCCGCGTTTTCGCGACTACCGCGCGGCGGTGGATGAGGCGCACCCGGCGGTCAACGTCGCCGCCCTGGTGGGGCACACGGCGCTGCGCAGCAATCAGCTGGCGGACCTTTATCGCACCGCCAGTACCGCCGAGATCGCGGCCATGCGCGAGCAACTGCGCGACAGCCTGGAAGACGGCGCCCTCGGCCTGTCCAGCGGGCTGGCCTACGCCAGTGCGTTTAGCGCCGACACCGATGAAGTGCTGCAACTGGCCCAGGAACTGACGGCATTCGGCGCGGTGTACACCACCCACCTGCGCAGTGAGTTCGAGCCGGTGCTGGAGGCCATGGATGAGGCCTTCCTGATCGGTCGCGCGGCCCGGGCCCCGGTGATCGTTTCCCATCTCAAATGCGCCGGGGCCGGCAACTGGGGGCGCAGCCCGCAACTGCTGGCGGCTCTGGAACAGGCGGCCGAGGATCATCCGGTGGGCTGCGACTGCTACCCCTACGCCGCCAGTTCCTCGACCCTGGACCTGAAACAGGTCACCGATGCCTACCCCATCACCATCACCTGGTCGACGCCGCATCCGGAACAGGGCGGGCGTGACCTGAGCGAAATTGCCAGCGAATGGGGTGTCAGCCTGCTGGCCGCCGCCGAGCGCCTGCAACCGGCGGGGGCGGTGTACTACGGCATGGATGAAGGCGATGTGCGGCGCATCCTCGCCCATCCGCTGTCGATGATCGGCTCCGATGGCCTGCCGGAAGACCCGTTCCCCCACCCGCGCCTGTGGGGCGCCTTTCCCCGGGTGCTGGGCCACTTCAGTCGCGACCTGGGGCTGTTCCCGCTGCACACCGCGGTGCACAAGATGACCGGGCTTTCCGCCGCGCGTTTCGGCCTGCAGCAGCGCGGCGAGATTCGCCAAGGGCATTGGGCCGATCTGGTGCTGTTCGATCCGGCGCGGGTGCGCGACGTCGCCGATTTCAAGCACCCGCAGCAAGCGGCGCAAGGGATCGATGGGGTGTGGGTCAACGGGGTGTGCAGTTATGCCCAGGGCCGGGCCAACGGTCAGCGCGCCGGGCGCTTCCTGCCACGGGAGGGGGATTTGCGTCAGGGCTTCAGTCGCGCGGGCTGATTCTTTGATCTTCGTCACAGTGATGGCGCGGTGCTATTAAAGAATCCCTGGGTGGCGCCGAAGTGCTGGGAAGCACCGCCGGTACAGGCGGCTTAATTCGGTCAGGGAGTCGCGCAATGAGCTTTGGCAAAACCACCCCCATCCTGCGGATCTTCGATGAAGCCAAGGCCCGGGAGTTTTACCTCGACTTCCTGGGGTTCAACCTGGATTGGCAGCATCGCTTCGAGGATGACTTTCCGCTGTACATGCAGGTGTCCCGGGGCGAATGCGTGCTGCATCTGTCCGAGCATCACGGCGATTGCAGCCCGGGTGCGGCGCTGCGGATCGAAACCGACGAGCTGGAAGCCTTCCAGCAGCAATTGCTGGCCAAGGACTACCGTTTCTCCCATCCGCAGATCCAGGCCATGCCCTGGGGCAGCCAGGACATGAGCGTCAGCGATCCATTCGGCAATCGCCTGGTGTTCACCAACGCCATTTGCGTCTGAGGGCGCTCAGGCCTTGCCGGTGCTCAGCGTGGCCTGACGGAATTGCCCCGGGGTCAGCCCGGTGCGGTTCTTGAAGCTGCGGTGAAAGGAGCGGGATTCGCTGTAGCCCAGGCAATCGGCGATGGCCTGGATCGACAGGGCGCTGTGGCGCAGGTGGTGCTCGGCCAACTCCTGGCGCAAGTCATCGAGAATCTGCTGGTAGGAGGTGCCGGCCTGTTGCAGCTGGCGCTGCAGGGTGCGTTCCGACATCTGCAACTGCTCCGCCACCTGCTCCTTGCGCGGCAGGCCGTCCTTGAGCAACTGGCGTAACAGGTTCTGCACCTGCAACGCCAGGGGCGCATCGCCCAGGGACGCCATCATCGCCTGGGCATGTTCCTCCAGGGTCTTGAGCAGCCGCGCATCGGCCTGACGCAGTGGCAACTGCAGGTAGTCCAGTGGCGCCACCAGCGCCGAGCAAGCCTGCCGGAACAGTACCGGACAGCCAAATAACGCCTCGTACTGCGCGGCCTCGGCCTGATCCGGCAGGGCGTGCTCGAACCACACCGCGCTGGGCGACAACTGCGAGTCGGCGATCCAGCGCGCATACAACAGCCAGGAAGCCAGGACGTTTTCCACCAGGTGCCGGCGAATGTCCGGGCGCTGATGGCGGCAGTTCCAGATCAGCCGCACCTGATCGCCCGCCACCTCGGCCCGGCTGGTGCCCATGTCGCCCACCAGCTTCTCGAACGGCATGATGCGGCCCATGGCTTCGCCCAGGGTCGCGCAGTTCATGGTGATGTAGCCCAGCACGTTCCAGGAGCTGGGTTTGACGAAGCGTGCCGAATTCAGCCCGAACAGCGGATCGCCGGACTGCTGGCAGAGGTAGTCCAGCAGCCGCTCATGCACCTCCAGCGGCAGGCGCAGGCTGGTGTCGTTCAACTGCGCGGCCGTAAGCCCGGCCGCTGTCAGTGCCGGCTCGCTGGCAATACCCAACTGCTCGGCATAGAGCAGGTATTTGAGCAGGGGTGGGACCGAGGTAAAACCGAGGCTGGGCATCGAGGTATTCCTGGTGACTGATCCTTCGGACAGCAGGACGAAGACCGGGAAAGGTAAGGGCAAACCCTGACGGGTGTAAATGCTCGGCGCCAGGGATTGGCGCCTTTTGCCGGTCAAACCGGCTCCAGAGTGGCTGAACACCGCTCTGTAGGAGCTGGTTTGCCAGCGAAGGGCGCGCCGCCTATTCCCCTAACCACCGCGCGACAAGGTTCGCCACTGATGGCGGATTTTCGCTTTGATTTGTAGGGCATTTCCGCGAGAATCCCCCCGTTACATTTCAGCTGTTCGAGTGGCTTGAACCTTCCAATTGTCCGGGGCTAGTCTGCGTCCGTCGTTGGCAAAACCAGCGATCGGGTCTGCAAGCCCGCACAAGAAGCGAATGTCCACGTCCACTCAGGATCACTGATTGTTCAGTTCGATTTATGGTGGCTACGTGCGGGAGATCTTCGGATCTACCGGGTTTGCTTCTTCCTGGTCTTGCAGGCTCGCACGTAGCCGCCACCCATCATCTGCAAGTGATGCTGGCGGCTTTCATAAAAAGGAGCCGCTGATCATGAAGAAGATCGTTCCCGATCCACCTGTTCTGCAACCCAGCCGTGAGTTGATCACCGCACTGGAAGTGCCCAACAAAACCTTGCTTCAGGCACTGAAAGCCGAACCTCTCTCGGCCCCTCTGCATGAGCATTTCACCGCCACCGGCAGCACTGGCTTTGGCTGCCGGGATGGCAATGGCCGTCCGCTGTTCTCGGTACGTGAGGGCTTCAATGCCGAAGAAGCACTGCAGCACGTTTCATTGCTGCTCAAGTGCGCCGAAGAAACCGCCGACGAAATCACCAGTGCCAGCGGCATCGAGCGTGGGCTGATCTGGTCGATGATTCATTCGGTGGAGATGGCGCGGGCGGTAGTGGATGCGCTGTTGGATGGTGTGGCCAGACCGGTGAGGTAGGGCGACGGTGTTGCGCCTTTCGCTGGCAAGCTGTCGTGCCAGCAAAAAGCGCAATGCCGACATGTTATGGCGTCCATGCGCGGGGCATCTTGCGTGCGCCGGTTGTCTGGAGTACCGGTCTACCAACCCGCGTGTGGCCGCCACCCTGGTTCAAGGGGGGGGCGGCCGCGGGGGGCGAATCAGACGCGGAAGTGGCTGACCATCATCTGCAACTGGCCGCCCAGGCGCGCCAGTTCAACGCTGGAGGCCGCGGTTTCGTCGCTGGCGGCGGCGGTCTGTTCGGACACGTCGCGCACGTTGATGATGCTGCGGCTGATCTCTTCGGCCACGGCGCTCTGCTGTTCGGCGGCCGCGGCGATCTGCTGGTTCATCGACTGGATGTTGGACACGGTGCGGGTGATGCTTTCCAGCGAGGCGCCGGCCTTGCGGGTCAGCTCGACGCTGCTGTCGGTCAGGCTGCGGCTGTTGTTCATCACCGTGGCCACTTGCTGGGTGCCGTTCTGCAGGCCGGCCACCAGTTCCTCGATCTCTTCGGTGGACTTCTGGGTACGCTGGGCCAGGGCCCGCACTTCGTCGGCGACCACGGCAAAACCACGCCCGGCCTCACCGGCACGGGCGGCTTCGATGGCGGCGTTGAGCGCCAGCAGGTTGGTCTGTTCGGCTACGGCCTTGATCACATCCATGACGCTGCCGATCTTGTCGCTTTCCTGTTGCAGCACGGTCATGGCGTCGGTGGAGCGCACCACTTCGCTGGCCAGGCGCTCGATCTGCTCGATGGCCTGGGCCACTACCTTGTCGCCCTGGCGGGCTTCGCCGTCGGCGGCGGCTGCGGCCTGGGAGGCCTCTTCGGCATTGCGCGCGACTTCCTGCACGGTGGCGGTCATCTCGTGCATGGCGGTGGCCACCTGGTCGGTTTCGACCTTCTGGCTGTTGACCCCGGCGCTGGTTTCCTCGGTCACGGCCGACAGTTCCTCGGCGGCGCTGGCGATCTGGGTCACGCCGTCGCGGATACCGCCGATCAGCTCGCGCAGGGTCACGCCCATGCGCGCGATGCCCTGTTGCAGCACGCCCAGTTCGTCGCGCCGGGTGACCCGCAGGTTCTCGGTCAGGTCGCCGGAGGCAATGCGCTCGACCACGGCCAGGGTTTCCTGCAGGGGACGGGTGATCTGCCGGGTGATGATCACGGCGGCCAGTACGCCGACCAGCAGCGCCAGCAGGGTGCTGATCAATTGCAGGCTGCGGGCCTGGGCACTTTCGATGTCGCGGCGGTCCAGCTGGATCTGGTACAGGGCGTCGCTGCGGCTGACGATGTCGGCGCCCTGGTCGGTCATTTCCTTGCGCGCCTGCACGGCATCGCTGAAGGCCAGCTTGAAGGCCTGCAGCGAACTGCGGTAGCCGCTCAGGGCGCTTTCCAGCTGTTGCAGGGCTTCGCGCTGGGTGCTGCCGAAGTGCGCATTGAGCTGGCCGAGTTCGGTAATCGCCGCATTGAGCTGGGTAAAGGCCTTTTGTTCGGTATCCGGGTTGTTGGTGGTGACGTAGCCACGCACTTCATAGCGGGCCAGCTGGAAGGCTTCCTTGGCCTGGGTGATGGCCTGGAACTGTTCGAAGCGCTCGTCGCTCAGCGGGCGCTGCTTGACCCAGGTGTAGATCCCGTTGATCAGGTCATTGGCGCGTTCGGCGTTCTGGTTCATTGCCAGGCGCGCGGCGTCGCCGGTGCGGTAGGCGTTGCGCATCTTGTTCAGCGAATCCTGGTAGGCGCTGATGGTCGCGCCCAGGCCTTGCAGGAGCTTGATGTTGTCCGGGCTCTGGAACGAGGCCAGAAGCTTTTTCTGCTGCGCGCTGAAATCGTCGAGGGTGTTCTGCACGCCCTGGGCGGCGGTTTCGTCGCCGTTGGCCAGCATGTACTGCAGGCGGGTGACGCGCAGTTTGGTCAGGCCGCTGTTGAGCTGGGTGATGTCGCTCATCCAGTTGCTGCGGTCGATCAGGCTGCCCAGGCTGGTCCAGCCGGTCAGTGCAAGGACGGTGGTCAGGGCCAGGACCAGGCCGAAACCCAGGCCCAGCTTAAGGTTGACGCTGATGTTGGCAAACCAACTACTCATTGAATTCCTCCAGGAACGTAGCTCTTCTTGATCTTGAGTTGGCTGGAAGATTGTTGTTGTTGGTGACCAGCAAGGTGTTTTGTAGGGGGTGTATCGGCGGAACGGCCCATAGCTGAAACGATTTCGTCGGTATTGTCCCAGGACAATGCTTGATGCGATGGACGGTCATTTTGCGGGATCACCGCCGGTCCGTTGAGCTTTTTTTCACATTCATTTCACTCGCGACCCACGCTTGCCGCCCTAGAGTCCGACGAGTCGATGCCGCCGGTATTCGACGGCGCTCGATTGTCATCAGCACGCGCTAGCCTGATGGCGAGTTGCTCAACACATCGAATCATTCTCATAGGGGCGGTTGGACAGTGGCCACAAGACTCGCTTTGCCGCCGGTCAAACGCTCATTCACGGTGAGCGGCCTGACGCGCTACAAGAACCGCCTGGTCCTGCTGCTGGCGATTCTGTTGCTGTTTGCGCTGTGCCTGTTCTGGTGGCGTCCGGCGGCGGTGCCCGACCTGGCGCATGACAACGTGGCCGGGGTCCGGGCCATGACCAGCAGCTGGGCCAAGGGCGACACCATTGTCCTGGTGCGGCATGTAGAGCGCTGCGCCCGTCCCAGCGCCCCTGGCCGGGGGCCCGCCGATGGCATTACCGATCGTGCCCGGGAAGTGGCGGTGGCCATCGGCGCGCGATTCGAGCACTTGGGCCTGGAGCGCACCGACATCTACAACAGCCCCATGACCCGCACCGCGCAGACCGCGGGGTACATGTTCAGCAAGGTCAGCAGTGGCGATGGCTGGCTGTACAACTGCAAGGGCAATCTGTTGCGCGACGTGCTGGCGCACAAGGTGCCCGGGCGCAATCTTGTGCTGGTGACCCACAGTGAATGCATGGATGAACTGGAAACGGAGCTGAATCTGGCGACCCCGACCCTGGGCTACGGCGCTTCCCTGTTCATCACCACCGATACCCTCAATGGCGCGCCGAAGATGCTTGGCATGATCGAGGCCAGCGACTGGCGTTCGGTGAACCTCAAGCCTTGAGGCGCCTTCGGGCTGACCGCCGCGGTCAGCCGGGCGGGCCCCGGGCTCAAGGGGCCAGCAAGTCCGGGTCGGCGGGCGCACTGCCAGCGGCGGCTGCCGGGCCTTCATTGATGCGTTGCGGGCTGATCAGGTTGGTGAACTCTTCGATCAGGCGCTGGATCGCTTCCGGCGGCTGGCAGTCGCGAAACTCCATGCTGATCTGCACTTCGTCCGGGTCGCGTTCCTGGCCATCACGCTTGCCGCTGCCGAAGGTGACGAAAAACTTCTCGCTTTGCAGCTCGCCATTCTCCAGGTCGTGGCTGGCCTTCTGCAGCTCGGTGGCCTGCATGCGCACCGACAGGTCGACGGTCATCTTGTGCAGGGCCAGGCCCTTGGGCGAAACCAGTGCAATCAGCGGCACGTTGATGACGTGGTCATCGTTGAGCGCCACCTCGACCATCTTGGCCTTCATCGGCGTGCCCAGGTCGTTGACGTTGTAATCGAAGAACTGGTCGAACAGCTTGATGTACTGCTGGGCGATCAGGTTGTGAGTGGCGGCGGCGGCCTGGTGCATGCCCCGGGTGATGTGGCTCAGGTCGCTGGCCGACATGGGCTCCTTGCTGCGGGAAAAAAACGCCATGGATCACGCTCCTTGTTCGGTGGCTGAAGTGCCCCGCCGTGAAGGCGGGGCGGGTTGCTGGGGCGAAGGTGCCGCGTGGATCAACCGCCGGTGCCGGTTTTCTTCTCGGCCGGGGCGTCCGGCATTGCCAGCGTGTTAGCGGTTGGCAGCTTGTCCGGGTCGGTCGGTTGAGTGCTCGGCAGCCGCACGGGCTTGGTGGCCGCGTCGGTGAGGAAGTCGATGACGCGCATCAGGGCTTCCGGTGGGTCCTGGCGGACGATCTTGGTGCTGATGGCGTAGCGCGCGCGGGTGTCGGTCTTGCGGGTCTGGGTGGATTTGTGGCTCGCCGCGCCCTTGACCGAAACACTGAACGGGCCCCAGCCCAGCTTCGCCTCGAAACTGCCGGAGGCTTCGGTGCTGCTGGTGTCCTCGGCCATCTGGCTGATGGTCAGCTCGAACTCGATGGAGCCTTCCTCGATGGTGATGTTGGGGTGACTGATGGCCGCCAGCAGCGGAATGCGCATCGATTTCTTCACCGTGCCCTTGTAGACGCCCTGTTCATCCACCAGGGTTTCGTCGTAGTCGAACTGCACCGATACCGCCTGGCCGTCCTTGATGCACACGCCCATGAGGAAGTCCGCATAGGCTTTGCTCGCGGCGACTTGCGCCTGGATCATTGCCATCAGCGGACCGGTGATCATCTTGTCCAGGGGCAGCGCGGCAATCACGCCGCCGATCAAGCCCTTATCAATATCTGCCATGGTCTAGCTCCTTGTTCTGGGATGCGCGGGATGCGCCCCTGCACCTTAAGAAAGCCGTGGCGGCTCATTCAGCGGGAAGCGATTACCGGTGTGTGTTGGCCTCCAGGCGACGGATATTGCCGATCTGCCGCAGGCTCAGGCCGTACTTGTCCGCCAGCACACTGCGGGAAATGCCGCCGAGACTCTCCAGCTGGATGTGCTGGTTGCGGATCTGCCGGCAGAAGTGATCGGCCTTGGGGATTTCCAGGGCCAGCCCGGCGAAGCGTTCGATCAGGGCGTTGAGGGCGTCGGGTGGCAGGATCAGGGCCAGCGAGGTGCGTTCGGCGTGCTTGGGAATGTACTTGGGGCGGCCGCCGTATTCCCGGGTCAGGCGGTAGGCGTTCTCCAGGCCGATGCAATCGATGAGGGCCTGGAGCGAGTGGGGGAGTTGGCGAATATCAATGAGACTGAGGTCTTTCACGTCCATTTGGTACCTCCTTGGAATTATGGATAACGCTGGCTTGATCCTAAGGAGGTGTCTCGTCCGTTGTTCAGTGGGAAATTTCCCCCCTATGAAGAGGAACTATTACATCCTGATGTTGTATCGGTCGCGGGTGGTGCACTGGATTTTCTTCAACTGGTGGAGGAAATATCCATGTCACGTTATGCGATTGATTTCAGTTTCATCGCCGCCCTCGAAGGCGGGGCCATGACCCGTGGTTACGTGCCCGATGCAGCCAACAGCAAGAGCGGAGTCACGGTGGGCACCGGGTTCGACCTGGGCCAGCGCGGGGTTCAGGACTTGCAGGCGCTGAACCTGCCGGCGGATCTGGTGCGGCGGTTGACGCCCTACCTGGGGCTGACGGGGCTCAAGGCCAAGCAGTTTCTCGATGGCCAACCCCTGAGCATCAGCAGCGACGAGGCCGAGCTGATCGACGAGGCCTACAAGGCGCCCTTCGTCGATCGGCTGGCAGCGGCCTACACCCAGGCCAGCGGGGTGGATTTCGCCCAGTTGCCGGCGCCGATGCAGACGGTGATCGCCTCGGTGGCCTTTCAGTACGGCAACCTGGCCACTCGCACACCGAACTTCTGGGCCCAGGTGGTGGCCCGCGACTGGAAGAGTGCCCTGGCCAACCTGCGCAACTTTGGCGACAGCTATGGCACTCGCCGGCGCAAGGAGGCCGACCTGCTGAACTCGCAGCTGGGTTCATGAGCGGTAGCCGCCCAGGTCCCGGACCTGGGCGGCTGGCCGGGATCAGGGGCAGGGGTAGGTTTGCAGCAGGCTCGCATTGCCCATGTGGCTGGTGTCCTCGGGGCGCGTGCCGCTGGGTAGTGAACGCCAGTCCACCAGCAGGCAGATGGCATTCAGGGACTTGCCCCGGGCCTGGCCGATGGCCGTGGAGAATTCATAGCGGTACAGCGCTTGGGTAGTGTTTTGCGCGGTCACGCTGGTGGCATTGCTCAGGGTGCTGCGCGCCATGTCCGGCAGTTTGTCCTGGGACACGGTAAAGCGCGGCTGCTCCCCCTGGGCATTGAACGCGCCCTGGTCCCTGGAGCGCTTCCACAGTTGTTGCCACTGGCTGCTGCCGGCGACGCTACTCAGGGTGGCGGCGTAGGCCTTGAGGGTGGCGGGCGGCAGACCGGTGGTTTCCAGGGCGTGGGCGGCGCTGGCCAGCAGGCTCAGGGCGATGATCAGTGAACGCAGAATCAACATGGGGCAACTCCTTTTCCAGGCCGCACAGGCCTGAGACGAACACAGGGAAATCCTCCGGCGACGGGGCGCCGCCGGAGGGCAAGGCTTAGCGGGCGTCGAGGTAGTCCCAGCGCAGGCCTTCCTTGTTGTTTTTTGCCGTCAGCTCCTTGGCCACGGTGTTTTCGATGGCGTTGACGTTGATGTTTTCCACTTCGAGGATGTTCTTGTTCGCCAGTTGCTTGCGGAACTCCGCCTTGTTGGTGAGGAACTGGCAGGCGTGCCCCAGCTCATGCATCAGCACCAGGGCCGGGGACAGCCGCTCGACCCGGTCGCTGCTGAACAGCGCGAGGAATTTCTGGAAATTGCTCAGGTCTGGCTGCTTGTATTTTTTCTCGATGGCGTACACCTGGGACTTGAGGTTCCACACCACGCGCCCGGCGGAGGTGGTGGAACTGGTGGCTGGGGGAATCCAGCGATCGGTCTTGTCTGGTGCCGACGAGTTGGTGACTTCCACGATCAGCTCTTCCTTGACGGCAATCAGTTCGTCGATCAGGAAGTTGGCCAGGTCGGATTGGCGCAGATAGCGGCAGGCATCGTCGAAGCGCTTCTGGGCGACGGCCTGGTCCAGGGTGGTGCTGGTAACGGTGATGGTCATGACTGACTCCTTTTGGGAAATGCCCGTCAATGGGCAGGAGTCATGGTTTCAAGGGCGGTGAGCGGGTATCAGCGGGAAAGGATTCAAGGGGAGCCTGTCTCGGGATGGGCATTTTTCCCCCCCGCGGGTAAAGTGCCGCGCCCGGGAAATGAATCCCGGATGTTTTTTTCATGGAGTTAAGCCTTGAAACACATCAGCAAAGTCGTTGCCTCTGCCTGTCTCGGTCTGGTTCTTGCGGGCTGCACCGGCACCCCGATGAAAACCCAGCAGTTGGACAGCAGCCAGTACACCGTCATCGGTCACAGTGAAGCGACCGCCACCGGCATCATGTTGTTCGGAGTGATCCCGATCCAGCAGAACAGCCGTTTCGTCCGCGCGCAGACCGCGGCGATCAAGGCCAAGGGCGGCGATGCGCTGATCAATACCCAAATCCAGGAAAACTGGTTCTGGGCCTGGGTCCTGAGCGGCTACACCACCAAGGTTTCCGGCGATGTGGTCAAGCTGAAGAACCCTCAGTAAGCCTCGCCCGGATAGACAAACGGCACCTGATTCAGGTGCCGTTTTCATTGGTGGGTCACTGGCCCGGCGCGAGGCTGACGAAGTGGTAGGCCTGGCGGCTGACCATGATGGTCTTGAGGATCTGCAACGGCGGCTTGGGCGTCTGGTCGCCGCCGATGAGGGCCACATGCTGCGGCGATTCGGCAAGAAAGGCCTGCAACTGCGCTTCGGTCTGCAGGTCCTTGAGCAGGCTCTGGGTGTAGAACACGCTGGCCCCGGCAATGCGCTCGTTGGCCTGATACAGCGCCAGCTGATGCCCGCTGGCCTGCAGCGCCATGATCTGGTCGGTCACCGGGACGAAGGACAGTTCACGGTCGGCCCGGGGCGCGGCCCATTGGGCGTTCGCCAGGTAGGCGCAAACCATCAGGCTCATGATGGCGATGGCCAGGGCCCGACGCCGGCGCCCCACCACACTCCAGAACCCCGCTCCCTGGGCCCGCTGCGCGAGGCGCTGGTACAGCACCGCCCCGTACTCGGCCGCCAGCACCGCCGCTGCCGGGGTCAGGGACATCAGGTACACCGTGCGCTTGCTGGAGGCCAGGCACAGCAGGGTGAACTGCGCCAGCAACCAGAGGCTGAAGAACAGCAAGTAGCGGTTCTGCACCAGGGTCTTGCGAAAGTGCCACAGGCCCAGGTAGACCAGGATGTTCCACGGCAGGAAGGCCTGGGGCAGCTTGGCCAGGTAGTAATAGAAGGGCTCGTAGTGCCCGGCCTCGACAAAGGAGCCGTCGAAGCGCCCGACGCTGTTGGTCCACAGCACTTCGCCCAGGGCTTGCAGGCCGCCGCGCTGGTAGAGCATGTACAGCCAGATCATCAGCGGCACCAGGCCCAGCAGGGTCAGCAATCCGGGGCGCAGCCACTGGCTGAAGCTGAAGCGTTTCTCGATCAGGCTGTCGGCCAGCAGGTAGGCGAAGATCACCACCCCCGGCATGGCCAGGCCCAGCACCCCCTTGCTCAGGGTGGCGATGGCGATACCCACGGCGAAGGCCAGCCAGGCCAGCAGCGCCGGTTGCTGTTCGGCCTGACGGCGCTGGGCCTGAAAGAACGCCAGCAGCGCCAGGGTCACCCCGAGGCTGAGCAGGGCATCCTCACCCACGCCGCGCACGTTGCTCCAGTAACTGGCCATGGTCGCCAGCATCAAGCCCGCCACAGCCGCCAGGGTGGCCGGGCGGCCAAAACGGCGCAGCATGGCGTACAGCAGCATCACGCTGAACAGCCCGGCAAAGGCCGAGGCCAGGCGCACCGCCAGGGGCGTGCCGCCGAAGGCGCGGATGGCACTGGCGTCGAGCCACAGGCTCAGCGGTGGTTTCTCCAGGAACGGCGTGCCGAACAGGCGCGGCGTGACCCAGTCGTCATCCAGGTGCATTTCCATGGCGATCCCGGCCACCCGGGCTTCGGTGGAGCCTTGCAACTGGTGATTGCCCAGGGCGAAGAAGAACAGCAGGCAGGTCAGCAGGAACAACAGCGGAGCGGGTCGGGACATGAGTGGTGCGCCGGCAGGTCAAGAGGCGCAGCCGGAAGGCTGCGGGCAAGCGGCAAAGTATACGGAGGCAAGTCTTAACAAATTGTGAACATGTAGGAGGAAATAGTCGGTTTTTGTGAGCGCGGCCCAGTCATCCCGGGGCGTTCAGGTAGGCGGCCACGGCGTGCGGGAACAGCTGCTCGTAGAGGGGGTAGCCAATGCCCAGCGCGCTGATCTCGATGGCCACTTCAATGAGGGCTACAGGAGGGCGGCTTCCTGCCGGCGGCGCTGGATGCGCCCATGGCCCCAGGCGGACAGCGCCTCGATCACCGGTTGTAGCGAGCGGCCTTCCCCGCTCAGGCGGTATTCGACCCGTGGCGGCACTTCGGCGTACACCGTGCGCAAGACCAGGCCGGCGCCTTCCAGGTCGCGCAGTTGCTTGGTCAGCAGACGCTGGGAGATCCCCGGCAGGCGACGTTGCAGCTCGTTGAAACGGAGGAACTCGTTGGCCAGCAACTGATGCAGGATCACGCCTTTCCAGCGGCCGTCGATCAGGTCCAGGGTGACCTCCACCGGGCAGCCCGGAATGTCCTGGTAGTGTTTGTTTTTCATCGCCTGACGGTCCTTTTGCGTAGCAGGTACGCAAAAGTACCCTACTTGTGCGAGCAGGGCATGAGGGATTTAAGTGGGCGCTTTCCAACGCCAAGGAAGCTCTGCAATGAAGGCCATCGCCTACCTCAAAGGCTCGTCGCTGTCCGATCCCCAAGCCCTTTACGACCTGGACCAGGCCGAACCCGTACTCGAACCCCATGACCTGCTGGTGGCGGTCGAGGCGGTGTCGGTCAACCCGCTGGACACCAAGGTCCGCGCCGGCAAGGTCAGGGTGCCCGAGCACGTGCGGACTTTGGGCTGGGACGCCAGTGGCGTGGTCCGCGCCGTGGGCAGCGCGGTGACCCTGTTCACTCACGGGGATGCGGTGTTCTACGCCGGCACCTTCACCCGCGATGGCGCCAATGCCGAGCTGCACCGGGTCGATGAACGCCTGGTGGGGCACAAGCCCGAGCGTTTGTCCTTTGCCCAGGCGGCGGCCATGCCGCTGACCGGGCTGACGGCATGGCAGTTGCTCTTCGAGCGCCTGGGCCGGGTGCCCGGCGATCTGTCTCGGCGGGGTACGCTGCTGATTGTCGGCGGCGCCGGTGGCGTGGGCTCGGTGCTGATCCAACTGGCGCGCCAGCTGACCGGAATGACGGTGATCGCCACCGCCTCGCGGCCGGACAGCCGCCAGTGGTGCCTGGACCTGGGGGCCCATCAGGTGCTGGATCATTCTCGCTCGCTGGTGCCGCAAGTGGCCGCCCTCGACCTGCCGCCGCTGAGCCATATCGCCGCCCTGACCCACACGGCACGGCACTATGCCGAGCTGAGCGAAATCATCGCGCCCCACGGCCATCTCGCGCTGATCGACGATCACGACTTCTTCGATGCGCTGCCGCTCAAGGCCAAGAGCGTGTCCCTGCACTGGGAGATGGTGTTCACCCGGGCGTTGTTTCAGACCCCGGACATGATCGAGCAGCACCACATCCTCAATCGGCTGGCGCAGTTGCTGGACCAGGGCGTGATTCGCAGCACCCTGAATGAAGTCATCAGCCCCTTCAACGCCGACAGTCTGCGCCGGGCCCATGCCCGTGTGGAGCAGGGCGGCCTGTCGGGCAAGGTGGTAGTGGCCCGTGAGGAGCAGCCCAGCGCCTCGTTGTAGACGCCGGCTGGGTCGGCGCTGGCTTGGGAGCAGGCGTGATCAAGGCTGGCGAAGGACTGGAGCGCCTCTTCGCCGGCAAGCCGGCTCCGACGGGGGTGGGGTGCAGGGGCGCTGATCAGCGCAGGTGACGGCCGCTGCGCCACCAGAAAACCAGCCCCAGAAAAGCCCCCGAGCAGCCGAACAATGGCGCCAGCGGCAGGTAGCGCGGCAAACCGTCGGGTAGCGGTTGATCCTCGTCGCGGTCGGTATAGAAGCTGGAGGGAGCCAGGCTGGCGACCACAGGGATGGTCGGCATGGCGGCCAGGGCGCCGCTGAACAGGTAGATCAGCACGTTGCGCCAGGCAAAGCGCTGGGCCAGCCAGAAGAACAGCGCGCAGGGCAGCGCCGTGAGAATGCCGATCAGCACGCCACTGACGACCAGGGTCACCAGGCCGACGAACAGCGTCTGCAGAATGATGTCGCCGTTCAACGCGCCGGCGCCGGCCAGCATCAGCAGCATCAGCAGCAAGGCCAGGACCGTGGCCAGGGCGGTGGCGCCGATGAAGTAGGCGGCAAACCAGTCTTCCGGTTGCACGCTGCGATGGGATGGGGATTTTCTGGACATGGCAAGGATCGCTATATGGGTGGCTGCTTTGGCTTTGGCCAGGGGAGGCATTCCCTGGCGCCGGGCCGGTGGTGAATAAAGGCTCGGTTCAGCGCAGGTGACGGCCGCTGCGCCACCAGAACAGCCCCCCCAGAAACACCCCGCAGCCGCCGAACATCGAGGCCTGCTGTAAATAGTGCAGCACAGGGCTGACGCCGTACGGCAGGTTGAAGAGTTCGGGGAGCAGCTTGGTCATCACGGGAATGGCCAACTGCGCCGCCAGGGCTCCGCTCACCAGGTAGATCCACAGCTGACGCCAGGAATAGCGCTGGGCCAGCCAGAAGAACAGGATGCACGGCAAGGCGGCGATCAGGGTAATCAGCACCAGGCCCACCAGCAGCACCGCCACGCTGAACGACAGGGAGTCGAGCAGCATTTGCCACGGATTCTGGCTGCTGCTCAGCAGCATCAGGTTGAGCACCAGCATCAGGGCCAGGGCCAGCCCGGTGACGCCGATGAAGTAGGTGGCGATCCAGTGACCGCGGTTCAGGGTGCGAACGGATTGGCGCGCTTGGGACATGCTGGGCTCGGGCTTCAGGCTGAGGATGACCGGACCCAGGCTATCGGCAGGCAGGCCTTTTGATTGTGGAGTTTGCGTGTTTTTTTCGCGGTCAATGCCCGTGGCGGATGACGCCGGGGGCGCAAATCCCTTATACAGGCAGCGGCCCGTCGACGGTTCACGGGCCTGGTTTGCCTCACCCACCCAGAAGGAGATGGACATGTTCAAGTTCCTGACTATGACCGAGTTGCCCCGTACCCCTGCGCATCGAGATACAGGCTCCGTCAGCGGAGCGATCAATGCCTGGGAGCTGAAAAATCGGGCTCTCAATACCAAGGGGTTTGTTACATGTCCAAAGAATTACTCGGAGTTTCTGCTGTAGGGCTGATGGTGCTGGGCGAGTTCTGCGCCATCTACAGTGAGGTGGTGGTGGCGCGGCTGGCCCATTCCGGCAACACCTCCGGTGCCGAACTGGCGCTGCCGGTACTGATCATGTGCCTGGGCGGTATCTGCCTGCTGGCGGCCTACTGGCTGGGTTATGTGGCGGTGGGCGATATCTGGATCATCACCGTGGTGTCGGTGACGTCACTGCTGCTCCTGGAGCCGCTGGTGATCTGGGCACTGTTCCAGCAGGCCCCCGGGCGTGGTGCCTTGATCGGCTGCTGCCTTGGGGCGCTGGGGATGTTGTCCGCCGTGTTCCTGTAGCGCGGCGTCGCTCAGGCTCGGGTCATTCAGACCCGGGCCCGGGCAAAGTAGCGGCTGGGCGTCTCGCCCAGGACCTTGCGAAATACACTGCTGAAGGCACTCGGGCTGCTGTAGCCCAGGTCGCTGGCGACCCGGGTTACCGCCTCGCCCTGGCCCAGGCGCACCACGGCCGCCAACAGGCAGGCCTGCTGGCGCCATTCGACGAAACTGATGCCGGTGTGCTGGCGAAACAGCCGGGTGAAGGTGCGACGGCTCATTGCCGCGCGCTCGGCGATGGCATCGATCCCCAACTCCAGCGACGGCTGTTCCAGCAGCTCGCGACAGACCCTGGCCAACCGCGGCTCGTTCGGCAGCGGGGCATTGAGGGTCAAGGCCGGCATGCTGGCGACTTCATGCAGCAGCAGGTTCATCAACTGCCCCTGCATGCCATCCCTGGCGTACAGCGCAGGCAGGTGCATGGCCCGCAGCAGCAGTTGGCGCAGCAACTCGGACACTTCCCGTACCTGGCACTGCTCCGGCAAGCCCAGGCGCTTTGCCGCCCGGGCACGCACATAGGTGTTGAGCATGGTCACCGGGCCGCTCATGTGCATGGCGTGAGTCACCCCGGCCGGCACCCAGATCGCCCGTTGTGGTGGCACCACCCAGTTGCCCTGCGCGGTAAAGACGCTGATCACGCCGGTGGCGGCATAGGCGAACTGCCCGCGGCGGTGTTGGTGCTCGGCGAAGTACAGGCCGTCGGGGTAGTCGATGGCACTGACCACCACATCCCGAGGGGTATTGTCGTAAGGGTCGATAGCGATAGGCTGCATGGCCCGAATCTACTGATAGTTGACCTGATACTGCAAGCGGGCCATGACGGGCTGCAGCGATAGTTCGGCCCCGGCCGGGGATTTGCTCGCGGCCGCCTTTCCTGGACCGCACGACATGCAGAAAAAACACCTGTTCCTGGCCCTTCTGGTAACGGCCTTGTGGGGCCTGAACTTCCCCATAACCAAGCTAGGGCTGGCGACTATCGATCCGTTGCTGCTCACCGCCCTGCGTTTCACCCTCGCGGCGTTGCCCTGGGTATTCCTGGTGCCGCGCCCGCAAGTGGGGTTTGGCTGGCTGGCGGCCTACGGGCTGATTTTCGGCGTGGCCATGTGGGCCCTGATCAACCTGGGAATCGATCAGGGCGTTGCGCCGGGCACGGCTTCGCTGTTGATCCAGTTCAGCGCCTTTTTCTCCCTGGGCTGGGGCGTGTTGCTGTTCGGCGAGCGCCTGCGCTGGCAGCAGGTTCTGGCCACGGCCATTGCGCTGTGGGGGTTGTTGCGGATCATCGGCGCTAGCCCCGGGCACGCCACCAGCCTGGGTTACGCCTTGCTGCTGGTGAGCGCCTTCAGCTGGAGTGTGGGCAACGTCATCATCAAGCGCTGCGGGGTGCGGGAGGTGTTCGCCTTCGTGGTCTGGGCCAGCCTGTTCGCGCCGTTGCCCCTGCTGGCACTGACCTGGTTGAGCCATGGAAGTGCGCCGTTTCTGCAACTGGCCGGGCAGGTGTCCGTCGGCGCGCTGCTGTCGCTGATGTTCCAGGTCTATGTGGCAACGCACTTCTGTTACTGGGGCTGGAACCTGTTGCTGCGCGAGTATCCGGTCTCGCGGGTGGCGCCCCTGTCGTTGCTGATTCCGGTGTTCGGCATGGCCGGGTCGGTGCTGATCCTGGAGCAGCCAGTGGGCATCGATGACGGGATTTCCATGGGCCTGATCCTGTTGGCGCTGGCGGTGGGGCAGTTCGACTGGCGCCGGTTTTCGAGCTTGGGACGTCGCTCCCTGTAGCCGCTGCCGCAGGCTGCGCATCAGACGCAGGGGGCTTGCGGTCATCAGAGGTTTGCCTGGAAACCGTCAGGCAAGGCCCTGCTGGCCTTTTCGCCGCCTCGCGGGCTCGGCAGCGGCGACAGTCGGCGGCGCAGGCGGTTTTTTTATTCTCGTTCAGTCACCGTTCAGTGGGTGCGCGCGCACCATGTCCAGCCTTACGCCGGGCCCATGGCACGGCACTTTCTGACGGGGCGAAGATGGTTCGAGAAACGCGTTTCGGGATTGAGTCCTGGGGTATCTACCTGGCGGCCCTGCTGCTGTTCACCTTTGGCATCTGGGACCAGCAGCCCCAGGGTTTCGACGGGCGCTGGGCGCTGTTCCTGCAGGAAATGTTCCGCCACGGGCCGAGCCTGTTCCCCACCACTTACGGCCAGCCGTATCCGGATTACCCGGGCACAGCGACCTATTTCAGCTACCTGTTCGCCCAGCTCTTCGGCGCCCCCAATCACCTGGCCAATATCCTGCCCACCGCCTTGGCTTCGGCCGGGGTCCTGGCGCTGCTGTACCGCCTGCTGGCGCCCATGGGCCGCACCTGGGCGCTGTTGGCGGTGCTGCTGACGGCGCTGACCAGCCAGCTGTTGGACAAGTCCCGCTCGGTGTGCCTGGACCAGATGATCTCGCTGCTGTGCCTGGGAGCCTTCTACCTGCTGCACAGCGGCGAACAGCGCGGCTCGCGGCTGCGGCCATTGCTGGTGCTGCCGTTGTTCGCCCTGGCCTTCGCCATTCGCGGGCCACTGGGGCTGGTGGAGGTCTGTGGCGTGGTCTGCACCTACTGGCTGCTGGGCGACAGCCGTACCCAGGAGGCGCGCCGCACTTTGTTCAAGCGCGTGCTCGGCTACGGCTGCGGCGGCCTGCTGGTACTGGCCGGCTGTTGGTGGCTGTTGATGCAACTGGCCCATGTCAGCGGCGGCGAGGCCTTTGTCCATCAGGTCTACAACATGCAGGTGAGCGGGCGCCTGGATGAAAGTGGCGAGCCGTTCTACTTCTACTTCCAGCTGGCGCTGTACCGTTATTTCCCGGTGGTGCCCTTGGCCCTGGTAACCCTGTGGATGCTGCGCAGCCAAGTGTTCCGGCGCCATGTCGACCCGCAACTGCGCCTGGTACTGCGGCTCGGCGCTTGCGGCCTGATGATCTTGCTGGGGCTGTCGGTGCCGCACTTCAAGCGCGCTTACTACATCCTGCCCATGGTGCCGATGTTCGCCGCGGTGGCCGCCTACGGCCTGCTCATGGTCCGGGGCCGGATGAGCAAGGTGCGCAGTGCCTACCTGTGGCTGGTGGGTGTGCTGCCGGGGCTGTGCATCCTGGTGCTGTTCGTGCTCAAACACAGCTGGCACAAGCACGGCTACTGGCCGCCGGTGTCGATGCCGCTGCTGATCTGCATTTTCGTCGTGCTGCAACTGCTGGCGCTGTACTGCTGGCGCCACACCCGGGGCAGCTTCGGGCGGCGCCTGGTGCTGCTCAGCGCCCTGGCCCTGGCGGCGCAATGGACGCTACTGGTAGCGGTGGTGGACCCGGCCAAGGACCGGCAATTCGACACCCAGGGTTTTGTCCGTGATGTGGAGCAACTGCGCGCGGCCGAACACGGGCCCCTGGTGTTCTTCAACCTGGGCCAGGACACCTGGGCCGTGCGCTACATGATGAACCTGGACTACGACGAGCAGCCGCTGTTCGTTCGCGGCGACGCCCCCGGAGAGCTGGACGCACTGCCCCACGGTTCATGGGTGATCGTGGCGCGCAAGGATCGAGAGAAGCTCCAGGGCACCTCGCTGGAAAACCAGCAGCCGGTGTATGAAGGGCGGTTGAATGACAATCCTTGCCTGGTGTTTCAGTTGCAATGAAGCTTGGCGGCTGGCCGGGCGCGCCGTATTTTCGCCAGGACCGTCAGTGCTGAAACCAGGGAGTGGTCATGGAGTGTCAAATTCGTCCGGCCTTGCAGGCCGATGCCGCGCAAATCAGCCGGGTGATCCTGGCGGCCTTGCTCACCAGCAATGCCCAGGACTATCCCGCCAGTGTCATCGAGCGGGTGCAAGACAGCTTTACCCCGGACGCCGTCCTGCAACTGATGCGGCGTCGGCAAATGTTCGTCGCCCTGGTGGACGGGAAACTGCTGGGCACCGCCAGCCTCGACGGGCGCGCGGTGCGTTCGGTGTTCGTTGATCCGGCCTACCACGGCCATGGCCTGGGCCGGCAACTGATGGCCGCGGTCGAGCAGGCGGCGTTGCAGGCGGGGCTGGCCTCGCTGGTGGTGCCCTCGGCGGTCACTGCCGAAGGCTTCTATGCACGCCTGGGGTATGTCCGGGTACGCGAGCATTACGAGGGCGAGGAGCTGACGCTGATCATGGAGCGGGCGCTGGTGGCCGCCGAGACAGGGTCAGGGCTGAGCTGATTCAGGCCGGTTGCGCAGCAATCACCAACACTTCGATGCGGTAGTGCGGCTTGGCCATGGGCGCCTGCACGCAAACCCGCACGGGTGCCTGGACACCTTCGAGCCAGGCATCCCAGAGCAGGTTCATGGCCGGGTAGTCGGCCATGTCCTTGAGCCAGATCTGCGCGCTGAGCAGGCGGCCCTTGTCGGTGCCGGCCTTGGCCAGCAGGGCGTCGATCTGTTGCAGCACGTCCTGCGTCTGGGCGCGGATGTCTCCTTCGGTCAATTGTGAAACCTGGCCTGCCAGGTAGACGGTCCGGTTGTGGATGACGATTTGGCTGAAACGCGCGGTGGTGCCGATTCGCTGGAGGGATGAGGTCATGTCGAGGTCCGTGGGTTCAAGGATGGAAAGGTCAGTTGTTGTCGCTCAGGCCGGCCCCGGCGCCCAGCAGGCGCGAGGCTTCGGAGGCCGGCACATAGGTGCGGGCGGCGAGGTGATCGAGGTCGTGCTGGGGGCTGTCGCCCAGGTCCGGAATGCTGCCCGCCAGAGGCTTGCCGAGGGTGCCGCCAGGGGCCACGCGAGCGCAGCGCACCTGGGCGGCTGTGGCGGCGCCGAGGTGCTGCGCACGTACCAGCCAGGCTTCGCCTGAGGGTGAAAACTTCAGGCAGCAGCCGTTCCAGGACAGTTCCAGCCACAGGCCGAGCTGGCGCGCGGTGGCGCTGGCAAAGGGCAGCAGCAGTTGCGGGTGCGCCACCTGCCGGAGTTCGATGCGGCCGTTGCTGCGCAGCAGGTAGGCGTGGTCGCTCAGGGTCGCCCCGGCGATCAGCGGGCACAGGGCATGCCCCGGCACCTGCCAGGGCTCGGCGCTGACATCCGGGGCCAGTTGCTGGTAGGCGCAGCCGTCATTCTGTCGCAGTTGCATGGCCAGCAAGCCGGGCCCGTCGAGGCCGTGGGCCGAGAGCCAGCGCGCGGCCTTGCCGGCTTCCTCGGCCAGGCCCCAGGACAGCCCGGCACCGCGGGCGGCTTTCTTGCACAGGCTTTCGATTTCATTCAACGAGGCATGCACGGCGTTGCTCCTGGCTGTCGAGGTTGGGGTAGGACCAGTCATCCGCGGCCACCTGCCCCAGCTCATGGGGGAAGGGCGCGTTCTTGTACAGGGTGATGCGTACCCAGCGATCCGAGCGCGGGTCGAAGTGGGTGGCGCCGAAGAACGACAGCTTGCAGCGCAGCAGGTCGATGGGCAGCAGCGCCTGGTCGATCAGGTTGTCCTGGATGTCGGCGTAGGGGAACGCTGGGGCCAGTTGCACCCGGCGCAGGCTGTGGCGGTGTTCCGGGTGTCGCAGCAGGAAGCTGGCGACGCTTTGCGAGTCGTCCCAGCCCGGCAGCGCGGCCTGCAACTGGGCGATGTCCCGGGCCACTGCCAGGGGCTGTTCCAGGTCTTGCCCGGGCTCGGAAAAGCGCTGGCCGATCCGCGGTTCGAGCTTTTCCTCGGAGACGTACCAGAACAGCGCGCGGCTGGCTTCGCTGGAAAAGTCGATGGCCGCGACCCAGGAGTAGTGCTCATCGAGTATCTGTCGCAGGCGGCCGATGCTCATGCTGCCGTCGACGCTGAAGCTGGCCTGCTCATCGGCCTGCATGCCGGCGCCCAGCTCGTCCACCAGGTGCCCGTAAGGCTCCAGCAGCAGCGACACCAGGCATTCCTGGGCCTCCAGCGACAGCGCGCCTTCGGCCCAGCGATAGAGTTCGTCCCAGGGGGAATCCTGTTCCAGGATGCCGCTGGCGAGACGGTGTTCCAGGCGCTGCAGGTCGCTTTGCAGTTGCAGGATGCGGCCGTGTTGCAGTTCGTGCTCGGAGTGCCAGTGGCCGATGCCGGCTTGGGCCCGGGCGAGGAATTCGGCGAACTGCTGGCGCTCCGCAACCGATGGCTGGCGCACGGCGCGTACCCGTTGCAGGGCGGTTTCCCGGGCCTGCACCCAGTTGTTCAAGAGCACCGGATGGTTCAGCAGGAACGGCGCCATGCCCAGCCCCGTGGAGTTGCCGATGCCCAAGCGCCGGCGCAGTTGCGGTTCCAGGGTCACCGCCTGCTGGGGCGCGCGGGCCTGGGCCAGGTGTTCCACCAGGTCCAGGGTGAAGGCGCGGATCAGGAACACGGTGAGCATTTCCGCCTGGAACGGTGCCGCCAGCTCCGGCCGCTGGGCGATGCTTTCACGGTCGGCGGCGCCGAACTTGCCGCTGCCGTAGACCGCGGTGGTGCGCATCAGGTAGCCGACTTCATCGATGAACTCGCGCTGCGGCTGGCGGCCGGCGGCCAGGGCCTCGACCACATGCTCGAACAGCCGCACCGAGCGGTTGGCCCGGGCCATGCACAGCTCGCGGGAGGAAATGCGCCCGGCTTCCTGCTTCGGCACATTGGCCTCCAGGCGGTCCAGGTCAGCGGCGTCGGGGATGCCGTCGAACAGGGCGAAGGTGGCATCCCAGGCGGTGGCGATGACCCGGTCCGAGCGCAGTGCCGGGTCCAGGTCATGGGCGAAGGCCACCAGGCTGTAGCTGCGCTGCGGGCCGGTGGCGGTGTACACCGCACGGCCCACGCCCTGGCTGTCGAGGGTCCACAGCGGGCGCTGGAACTGCCAGTTTTCTGCCTTGAGCCGGCGCAGCAACTGGCGCATGAACGACAGCCGGGACTGGTGGAAGGCCCCCAGGCGCGCCGCCTTCATGACGCTGGCGGGTGGTCGCAGGTTCATTCAGAGCACCCCCTGATCACGGGCCATCTGCCGGGCGATGCGGATCGCGTCCCATACCGCCGGCAGAATCAGCAATGACACCGGCACCGCGGTAATCACGATAAAGGATTGCAGGGCACTGATGCCGCCCTCGCCGAGGGTGATCAGGGTCGCCCCCACCAAGCCCATGCCGACGCCCCAGAACACCCGCAGCCAGGCTGGGGATTCGTCGTGGTCGCTGCTGATGGCCATGGCCACGGTGTAGGACATGGAGCCGGCGCTGGTGACCACCGAAAAGAAACTCAGGAACAGGAACAGCGCGGAAATCAGGTTCGGCAGGGGCATCGACTGGGCCACGCCGAGCAGCAGCGCTTCGGGTTGCACGCCGTGGCTGATGACCTTGCCCGCTGTCTGCAATTCAACACCCATTCCGGTGCCGCCCACCAGGGTGAACCAGAGCATGGTGATCAGCGGTGCAGCCACCGACATCAGGGTGATCACCTCACGGATGCTGCGCCCGCGAGAGACCTTGGCCACATAGATGCCCATCATCGGCGCGTAACCGATGAACCAGCCCCAGTAGAACAGCGTCCAGCTGTTGAGCCAGGCGCTGTCGTCGCGGTACAGGGCGGTCTGGAAGAAGTGGGTGACGTGCACCGCCAGGCTCTGGGCGAAGGTCTCGCTGAGGAACAGGGTCGGGCCACAGATGAACAGGAACGCCGCCAGGCCCAGCATCAGCCACACATGAACCTTGCTCACCAGACGCAGGCCGCCCAGGCCCACCACGCAGGACAGGGTGTAGATCACCGTCACCGAGAGAATCACCATGGCCTGGACCATGATGGTGTTGGGCACGCCCCACACCGAGTGCAGGACGAAGGCGATCTGCAGGCCGAGAAAACCCACCGGACCGATGGTGCCGGCCACTACCGCGATGATCGCCGAGGCGTCGGCGAACACCGCGATCGGGCCCTTCAGGGCACGCTCGCCCAGCAGCGGATAGAGCAGGGTGCGCGGCATCAGCGGCAGGTTCTTTTCGTGGTGCAGGTACATGTAGACCACGGTCAGCAGGCTGCCGAGCACCGCCCAGGCCATGAAGCCCCAGTGCAGGAACGATTGCGACAGCGCGGCGACGGCGGCGCCGTCGGTCTTGGCTGCGGCGGCAAAATACGGTGGCGGGTTGATGAAGTGCATCATCGGTTCGGCGGCGGCCCAGAAGGCGCCGCCGCCGGCCAGCAGGGCGCACATGATCATCGACACCCAATTGACGGTGCTGATGCTCGGGGTTTGTCCGACGCCACCCAGGCGCACCCGGCCCAGGCGCGTGTAGCCGATGTACAGGCTGGCGCCGAAGGTGGCCAGCATCAGTACCTGCCAGTACAGGCCAAAGAACCGGGTGCTCCAGGTGAAGGCGCTGCCAATCAGGCTGGACAGGGTGTTCAGGTCTATGAGGGCAATGATCAGGAACAGCAGGAAGAAGCCTCCGCTGATCCAGAAAATCGACCAGTCGAGGGTTCCAGCGGCGCGGCTGCCCAGCGCGCGGGTGTTGATCCCCGCGTTGATTTCGCTCGGAATTTCCATGGTGCCTCCGTGTTGCGTTGTCGATCGCTAATAATTGTTATGGGCGCATTTTTTGTTGTTAGTGCGTGGCGATGACCTTGTTCAGGCCGGACGTCAGGACAATCGGGAAACAGTCGGGGGCCTCAGACCGCGATCTCGTGACAGTGGACGGCGGCACCTGCCTGGGCCTTGGCCGGAACAAAATTGTTCTCGAAGAAGCGCAGCCAGTTGCCGCCCATGATCGCGGCCACTTCCTGGGCGTTGAAACCCACGCCGTGCAGGCCCGACTCGATGTTGTGGAAGTCGCGGTTGTCGCGGAACCAGGCCGGCTGGTCGGGGAAGCCCGGCTGCGCCTTGGAGCCTTCGCCGTAGTCGACGTCCAGGGTCCAGCGGCCGACGCGCATCCAGTCCACCACGCTGTTGGGCTGGTCCTGGCACAGGTCGGAACCCAGGCCCAGGTGCTCGACGCCCATCAGCTCGGCGGTGCGCGCGATCATCTCGCAGAAGCTCTGCACGCTGCAGGCGCTCTTGTCCTTGAGGTGGTGCGGGTACAGCGAGAAACCGAACATGCCGCCGCTCTGGCCCAGGGCCTTGAGCACGGTGTTGGACTTGTTGCGCAGCGCCGTGTGCCAGAACGCCGGGTTGGCGTGGGTGATGGCGATCGGGCGCTCGGAGTGCTCGATGGCTTGTAGGGTCGAGCGTTCGGCGGAGTGGGACATGTCCACCACCAGGCCGACCCGGTTCATCTCCCGCACCACCTGCTTGCCCATGCGGGTCAGGCCCGGGTCTTCCTGTTCATAGCAACCGGTGGCCAGCAGCGACTGGTTGTTGTAGGTCAACTGCATGAAGCGCGCGCCGAGACTGTGCACCACTTCCACCAGGCCGATGTCGTCCTCGATGGGCGAGGGGTTCTGGAAGCCGAAGAAGATCGCCGTGCGCCCGGTCTGCCGCGCCAGGGCAATGTCGCTGGCCCACTTGCCGTGCAGGATCAGGTGCGAGTAGCGCTGGAACCTGCGGTTCCAGGCTTCGATATTGGCCACCATTTCGCGGAAGGTCTCGTGGTAGGCGATGGTCACGTGTACGGCATCGACGCCGCCTTCGCGCATCTGCTGGAAGATCTTTTCCGACCAGTTGTCGTACTGCATGGCATCGATGCGCGGGCCGCGGCTGGCGAAGGTCTGGGGCAGGCTCATAGTGGCGCCCCCGCGGCGATGTAGCCGGTCTTCACGTGGGTGTAGAACTCCACCGCCGAACGCCCCTGCTCGCGCGGGCCGTAGCTGGAGTCGCCACGGCCGCCGAAAGGCACGTGGTAGTCGGTGCCGGCGGTGGGCAGGTTGACCATCACGCAGCCGACCCGGGCATGGCGGCGGAAGTGGCTGGCGCGGGCCAGGGAGCGGGTCATGATGCCGGCGGTGAGGCCGAAGCGGGTGTCGTTGACCAGGCTCAGGGCCTCTTCGTAGCTGCCGGCCTTGATCACGCAGGCGATGGGTGCGAACAGCTCTTCGCGGTTGATGCGCATGGCGTTGCTGCCGCCAATGAACAGCGCCGGTGCCTGGTAGTAACCGGGGCTTTCCAGCTCCAGGCGCTGGCCGCCGGTGAGCAGTTCGGCGCCTTCCTGCTGGCCCAGTTGCAGGTTCGCCAGGTTGGCCTCCAATTGTGCGGCGCTGGCCACCGGGCCGATCTGGGTGCCGGCCTCCAGGGCATGGCCGACCTTGAGCGCCTGGGTTGCTGCCAGCAGTTTTTCCACGAAGGCATCGTGGATGCCTTCATGCACGATCAGCCGCGAGGACGCGGTGCACTTCTGCCCGGTGCCGCCAAAGGCGCCATTCACCGCGCAACTCACCGCCAAGTCGAGGTCGGCGTCGTCCATCACCGCCAGGGCGTTTTTCGAGCCCATTTCCAGCTGCACCTTGGTCAGGTTGGCGGCGGCCGAGGCGGCGATGCCCTTGCCCACGTCCACCGAACCGGTGAAGGAAATGGCGCTGATGCCCGGGTGCTCGATCAGCGCCTGGCCGATCTCGGAACCGGCGCCCATCACCAGGTTGAACAGGCCCTTGGGCAAGTCCTGGCGGGCGATGATCTGGCTGAGCATCACCGCGCTGGCCGGGGTCAGGTTGGCCGGCTTCCACACCACGGCGTTGCCGAAGGCCAGGGCCGGGGCGATCTTCCAGCAGGCGGTGGCCATGGGGAAATTCCACGGCGAAATGATCGCCACCACGCCGATGGGTTCACGGCGGATATCGATCTCGATGCCGTCGCGCACCGAGTCGGCGGTCTGCCCCAACTGGCGCAGGGTTTCCGCGGCGTAGTAGGTGAAGAACTGCCCGGCGCGGTACACCTCGCCGGCGCCCTCGGCCATCGGCTTGCCTTCTTCCCGGGACAGGGTCCTGCCGATTTCCGCGGAGCGCTGCATCAGCTCCTGACCGATGGTCATCAGCACCTTGTAGCGTTGCTCGATGCCGCTGCGGGCCCAGATTTGCTGGGCCTCGCTGGCGGCGGCAATGGCAGTGTCCAACTGCGCCCGGGAGGCCTGGGCGTAGAGGCCGATCAGGTCGCGGGTGTCCGACGGGTTGCGGTTCTCGATCTCGCTGGCGCCCTTGAGCCATTGGCCGGCGTTGTAGTTGTGATGGTGGTCGCTCATGAAATCCTCCAGGGCGGCACGCCAGGCGGGGCGTTGCCTTTGTGCGGTTCTGGGAGGATTATGAGTCGGCCTTGTATTAAGTAAATCTAATAAATTTTAAGGTTATTTAAGTAAAATTTAAGCTTGTCTTTGCCAGCAGGACGCGCCGCCATGAGCATCAAGATCTCCAATTTGCAGTTTTTCGTCGCGGTGGCCACCAGCCAGAGCCTGACCCAGGCCGCCCAGCGCCTGCACCGCACACCGGCGGCGGTGTCGCTCTCGCTCAAGCAACTGGAAGAAGAATTGGGCGGCGCGCTGTTCGAAGGTGAACGCAAGAACCAGCTCAGCCCCCTGGGGCGTTTCGTGCTGCAGGAAGCCCAGCGCGAACTGGCACATTTCGACCGCACCGTCAGCACTATCAAGACCTACGCCAAGGCCGACACCGGCCTGGTGCGCGTAGCGGCGGTGCCGTCCTTCGCCATCACCCTGCTGCCGCCGCTGCTCAAGCAGTTCCATGAACAGCATCCGCAGTTCCACCTGGATATCCGCGACATGGATTCCGCCCGCGTGGTGCAGGCAGTGCTCAGCGGTGACGTGGATATTGGCATCGCCACCGTGCCGGCGAGCATTCCCAACATCGACCAGGACTTTCTGTTTTCCGACGCCTTCTGCGTGGTCTGCAACAGCGACAACCCCCTCAACCGTCTGACCCGCCCGCTGCGCTGGAGCGACCTGGACGGGCAGACCTTTATCAACAGCGGCCTGGGCGCCGAGATCAACGCCGCCGAGTTCCGGCACATCCGCGACCACTCGACCCTCAGCGTCAGAAACACCACCTCCTTGCTGGCCCTGGTGGCCCAAGGCATGGGCGTGACCCTGCTACCGGAGCTGCTGAGCCGTTCGGCGGCGGGGGACCAGCTGAATTTCCTGCGCCTGGAAGACCAGCGCATCGTGCGCTCGGTGAGCGTGATCAGCGCCCCGCGAGAGACGTTGAACCATGCGTCCTATACCTTCTTGAAGGCGCTTAGGGCGGGGCGGTTTGTTTGAAGTGGGCCGCACGAAGCGTGTCGATAATGAACAGTCACGCGGGTTCGCTGGTTGAATGTGGGCTATGGGTAGATTCGCGAGCAAGCTCGCGTCTATGAGGTTGCGGCAGATAAGCCGGATATTCCGTTGCTGTGCCGAATCAGCATCGTTTCGCTTCTGTTGCGCCATGATGAGGTTCCGCTGCTTGGTCGCTTCGCTCAGAACTTCGGTACAGGCGCGCTTCTTCTGCTCGGACTTTGCGTTGCGAATGAAGTCGGCAAAAGGGTTTTCCGCACCAGGCGAGCCGGCCATAAAAGCCGAAACCTGTGACTCTTCAGTTGGGTACTGGTCCTTATGAACAAGGCGTTTTGCGATTTTTTTCTTATGCCTGCGAGCAAAGTGCAGCGCCTCGTCAGCCATGACGTGTTCCGCCGACGTCATGGCCGGCTTTTCAAAAGTTAAGTTACTGTTCACAAAAAGTCCCTTTTTGCTGGGTAGCTTTTCCCAGTGCTAGGCCGGCCTTTGCGAAGGACGCGGTTAAAGCTGGAGCAAAAGCTTGCAGCAGGCGAGGCGACGGGGTTTTTCGCTTTCATCCAATGTCAAAGTTCATCGGCGCTGCCGCGAGGCGTGTTACTTCACCGGTGGCGTGTGGCGGCTGCTTTCGAGCAAGGTATCCACCAGCGCTCGGGCCATCTCTACCGAGTGCACCTGGGACCAGATCAAACTGCACTCAATGCCGCTGCCGCGCTTGGTGATTTCATCGGAATCCTCTTTGGCGCTTTTTAGCAGAAGAAAGACGTGGAGCAGGGTTTCCCGGATGGCAAACTATGACTCCTTGTTAACTGGGATGCCTGTGGTGTGCCGGTAGGCCGAAGAGCCAGTTTCTGAAGCAACTCTTTGTTGGTTTGGTCTGATTCAGGGCTTCTGGCATTGCGCAGGAGAGCGTCAGGCTGAGGAGCGAGCCTAGTAGGCTGCAATCGGCCGATTTTGTGGGAAAAGTAGGTTCTGCGGCAGTCGGCCAGTCGGATGTACTTGCTGTTGAGGTGGCTGGAATGTCGAGTGCGGGCCAGGCCTGCAGTGGCCAGTGTTGACACACCCTGAATCGGCCAGTCTGCGGGCTTGTAGATCCATGGAAGGCTCGGCATTATGAGCGGCGTTTGACTGGGGCGACGGAGCTAGGAATGAGCGATATCACGGCACAGGCGACTGTTTTCAGGAATGCTAGCGTGCTCGCCGCCGAAATCGGTGGAGAACTGGTGCTGATGAGCGTGTCCCAGTGGCATTACTTCGGTCTCAACTCCGTGGCCAGCGATATTTGGGAGCGCCTCGCCTCGCCTGTGCAGGTGGAGGCCTTGTGTGAGGCACTGGTTGCCGAGTACGACGGAGATATCCAGGTGATTCGTCAGGATGTCATGGAGCTGCTTGGCAAGCTGGCGAGTCGTGAACTCATTGAGGTTCAGGCTTGATCAACGCTCACCGTCTTCGCGTTGTCGAAGCCGCCCTGTTTTTTTCGCTCACGCCTGTCCTGGATCGTCTGTTTTCGTGGCGCTTTTTGCTGCGGTTGAGTGGGGCTCGCATTGAGCCGGCATCTTCTGATTTGAATCCTGTCTTGTCGCCGATGGCTCGTGCGGTGGGAGACGCGGTGACCGTCGCGGCCAGGCGCCTTCCCTGGAAACCTCTTTGTTTGCGCCAGGCGTTGGTGGCTGCCTGCATGTTGCGCCTGCGCGGGAGACGTTCCGTATTGTGCCTGGGGGTACGTCGAGAAGGTGAATCCATAGGCGCGCATGCCTGGCTGGTATTGCCTGGGCAAGACGGTGGGATCGTTTGCGGGGCGGAGAATATTGGCAATGTTCGCGCTCTGCGGCAGCAAGATCAGGTGTCAGACCATGCATGACGATTTTTATCTGTGCGGCTGGCGTGTGCGCAGTGATTTGCCGTTGCCGGAGCTATTGCCCTGGACAGGGGATCTACAGGCTCCGATCGACTTGCATATCGAACTCGGCGCGGTCGAGGCACAACTGCCGGACCTTCAGTACGACGGCCCCGTTCTGCAAATGGGCGCTGATGGAACCTGTCGTTTCGCGATCGAGTCCGTTGCGACCTACCGTATAGCGCCCGATGGCCGCACGATTCGGGTACAACCCAACCTCCCGGCGGACATCCCGGCGGTAAGGACATTCCTGTTCGGCACCGTGTTTGCAATTGTTTGCCAGCGCCGTGCCGTCCTACCTTTGCATGCCTGTTGCGTGAAATTGCCTTCTCCCCAGGGGGATGTCGCGGTTGCCTTCACGGCACCTTCTGGAACCGGTAAATCGACCCTGGCATCGGCCTTCATGCGACAGGGTTACTCGATTCTGGCGGACGATGTCACCGTCTTGAGCCTCGACCCGGAGCGAGGTGCCGTCGCGTTGCCAACCTTCCCCAGGGTCAAGCTCTGGCAGGATGCAATGAGCCAGTTTGGCCATGGCATGGTGGACGCAGAGCGCGTACGCCAGGGCATGGACAAATTCTCCGTCGGCTTGGGTGCCGAGCACTTCGCCGTAGGCGCTCCTTTGAAGCTGGCTGCGCTGTACCACCTTGAGCGAGTCGAGGATGCCAGGCATGCGGGGCTGGAAGAGGTGGGCGGTTTACCGGCCTCGGTTCGGTTCTCCAAGGCCCTGTATCAGGAGCGGATCCTCATGACGGTTGCCGTTGGTAAGGGCGCCCACTTTTCGCAGGTAACGCGATTGGCGGCTGGCGTTGCGCGGCATGTTCTGGTTCGGCAGCTTTCTGGCTTCGAACATCTGGATGAACTTGTTCAGCGCATCGTGGCGTTTCACGCCGGGACGAGCCATCAGGCATGAGTGGCTTTTACTGGCTGGCGTCCTACCCCAAGTCTGGTAACACTTGGCTGCGCCTGGTCCTCAACAGTTATCGCCTGGGCGGATCGACGCCAGACTTATCGCAGAAACAGAACTTTGCTCCGATTGCCAGCAGTCGTCGCCGCTTCGACGAGCTTCTGGGTGTGGCCTCGTCTGATTTGCTGCCGGATGAACTGATGACCTTGCGTCCGCGCATGTATGAGCTGCAAGCCGCAGAGGCGCGCGAGCCGTTGTTCAATAAGGTGCATGACGCCTGGCAATTGACTCCAGGGGAGGAGCCGCTGTTCCCAGCCAGCAGCACCCTGGGTGCGATCTATATCGTGCGCGACCCGCGGGATGTGGCGTTGTCGCTGGCCGGGCATCTCGGTTTGAGTGTGGATAGGGCGATCGACATCCTCCTCGACGAGCGCGCCATCCTGTGTGACCAAAAGCTCGGACTCAAGGATCAGCTACCGCAACGACTGGGGAGTTGGAGCCAGCACGTGCTGAGCTGGATCGATCTGCCCGCGCCCTGGAGCCCTTTGCTTCTTCGTTATGAAGACATGTTGGCCAAGCCCTGGGAAAGCTTTGCCGGTGTCATCAAATATTGTGGCTGGCCATTGGATGACGAACGCCTGGAGCAAGCCCTGGATGCCACTCGCTTCGACCGGCTGCAGGCTGCGGAGGCCAGCCATGGCTTCAATGAGCGGCCGCAACGCGCCGCGCGCTTCTTCCGAGAGGGGCGTGCCGGAGGGTGGCGTGAGCGATTGAACGAGGCACAGCTACGCCGTATTGAAGAGGCCTCCGAGCCGCTTAGAGCGCGTCTTGCTTATTGCTAGCGAGGGCTTGGGGGGCTAGCCGAAGCAGGTTGACCCTGGAGTTGGCAGCCTGTTTCGACCCAGCGCAGGAAGGCACCAAAGTGCAGGCCTCGGTGCAGAAGGGTCAGGTGCTCCGGGCTCGCTGATCGGTCTGGCCAGTTCGAGAGCAGGCTCCTCATGCGTTTGAGGTCGAGCAAGCGTTGGGCCAGGGGGGAAGCCTCCAGCTCTTCGAGTCTCTCGCCTAGAAATGGGCGCATCATACTCATCCGATGGAGGTATTCAGGGCATTGCATGCCGCGTTTGCGGTTGTTGACCACCTCGCCAGGCAGGCGGTCGGCAGTGACTCGGCGGGCGAGGAGACGAGTTATGCCACCTTGCAGGTAGAGGCTGTCGGGCAGTGAAAAGCAGAACTCCAGCAAGCGCCGGTCAGCCATCGGGTCGCGAACCTCGAAGCCATGCAGGGCACGCACAAGTCCCGATGCCTGCAGTGCCGACTGGCGCTCCCTGAACCATTCCTGGCGTAGTTGCCAACTCGCCATGGAGGCCATTTGCTTGCGGCGCCTGGCGCCCTCTTCGGTTCGAATACGTGCCTTTATCGCCGGCTCAATGGGAGATTGATGCCCCCACTCGAAAGCGCTCGACCCGGCATGCAGTTTTGCTTTCCACCGCTGAACGATGTCTGGCGCAAACGGGGCCAGGGTGGAGCGCCATATCTGGCGCGCAACGGTAGCGTTGTGTCCGCTCGTACGGGCCAGGGCGAATGATTCCTGAAAGGCCTTCAGCCAGCGACCCTCCCTCATCAAGCCGGTAAGGGTGCCTTGTCCATCCCAGGACAAGGTCACATTGCCGAGCGCTCCGACCAGCAGTACACGTCCTCCTTGCTGCCTGATGTGATCCCGGGCGGAGCCCATCCAGGCCAGGTTCATCACATTTCGCCAAGGGGCGCCTGTCAGCTGGAACATCCCTAGCCAGTCGGTATCCCATCGATGTTGCACTGGAGCGTTGAAAAACAGTGGCTGCAGTCCGGGTGTCTGTTCGCAGATGCTCGCTACATAGCGTCGTTCGCTCATGAAGTGGTGATCTGAATCCGGCGGCTGTTGACCGGCATCGGGCAGGCAGGTGATGGTGGTCAAGGCGTTGCCTGGCAGGTGTTTCACGGCCGTCACCGACACGGCGGAGGAGTCCAGTCCTCCGGTGAGGGAGGAAAATGCAGGGCCCTCGATCCTCAGGCAGTCTTTGACCGCGCGCTCGAACAATTCCCGTGCTGCCTCGACGTATTCCTCTTCCCTGGGCAGGCGCAGTTCGGTTCGTTGTTCAGGCGTCCAGTAGAAACGCTGCTTGAGTCTGCCCGAGCGCAAAATGGCCACCGAGCCGGCAGGCAGGAGGCGCAGATGCTTGTAATGTGTGCCGTTTTCGGCCACGGGCAAGTCCGACAGCTGTGCGACGAAGTAGTCTTCGTCCAGCTCGCGATCAATGCCGGGAACTGCCAGCAGGGCAGCAGGGTTGGTGGCGAACGCAAAGAGTCCGTCTCCCTCGTGGTAATACAGAGGGCGCTGACCCACTGCGTCACGTGCGAGCAGCAGACTATGATCAGCAAGATTCCACGCCACTAGCGCAAAATCCCCGAGCATGCGCTCGGGACCGAATTCTCCCCAGCGCGCCATCGCTTCAAAGGCAATGCTGCTGTCGGCCCAATCCCGTGCTTCCCTGGGCAGTGCCAGAGCCTCTATCAGCTCGACGCGATTGATCAGGTAACCGTCAAATACCAACACCAGAGGGACATCATGCCGAAGTGCGGGCTGATGATCCTGACGATCTTCCGGGGCTGTTATACGTAGACGGTGGGTGAAGTGAAGGCCCGGGTGGGACCAGTGACGTGGTTGCTCGAGCCCTGGCGCATCCAGTGCGGATGCAAAATGCTCAGGTAGTTCCGCAGGTATGGCCTGAGCGGAAAGCAGACCGGCAAATGCGCTCATTGATGAGCCAGGGATTTACAGTGACGGAGCATACCGGTCAAGAGACGTTCGAAAAGCCAACCGTACCGTCATTGCCGCTTGTGGCGAAGATAGATGAAGTCACATCCGATATGGAGACTTCAATGAGTTCCGGCTTCTCCCAGGCTTTACGTTGGGACTCGATCTCGTTGGATTCGTTGGTGTCTTGTTCGGCCATTTTCTTGCTCCTGTAAGTGCGGTGCTCAAGCTATATCAACTGCTCATATTTTGGCAATTGGGGATTGGCTACGGTTGTGCAGAGTAGCAGACAGGTTCGGGGTACAGAGGTTTGCCCAGGGTGAATTTCTTGTAGCTTTCGTCACCCAACTGATAGGCAATCTGTATCCAATTCATCATCGTCAGCGTTTGCTGCTTCGGCTTTGGCGCAGCAGGCTGACGCAGTCGCTTGAGCAACTCCAGCTCGGCGGCGGCGAGATCATCGCTGAAGGTGAATTCGTTTGAAGGGCCGCAGTGGATCTCATATTCGGAGCAGCCACGCTTTATGCTGACCGAGACGTTGGCGCCAAGCTCAGGTGTATCGAGTACTTTTTCAAGTACCTGCTGGTAAGCTTCGCGGGCATTCTGCAGTCCATCCAGATGGAACAGGACTCGGTAGGGACCGGCCTGGTAGCGTGCATTCAGGCTGGCACCGGCCTTGTAGGCATAGGGTAGGTCATGCGCGATCTTCTGGGTCGCAATCAGCTGTTCCAAGGTGGCTGGGCGTATCTGTACCTTGAAGCAGTGGCGGCAGCCCACCGGGACGGCCGCTTTACCGTAGGCCTGACGGAACAGGAAGCCGAGGAGTTTCCCGCAGGGGAAGGGTGTGCGGATGGGACCAACTACCCAGGTTTCATTCAATTGGACAGTACGCGACAGTTCCCAGGTGCCATCTTCATGCAGGACTACATCGCCTCTTTCGCGCGCGATCAGGAGATTTTGCCCAATAGTGGACTTACCTAATTTGAGGTTCAGAAAGTCCGTGCTTGTGGTGGCCAAGGTAACCCGCTCCGCATCGTTTGTTGGTGGACAGTTTCCTTGTCGTGGAGATTACGGTAAAGCGAAATGAGGAGTCTTGAGTTGTTTCACGAATGGCTGCGTTTCATGGTGCAGGTTTTGCGCGGCGGCGAGCGACGGAGATCCGCACTCCTGATACGACGGCGTCCACAAGGCTTGTTTCAGCCATACGGCACGACGCGAGAAGATCGCTACCCCGAGTTGTTCCAGTCGATTCGCCAGGCACTGGCAGACACTGCGCAAACGCGCCTCTTGTCTTTCGGCTGCTCTACCGGCGAGGAAGTGTTCAGCCTGGCTCGCTATTTTCGACAGGCCCATATCCGTGGCGTGGATATCGACGCTGGCCGTATTGGCCGGTGCCGGGCGCGATGGCAGCGTGAGGGACGAGAGCCGCGCCTGAGCTTCGCCTGTGCGGGTGATGTGGCGCTGGAGCCGAGCGCCAGCTATGACCTGGTGATGGCGATGGCCGTGTTCCGCCATGGCGCGCTGGGGGGGAGCCCCACCGATTGTTCTGCCTGGATTCGCTTCGCCGACTTTGATCGCGCGCTGGGCGACCTGGCCCGGGTGCTCAAGCCGGGTGGCTTGCTGGTGATCCGCCACGCCAATTTCCGTTTCGGCGACACGGGCGCGGCGGGTCTGTTCGAGTGCCTGCGCGGCGAGGCGGCGCTGGGTTCGCCGATCTACGGACGGGACGACCGCTTGCTGCCCGGTGTACCGGGGGACGACGGCATCTACCGCAAGCGGCCAGCCCACCTTGCCTCATCGAGCGTGGCGCCGTAGCGCTTATCGCAGCCCCGACCTGGAGGGGGCGCTGCGGGCGTCCCCACTGGCGCTATGCCCGGCTTGTGCCGAAGTCATCGCGCAATATCTGCAAGATTCGTTGCCCGGCCTGACCGTCGCCAAATGGATTGCTCCAGTTGACGGGTGAATGGCGCAGCTCATCTGCGGCATCGACCAAACTGTTTTCCGTCACCACGGGCGCCAGCCTGGAGCCACCGCTGTCCAGGCTTTCCGGACGTTCGGTATTGGCTCGCAGCACCAGGCAGCGGCGCTGCAGCACGCAGGCCTCTTCCTGCAGGCCGCCACTGTCGGTCAGTACCAGATCGGCGCCTTGGAGCAAGGCCAGCATGTCGATATAGCCAAGTGGGCCAGTGGTCTTCATGGGCGATGAGCTGTCGATGATTTTCCGGTGCTCCAGGCCCAGTCGTGGGTGGACGGGGAAAATCACTGGCCTGTCGCGAGCTTCAGCCAAGCGCTGCACGGCGTTGATCAGTTTGGCGAAATGCGCCAGATCATCGGTGTTGGAAGGCCGGTGACAGGTCAGCAGCAGGTAGCCTTCGGCTTGCACCCCCAGGCTTTCCAGGATTCCCGAGCGTGCCCGGGAGATTGGCGCATAGCGCAGGGTGGCATCGTTGCCGGTGTTGCCGGTGATGTGCACATTGGCGCCCTGGATGCCCTCATTGGCCAGTAGCTCGACTTGCAGTGGCGAGGGGCAAAACCAGAAGTCGGACATTTGGTCCAGCTGGATCCGATTGGTTTCTTCCGGCATGGACGGGTCGAAACTGCGTAAACCAGCCTCGACATGGACAATCGGGATACCGACCTTGCGCGCTGCGAGCCCTCCGGCCAACGAACTGTTGGTGTCGCCCTGGACAATCACATAGTCCGGCTTCACGGCCTGCAGTACCGGTTCGATCCCCATGACCATGCGCGCCACTTGCGAGCCCGCGACATCAGACCCCACCCCTAGATTGAAATGCGCGAGTGGCAGCTCGAGCTCTTCGAAGAACAGCCTGTCCATGGTCGCGTCGTAGTGCTGGTTGGTGTGGATCAACGTATAGCGGATTCCGTGCTCAATGCAGGCACCCATCAGCGAGGAAAGCTTGATGATTTCTGGGCGCGTGCCCAATACAAACGCTAGATGCATGACGGGGAGCGCTCTGCAAAGTCGATAGTCGGATCAGGCTCGGGTGCACAATTGAACGCCGTGAGCGCACCGTTGGCCATCCGCACGTTACGGTCGGTATGGCGCAAGGCGGTGAGGCGGTGGGTGATCAGCACCACGGCAAGCTCGGGCCTGGCGGCGCGCAGCGCTTGCAGAAAGCGGCTCTCGCTCAGTTGGTCAAGGGCTGCCGTGGCCTCGTCCAGAATCAGCAGTACCTGAGCATGGACAACCGCGCGAGCAAGCCCGATGCGTTGCCGCTCGCCGCTCGATAGCTGCTGCTCGAACGCTTCCACTGGGGTGTCCAGGCCTTGTGGGAGGCGGTTCAGCAGGGCGTCCAAGCCGGCAATGGCCAGCGCCTCGCTGAGTGCCGGCTCTGTACTGCCGCCCAGAAACGCCAGGTTGTCGCGCAGCGTGCCTGGAATCAGCGTGGTACCAGAGGCGGCATAACCTGTGGTCCGGCGCTCGGCCGGCAGATCGAGCCATTGCAGCGAGCCGTGGCAGGGCTGCAGTTCACCAATCAGTACATCCACCAAGGTCGATTTGCCCACGCCCGATTCGCCGACCAGGCCCAACCACTCCCCTGGGGCGATGCTCAAGTTCAGGTTGTGGATAACCGCCTGGCTGGCCTGGGGGTAGCGGTACTCCAGTGCCTCGCACAGCAGCACTGGCTGGAGTGGGGCGCGAGCCGCTGCCATCTGCTGCAGGGCGGTCGCCGCGGGTGTTTTGGAGGGCGAGTCGGGCGAGGTCAACTCCTCAAAATACGGGCGTGATAAGCGCAGCGTCTGCAGGCTGAACAGCACCCGCCGAAAGCCTGGCAGCAAACGCAAGCCCACGGCTGAAAACAAGGCCATTGCATGCAGGTCCGTCTGCCCGCTTCCCTTGCTGGCTACCAGCACGCACAGCACCAGCATCATCAGGAAAAACAGCTCCATGACGGGGGACTGGACCTCCATCAGCGTGCGTTCCCGGGCCATGGCGTGGGCGAAGCGTTTGGCCGCCGGGTAATAGCGCTCCAGCACGGCCTGTACACGGCCGTACAGGCGTATTTCGCGCAGACAGGCCATGCTGTCGGCGACCCAGCGCTGCATCAGCACCTGGCTTTCGCCTCTGCGCGTTTCCCTGATGTCGTTGAGCAACACCGACAGGGCGCCGCCGACGCCGGCGGCCAGCAGCAATGCACCGAGCAGTATCGCCGTCGCCAGAGGCTCCAGGGCCAGCAACACGCAGAGCAACAGAGCGACCACCAACGCTTCGGTGAGCAGCTCCAGGCTGGGCAAGAGGGTGCCTATGACGATTCTTGGCGCCATATAGTTGACGGCCACATTGCTGCCCTGCGCCGTTGTGTTTGAGAGCTGGGCAACGGGGCGGCTCAGCTCGTTGCGGAAAATGCTCAACGAGATCATCAGCGTCCAGGCGTCGATCAGCCGGCTGCGCGCGGCAGACAGCAGCGGCGCCAGCACCCCCTTGCCCAGCACCAGGGCCACCACCAGCAGCGGCAGCGCGGATACGCCGCTACCGGCAAACGCTGACCACTGCGTTTCAAGCTGCGCATACCAGCCGGAGGACGTGCGTCCCGTCGGCAGCAACGAGCCCAACAGGATCGCCACCAGCAGCGCACAGAGCGTATCGATGGCGGCCTTGCCCAGCAGCAGCGCCAGCATCGACACAAGACTGGACGTGCTGGCGCCACAGCGTCTGACGAAGGCCAGTGCCCGTGGTGGAAGGTCGAACAGTGCAAAGTGTTTCAAAAGTTTCATGGGCTTACGGCAATCAAGGATTTGGGCACGCCGAGGATTCGTTCGCGGATGATGCGGGCACTGGGAAACAAGGTCTGCATCTGTCGGCGGGTCAGCAGACGAGCGCTATCGACAATGAACTCGGCGTGTTCGTGGTTCGCGGCGCGTTGCCAGTGCCCCAGTGCTAATTGGCGTACCAGCCCGACCCTGAGGCGACGCGGCAGCCAGTGAAAAAACGGCGTCATGCAGTGCGGTTCCAGTGGGCACCAGAAATCGGGTGTCTGGACAAAGTAGCGTTCGGCGACGCGCACCAGCTCTCGGGCAAAACGTTCAGCCCGCTGCGGACCGCCCACATGCTCGATCACGGAGTTGGAATGCACGATATGGAAGGCACCGTTCTCGAACTGGCTCAGGTCACAGCCATCGGCGCACAGTGCGTTGAATGGCGGCCCTAGGGGCTGGCGGACCGGCGTGGTGTTGAGCAGCGTGATGGACACGCGGCGTGAGGCCAGGTAGGACGCCGGCAGGATGTTCCAATAGCTCTGGGTGCCACCTACATCCAGCAGGTTGACATGGCCATGACGGGCGTAGGCTTGCTCGATCATGTCCCGTAGTGGCGCGATTCGCCGGGTGCGCAGCCGCGTGCCGAGCGCACGCGGGTTGTCGTAGTCGGTCAAATGGCGCGCCAGCCGTCTCATCCAGCCGTTAGGGCGCGACCGCCGCGCGGCCTGCTGGTAGAAGGCCAGCAGCTCGGCGGCTTTGCGCTGCCAGGTGAAGCCCTGGCGAACGGCCTCTACCACGCGGTGCGGCACCTGGCTCTGCGCGCACTGGGCGGCACAGGTGCCCAGGGCCTGGGTGTCGCCCAAGGCGAACACGCCGCTCCAGCCGACGGCATCGGTGATGGCACGGCAGCCCTCGATATCCGAGCAGGCGATGGGCACGCCGGCCAGCAACGCCTCAATGATGACCGTCGGCATGCCTTCGCGTTCGGAAGCCAGCACCATTGCCTTGCAACCGGCCATCATCTGTTGGCTAACGGTGTCGTCCTGCCAGCCATGAAAGCGCACGCGCGAGGACAGGCCCCATTGTGCCGTCAAGGTTTCCAGGCGCGCGCGATCACTGCCTTGACCGACGATGTGCAGAACGGCCTGGGTCAGTGGGGGCGTTTTCAGTGCAGCAATCACATCATCGAGGCGCTTGACTGGATCCAGGCGCCCGATGGACAGCAAGGCCGGCGCCCCCTCCAGCGGCGCCGGGTTGGCGACAGCAGGCTGGCGGTGATCATCAATGCAGTTGGGAATGATCAGCACCCGCGTGGGCCGCAAGCCGCGTCGGGCAAGGTCGGCCTCCCAGCCCTTGTGCAGTAGCACCACGGCGCTGGCGGCACGCACCATCAGGCGTTCGACGCTGCTGTCCCACAGGCGCTTGAGCAGAAGCCGCCACCTGGAGCCCGTGTCGTAGTAACAGTGCGGGGTGTACACCAGCGGCCGGCCACGGACGACGGCCAGCAGGGCGGCGAATGCGGCAATTGGGGTACGGGCGCCATGCACATGCACGAGGTCGTGCTCGGCCAGGGCGGACCAGAGGCTTCGATACCCCCCCTGGCGAACGTCGAGCCCGCCGCTGGCCACGTCGACCCGTGGGGCAAGGATGGTGATGCGGGCACTGTCATCGGCCTGTATCGCCGTCGCCAGCCCCTGGATATGACGGGCCACGCCGCTGGATAGGGGTTCGAACTCCTTGCTGACATGCAGTACCCGGATGGTCATGCCACGGACTCCAGCGTTGCCGGCTGCCCGAGCCGTTGCAGCAAGCCGGCAAGCCCGCTGGTTTGCCTGGCAAAGTGGCTGCGCAACCATTGGGCCTGGGCCTGTCCGGTGGCCTGGCGAAAGGCCGGGTCATCACGCAGGCGCTGGTAGAGGCTGGTCACTTGCTTGGCTGTCGCGGCCTGCAAAGGCGCCGCCATTGCCTGGCGTACCGCGAGATTCCCCGGCAATTCCAGCTGCAACGCCACCACCCAATGCCCGGCCAGCGCGGCCTCCAGCATGGCAGTGGAACAGTAACCCACCACCAACTGCGGTATGGCGGCCCGGGGTTGCAGCTCCGGGTGCGGTGGGCGGCGACTGGCGCGTGCGGCAGCACCGCTGTAGGGCTGGTCCTCCTGGGGGTGCAGCAGAATGCGCGCATCCGGAGCGATTTGCAGTAGCGCATGGGCAAAGCTTGCCAGGGCTTCGCCAATGCCTTCGCCCAGTATCCGGGCATGGGTTTGCGAGAGCAGGGCAATGCCTTCCGGGGCGTGCGCAGCCTGCTCCGAGCGCTTACCCCGGCCCAATGCGTCCTCGACCAACTGCGCGCTCGGGGTGCCGTTGGCCTCGAACACCTGACGGCTGGCGTCTCCCCATACCAGGTAGCAGTCGGCCTGGGTCGGGAAGAACTCATCCGTGGCAATGCCGTGTTGCACGCAGATGCTGGTCAGCCCCTGGCCAATCGCGGCGCGGCTCATCAGATCGAAATCGTTGTGCAACAGCACGACGCCACGGCTGCCTGCCAGGGTACGCCGCAAGCTGGCGGACCAGAGCACACGGCGGGCCAGGCAACTGGCAAGCAGCAGCGGCTGCGCTTGCCTCAGCGTGGCGATGAACACGCGCAAGGCCGAGCGCCAATCCTGCAAGCCGGGGCGCGCGGGTCGGATGCAGGGCAGGGCGGGGGAGATATCATCGATGGCCAAGCGTGGGTGCAACACCACCAGCGGCGTGTAGCCCGCCGCTGCCAGGGCGGGCAGTGTCCGCTGCAGGGTGCTCCAGCCACTCGCCCCTGCCAGAGTGGTCAACAGGATGGCTTGCTTGTGCCCCTGCGCACTGAGGCCGGCGCTCGCGCACCTGAGCAATAGCCAGGAATCACGCAGCAGGGCTGCCAGGGCACGAAGCCCGGCCGCGATCTGGCTTCTTCCGGCGTGCAGGAAGAACAGTTCGTGGCGAACATCTGCCGCATCCGAGCCAAACTGCTGACGCATGTATTCAACGTACTCCATGGAAGAATCTCGTAGCCAGTCGGATAACTTCATGGGGTAATATCCGATTTATCTGATGCTCGCCACGCTACAGCTAGGCGGCTGAGTTGCCAACTACCTCAGCCGCTTGAGTAGTGCACTGGATACATGCCCGTTATGGCCTTACCTCATGCTCATTTTACTGCCAGTGCCGCCGGGCAGAACGCCGATGACATCCATGGCGACGGCGCCGAACTGCTGCTGGCAACCTTGTTCTTGATGGGGTTCGAGCAGCCGTTCACTGCTCCCGCCGTACCCGCCCTTTGCCGGTTCATCCGCCACCATGGGGTAGCGGGCCTATTGCAGTCCGACAGGGTGCAAAGCGTGCCCCCCATTTGCATGACAGCGCTGAATATCGAACGCCAGCGCATTGCCATACGGGCCCTGGCGCTGGGGGCCGGGCTCAAGCGCCTGGTCGCGGTATTTGCCGCGCGAGGCCTGCAGCCGCTGGCGCTCAAAGGGCCGGCGCTGGCGGTGCAGGCCTACGGCAATCTCGGCGCACGGGGCGGTCTGGACCTGGATGTGCTGCTGCCGGCCGAGCAGTGGCCCGAGGCCCTGGGTGTATTGCGGGACATGGGCTATCACATGGCCCCTGATCAACAGTGGCCCCTGCCCGATGCCACCCATGAACTGGTACTGGTGCACGAGCAGCAGCCGCGCCTCGAACTGCACCGCCGCCTTCTGCGTCACCAGCATTTGCTCCACGCACCGCAGCGAATAACCCAGGTGCTTGACCTGCAAGGCACCGACGTCACCTGCCTGGCGCCGGCCTATGCGCTGCCGTATTTGATTGCCCACGCCAACCAGCACTGTTTTCGCCGCTTGATCTGGCTGATGGATATATACGCACTGTTGCAGCGCGCCGACCTGGACCTTGAGCTGCTCGCCAGCCAGGTGAAGCGCAGCGGCACCTGCGCGATGCTGGATACCTGCCTCAGCCTGCTGACCCTGCTGTTCGACCTGCAGGTTCCGGCGCCTCTGCAGCAGGTGCGCCGGCCTTGCCGGGCAAGCCGGGAGATGGTCGAGCTGGCACTGGATGCGCTGCGCAGGTCATTGAGCGATGACCAGGTGGCGACGGCTCAGGGCCTGTTCAAGCGCGTGCGCCTGGACATCGCCTTGCAGGACACGCTGCCGGCCCGTTGGCAGGCGCTGGCGGGCTGGTTGAGCCCAACGGCAAAGGACCAACAGTGGCTGGGACTGCCACGCGCACTGAGCTTTCTCTATCCATTCGTGCGTCTTTTCCGGCTGGCATTGCGCCGGCGGGGGCACGAAGTTTGATGTCTGCCATCCCGCTTTCGCGTCTGTTGGCTCGCGGCCTGAGCGTTGCCACCAGTGCCTGGTTGGCAGGCTGGGTCGTTGATTCCGAGGGGGGCTGGCCAGGCACCTGGGGCCTGGCATTGGTGGCCGGGCTGCAGTTCATGGGGCTGGACTGGGTGCTGATACGTCCCCGCCATCGCGTGGCCGAACGCCTGGCCACGGGTATCGGGCAACTGCTGCTGGGGCTGGGCGTGCTGGCGGGGCTGGCGGGGTTGTTCGGCTATTCGTTATCGGTGTCGTGGGCGCTGGGCTGGCTGTTGTTGGCCAGTATCGCGCTTGCCCTGCTTGAGGTGGGCAATGATCGGGTCCTGGCCTGGCGTCCCGGCGCGCCCAGACTCGTGCTGGCTGGCGCTTGTCAACATGTCGGCCGGTTCACGGAACAGCCTGGTCAGGGCGCGGTTCGCTTGTCGCATGAAGACGCCCTGGGTTTGCTCACGCAGCAGCCAAGCCGGTCGTTGTCAGAGCGGGTGGTGATTTTCGATGCCTGCCTGCACGCAACTCCGCCTCAGCGCCTGGAAAGCGGGTGCCCCACGCTGCCCATGCAGGATGTGCATGCTTTTTCGCCAGGCGCTGCGGCGGCCAAGCGCTTGTTCGATTTTCTCTGCGCGGCCATGCTGCTCAGCGTCTGTGCGCCGCTGCTGGTGGTGATCGCGCTGATCGTTCGCCTGCAGGACGGCGGGCCGGCGCTATTTCGTCAGCAGCGCCTCGGCTTGCAGGGTTCGATCATTACCGTGCTGAAGTTTCGCAGCATGCGGGTGGCCGCCGGTAATGACTTGCTGGCGCCCCAGGCGCGCCTGGATGATCCGCGTGTCACGCCGCTCGGCAAGTGGATGCGTCACTGGGGTATCGATGAGCTACCTCAGCTGATCAACGTGTTGCGCGGTGATATGTCCCTGGTTGGCCCACGGCCCCACGCGGTCGCTCATGACCTGCATTACGGCGCCAAGGTGAGTGGCTACACCGCACGGCAAGCTGCCAGGCCCGGTATCACCGGACTTGCCCAGATCCGTGGTCGGCGAGGGGAAACCCGCGCCGTATCCGACATGGCTTCACGGGTGCGCGATGACCTCGAGTACATTGCGCGCCAGTCGCTGTGGCTGGATCTGTTTATCCTGCTAGCCACACCCATGGCGCTACTGCGCAGCGGCCATGGGCGCAGTGAACCGGAGTGTGTAACGGTCCCGCCTCCCTCTAGAGACGAGCCAGCCGCAACGCCATCCGCGGATAGCCGTTACGCAGACTCAGAGGCCGAATCTGTTTGAGGATGTGAGCGCGGATGTTGCCCGCTGATGGTGGTGGCGGCGCGACGGCAGGTGTCGCCGGTGCGCTGAGCCGTGCATACACGCGCAGATTGCCTTCGTAGATTCCATGGGCTTCCTGGCGCCAGTGGTGGGCATGAAACCCATTGGCGTTCAACAACGCCTCAAGGGTTTGCGCAGAGAAATAGCTGCGGTGCGAAACATGCACCTGCAACAGACCCAGCTCGGGCCAGTCGGCCCCGATATCCGGAACCTCGATCACCAGCCAGCCCTGCGGGTCCATCAGCTTGGCGATCCGCGCCAGTGCTTTGCCCGGTTCCTGAAGATGCTCCAGAACATGGAACAGTGTCACCAGATGCGGTGCGAACGGCAGATGCGTCTGTTCGTCGAGCTCCTCTGGGCGAACGTGCTCGCCCAAGCCCAGTACCTGTACCGCATGATCACGCTGAGGGCCGCCTGGTTCCAGGCCCATGTAGCGTTCATAGCCGTGGGTGCGGCAGGCATCGAGGAAAAACCCCAGGCCGGCACCGATATCCAGTACTGATTGGCATTGGCCAACCACGGCGCTGATCTCGCTAAAACGATAGCCTGCGATCAACCGATAGTTCCACATCGCTTTGCTGGCGGGTGGTTGGCGCATGAGGCGGGGGTAGAGCTGGCCGTAGAAGCGCGCCTGGGTTTCGCCCTGCATCCCGCGCGCCAGATAAACCAGGCCGCAATGGCGGCAGGTCGACAGGTTGACTTGCAGAAAATAGCGGTCATATCGCCAGACAAGCTGTGGATCGTATTGCCCGCAGCCAGGGCAGGGAAGCTCGACAAGATGCCGATTGATCTGACGAAGCTGATTGAGCAGAGAAAATGCCATCTATGCCTGTTCCTGCATTGAATCGAAGGAGTCGGTAAAAGAGGCAGCACTCTAGCAGCCCGCAAGACGATGGTAACGACCTGTCTCTCTTCATCGGTTGTACCAAACACCTCCAGCGCATTGCAGCGGCCTGGTCGCTGTGTCAAATTCTCGCACTTTGCCCCGTGACTAGCAGACCGCCCGCACGTTTGTGCAGGCAGGCCCATCAGGTTGGAATGATGCATACAACGCCCACAGCAAGACCTATCGGGCCTTACGACGAAATTTCGCTGGCGGAGCTGGCGCTGCGAGCCCTGCAGTTCTATCGGCGGTTTTGGCGCCTGCTGCTGCTCTTGGCGGTGCTGGCGGCGTTTGCCGTGGCTGCCTGGGTAGGCAGTCGCCCGCTGTATAGCGTGTCCGCGCTGCTCGAGGTGCCGAAGGTAACGCTTGAAGAATGGCGGCAGGCGCAGTCGTTTCTCTGGGACAAGCGCTGGGTCGATCACGCCTTCGGCGACGACCAGCCAGACGTCGGCACCAAGCGCCTGCAGTTGCGCAACCGCGCGCTCAATCCCGAGTACTGGGTCCAGAGCGTGCGCTATCGCTCCTCCCTCAATCGGGACGACGCCCGGGATATTCCGGTTGCGCAAATCCAGAACAGCACGGGGCTTGGCTTGGAGTTCGCCCTGCGGGTGTCCGATGAGGAACAGGCCAGCCTGACCATCAATGCCCTTGCCCAACAAGTACGCGAAGCTTTTCTGGCCAACAGCCTGATCGACTTGGTAAGGACCAGCCAGGCCGCCCTCGATCATCGTCCGCAACTCAAGCTGGATGTGCTCAAGGCCGAGTTCGACATTGAACAGTGCCGCCAGCGCATTGCCGACATGCGCCAGTTGCTGGAGCGCTACCCGGATCTGCGCCATCTGCAAACCAGCACGCTGTTTTCGGTCAGCGACGGTGGTGGCAAGTACCTGTCGCCCTTGCCGCAGATCGTCGCCCTGGAAAGCACGATTTCCGAGCTGCAGGCCAAGGCGCGAGCGGCCCAGCGTGATCTGGACAAGCTCGACTGGACCGAGCGACTGTTGGCCGGCATGGACGAAACGATCCGCAACGCGACCTCGGGGCAGGTCATTCTCGACAAGCTCAAGAGCAACCGCGAACAGTTGCTTGCCAGTGCTGTACAACTGGATGCCAGTGCCCGGGAAGCCGCCGAGGATATCAACCTCAAGCTGACCCTGGCCGAGTCGCGCCAGCAAGCGATCGGCATCAAGACACGCTCGGCGATTTCCGCGGCGCCGGTGCCGCAACGCAACCCGCTGATGATGGGCGTCGCGGCCTTCGTGCTGGTGTTCGTGGCGCTGTCCATCGTGCTCGCGCTATATGTCGCGCTGTATAAAGAGCGCGGCGTGCTGCTGTGGCTGCCACGTCTGATTCGCAGCCGGCTGATTTTGGAGTCAAGGTCATGATGCGCTTATTGGTGACCGGCGGTGCCGGTATGTTGGGGCGCCGCGTCGTTCGGCAATGGCGCGCGGCCGGCGGTGAGGTGGCGGTGCTGGATAATCTCTCCAGCGGCCTTTCGATGCCGCCCGAGGCCAGTCGGTCGGTCCAGGGTGACCTGCGCGATGCCCAGGTACTGGCCGACCTGCTGGCCTCCTGGCGTCCCGATGCCATCCTGCATCTGGCGGCGGTGCACCACATTCCCACCTGCGAGAATCAGCGCGCCCATTGCCTGGACGTCAACGTGGTGGGCACCGAAAGGCTGCTGGCCGCGGCTGAAGCGGCGCAGGTCGGTCGCGTGGTGATCGCCTCGAGTGGCGCTGTGTACGCTTGGCAGGAAGGGCCGCTGTCGGAGCTGTCCAGCCCCTTGGCAGCCTGTGACAACTACGCGTTGTCCAAGCACTGCAACGAGCAGCAGTTGCAGTTCTGGAGCGGCCGCGGCGGGCATATCGGCCGGGTGGCGCGGATTTTCAACGCGGTGGGCCATGATGACCCCAACGCCCATCTGATCCCCGATGTGCTCAAGCAATTGCGCCAATCCAGCGATGGCGGCATACGCCTGGGCAACCTGACGCCCCGGCGTGACTACCTGCACGCCGATGACATCGCCCGCGGCCTGATCGCCATGTTGAACGACCCGCGAACAGACGTGCCATTCGACGTGTTCAATCTGTGTTCGGGGGTGGAGCATTCCGTCGAACAACTGGTGCTGCAACTCGGTGCCATTGTCGGCGTGCAGGTGAAGGTGGAAGTTGACCCGGCCCGGCAACGGCGGGGCGACCGCCCCAGTCAGTTGGGCGATCCCCGCCGTACCTTGCAGTTACTGGGCTGGCAGCCCCGCCTGGCGTTTGCCGAGGCCCTGCGCCTGGTCGTGTTTCCGGACCAGGTGCGGTAAGCGTGGGTCCGACGCGACCACGCTCGTCCTTTTCTCCAGAGCGACAGGGGCCCGCAGCCAACGGCGGGTCCCTCAGTCAATCGTTTGTGCTGGCGGCCGTGACCTTCGCCATCGGTCAACTGGCCAACCTGACGTTCCAGATCGTTCTCTTGAAGTCGCTGGGAGCGACCACCTACGCAGTGGTCGGCCTGGCGCACCTGCTACTGCTGACCCTGATCTTTCTGGCCGACCTGGGCTACGCCTCGTTGTTCCTGCGAGAAGACCGCCATGCCAGCCACTGGCTGGTGACCTGGCGTTGCGCGCTCGGGCAGCGGTTGCTCGCGACCCTGGTGTTGATGGGCCTTGCCTTGACTGGCTGGGTGTTCTACAGCGATGACCCGGCCGGGCGGCAATACCTGTTCAGCGCCGCCCCCGCCAGCCTGTTTGCGCTGTTCAATTTTTCCGCCCCGCTGATCGCGGCCGGCCAGCGTCTGCGCGGGCTGATGGCGGCGCAGATCGCCTGGCCGGCCGGGTTGCTGCTGTGGTGGCCGGTCAGCGTCAGCCTGCCCCTGTCAGCGGCTGCCAGCGCAGGGCTGGCGGTAAGCCTGGGGTATCTCACCCAGGCCATGGTCAATGTCGCCATGAGCGGTCAGCGGCTGTTGTGGTTACCGTTATTGGGCAAAGGCCAATTGAGGGCGGCGCTGCACCTGTGTGCATTAAGCGTGTCCGGCACCTTGCATGACCGGCTCACGCCTTTTCTGCTGGCGCCCCTGGTACCCGGGTTCATGCCGGTCTTTCTGCTGCTGAACCATGTCTTGAGTGGCCTTTCTGGCGTACAGGGCCAGTTATCCCGTCTGTTGCTGGGCCAGGCCAGCAGCGCGGGTGGTCGTCAGCGGATCGTGGCGGTGGCTTCGTTGCTGGCTTGGGCGACCGTCAACATGCTGTTGCTGGGCACACTGGCGCAATGTCTGGATCTGCCGATCGAGTCACGTCAGTGGCTGGCGTTGGCAGGCTTGGTGGTGTTGGCCTGGGGCCTGTCCGCCTCCAGCGGTTTTCTCGTGCTGCTGCTTATTGGCGAGCGTCGCGAAGGGCAGTTTGTGCGACCGTTCCTTCTGGGGCTAGGTGCCAGCGCGGTGCTGCAGCTCATGGCCGCCTGGAGCGACGCGCCAGCGTCCGTGTTGTGGGCCAGGGTTGTGGGTATGTTGTTGGTGATGAGCGTATTGCTGGTCATGCTCAGGCTGCGCCCGGGACGCTGGGGCCTGCTCGCCTTGTCGGGTGCGTTGGCAATTTGCGCGGCGGCGCAAACCAGCTGGGCCGCCGGACTGGCCATCATGCTGGCGGTCCCGGCCTTGATCGGTTTGCTGGGCCGCCGCCCTTGCTATCTCGAACTACGTCGCACAGGGGTGATGGATGAATAGGCATGAGTACCGGCCATGTGCGGGCTGATCGCCGTACGCGCGCTGAGCGCGGCAGCCGACCTGCAGCAACGGGCGAGTCGGGCATTGGCCAGCCTCGCCCGTCGCGGCCCCGATGCCGAGGGGCTGCTGATGGTCGAGACGGCGCCACCGACGCTGCTCGGGCACCGCCGCCTGGCCATCCTCGATACCAGCAGCGCCGCCGAGCAGCCCATGCGGTGCCCGATTACTGGCACGGCGTTGGTGTTCAACGGCGCGATCTACAACTTTGTCGAGCTGCGTGATGAGCTGCGTGCGCTTGGCTGCGTCTTCGTGACCGATGGGGATACCGAGGTGTTGCTGCACGGCTGGCGCGTCTGGGGCGAGGGGCTTTTCTCCCGCTGCAACGGCATGTGGGCCGTGGTGGTCTGGGATGCGCCCAGTGGCGACCTGGTGTATAGCCGTGACCGGCTGGGGGTGAAACCGCTGTACCTGCATCACGACGGTCAGCAGATGGTGCTGGCCAGTGAGGTCAGCGCCATTGCCCAGATGCTCGGCGGTTATCCGGCCCCGAATCCTGAAAAGGTGTTCGACTTCCTGATCACGGGCTTTTCCGAACAGGGCACGGCCACTTTCTTCCAGGGTGTGCGCGCCGTTCCACCTGGCGTGGTCGGGCGCATGAGCCGAACTGGCCGATTCAGTCAGGTGCCCTATCACCAGTGGCCCGAACCCGGCAGTGCCGAGCCGCTGTCCCGTATGGAGCTGCGGGAGTTGGTGGAGGACGCGGTGCACCTGCGTCTGCAGGCGGATGTGCCGGTGGCCAGCCTGCTGTCCGGCGGCCTGGACAGCTCCATCATTACCCAGGTGGCGCTCAACGCCAGCCAGCAGCCTCGGCAGCGGCTCGATGCGGCGTTCACCTACGGCTACCGCGATGCCGAGCAGGCCGGGTTCGACGAGTCGGCGCGAGCCGCGTTGTTCATGGCCGAAGGTGGCCATGGCGACCGGCATCACGTGCTGCGCTTTGCCCCCCTCCCATCCGCGGATGAGCTGATGAGTCTGATTAGGGTACAAGGCGAGCCCTTCAGTACGCCCTCGGTGCTGGCCAGTTTCAGAACCTACCGGGCCATCGCCGAGCAGGGGTTCAAGGTGGTGCTCTCCGGCGAAGGAGCCGATGAGCTGTTCGGCGGCTACTCGGCCCGTTATCACTCGGTGGCGGCCAGGGACGCGCTCCGGTCCGGGGACCTGATACAGGTGGCCAATCGCTTGAGGCTGCGCACGTTTCCTGTCGGTTTGCTGTTCAACCGCCTGGTCTGGGACCTGCCACTGGCGCTGTTAGGGCCGCTACTGCGCCGCCATCGTCCCAGTGTCGGGGCGATGAGCGCCGGTTTGTGGGAGGCTCAGCAGCAGCGTCTGGCGCTAGTGCGCCAGCGTATGTCCAGTCCTCTGGAACAGCGCATACGCGAGGACCAGCTGGATAATCTGTTGCCTATGGCACTGCGCATGGCCGACCGTAACAGCATGAGTGCCGGCATCGAACTGCGTAGTCCATTCATGGACCATCGCCTGGTCGAGCGGGCGTTTCGTACGCCGGCCCTGGAGCGGATAGGGGCCGGTCTCTCCAAGGCCCTGCTGCGCGACGCGTTCAAGGGAATCTTGCCGGATCGGCTGGTGAGCACGCCGAAAAGTACCGGATTCGGCCATGCCGAACAGTTCCTGGTGCCGCAGTTGCCCTGGCGTGAGCTGCTGGAAGATCTGCCCCCGGAATTGAATGATTTTGTCGACCTGAACGCGCTGCGCCGGCACCTGGCCAGGCCGCAATGTCACAGCACGCTGTGGCTGGCACTGTCAGTAGCGCTCTGGTACCGGAGCATCTATGCCTGAACACTTCCACGGCTGGGGCTTGGCGGCCGATACCGGCCAGTGCCGTGTGTGTGGCAGCAGCGTCGCACAGCGCTACTTCTGGCCGGAGGTCTATGCCCATTCCGGACAGGCCCTCATGCGTTGTGGCTATTGCGCCACGGTGTACCTGGCCCCCGGTTTCAGCGCGGCCGGACTGCAGCGTTTTTATACCGGCCCGTATCGCCGCCTGTTTCCTGCCGAAGTCCCTTGGCGCAGTACGGCGCGCTTTTTTGCCTGGCGTGGCGATGCCGAGGTGGCGCGCAAACGCTTTGCCCTGATTGACGCGAGCCTGCCGCCGCAAGGGCAACTGTTCGAAATGGGCGCAGGTTTCGGCGCCTTTCTCGGGCAGGCCGCGCAGCAACGGGCCGATTTGCAGTTGAGCGCCAGCGAACCGGACATTGCGCAACGCCAGGCCCTGCTCGGGCAGGCATCGGTGCGCTTTGTCGAGAGCCTGGCAACCCTGCCGGAACAGAGCCTGGATGCGGTGGTGGCGTTTCATGTGCTCGAACATCTGATCGACCCCCGCGATTTTCTTGAGCAGGCCGTGCAAAGACTGCGCGATGGAGGGCGCCTGTGGCTGGAGGTGCCAGACCTGATGAGCGACTGGCAGACCCGCTTGTTCGTCCATCCGGCGCACCTGAGTTACTTCTGTGCCGACAGCCTGCGGCGCCTGGCCGAAGCGGCCGGTCTGCAGGTGTTGTACTGCGGCGCCCATCCGGTCGGTGCGCTGGAGGGGACGCTGTGGCTGGAGGCGCTGCGCCCGACGACACCGGTCAGCCAGCCTGTGGCGCCGGCAGCGCAACAGCAGGTGGAGGCTGTCGATCAGTGGATTTCACGGGTCGGCTGGGGGTACAGGGACCGGATCAAGGCGCTGCTCAAAGCCATGGCCATGCGTGGGCTGGGGCCGGGCTTGCTAGGTGAATGGCAGCGCTGGCGGCAGCATCGTCGTCACTGTGCAGAGCAGGCACGGCGATGAGGTTCAGGATTGTGTTGCTGATCATCCTCTGGGTGCACCTGGGCGACCTGGGCAGTGCCTGGCTGTATGGCGACGGTGCCTGGCCGGGCGTGGGGTTGCTGCGCAACCTGCGTGATGGAGTGGTGGTGGTGCTCGCCGCTTGCTGTCTACTCAGCACTCGTTTACCGAGCCGTCTGTTGCTGCCGCTGGTGGCCTACAGTGCCCTGGCGCTGTGCTACCTGCTGGTCAACCGGGCGAGCATGACGCCGAGCATCTTGCTGGGTTCCTACGGCACGCTGATGATTCCCGTGCTGTTTTTTCTGCTGGGTTTCTACTGCGTGCGCCACCCTGAACAGTTGCGCAGTTGCGTCGCCTTGCTGGTGCTGCTGGGTATTGCCAGCACATTGTTTGGCGCCTGGGAGCAGGAGCACACAACGTTTTGGACCGAGACCCTTGGCTATCCGCGTTACATGCGCGATATCAAGGGCATGGCGTTGGGCGCCAATTGGGAAAGCGGCTTGCCATGGAACTTCTACGGCGGCGTCGACCTGCAACGGCGGGCGGCGGGTCTGCTGGCGTCCCCCCTGGCGCAGGGCATGTTCCTGGCGGTAGTGGCGGTGGCTGCCATCGCCTGGTCGGAGCGACGTGCTGGCTATCTCAGCCTGCTGCTCAGTGGTTTGCTGTTCGTGGGAATCTGGATGTCGGGAACGCGCGGCGCCATGCTCGCCGGCAGTCTGGCGCTGATTGGTTACCTGGCCACGGGTACCTCGCTGTTCCGTTACCGCGCCATACGCTGGTTGGTGGCCGCTGGCGTCTGCGGGGGGATTGCGATGATCTCCTATGGCATCGTGCAGATGAGCATCAATTTTCTGGATGGCTCAACCATCGGCCACTGGCAGGCGTTGCAGAAAAACCTGCTGGATCTGCCCAAGGTGCTGTTGCTGGGGGCCGGGCTCGGCGCCCAGGGCGCGCAGGCGGCCCAGCAGCAACAGACGTTGATCGGAGGCGGCGAAGGGGCAATCTTCAGTATTGCGTTCCAGTTGGGCCTGCCCGCTGTCCTGTTGTTTCTCTGGTTCTACCTGAACATGGCCCTGACTTTGTGGAACCGTTATCGTCGGCACCCTGAGCCCATGCTGCTGGCGATGTTCTGGTTGACGCTGGGCCTGGCCACCACCTTGATCAGTTCCGAGCACTTGCTCACCGTCTCCGGCACGGGCGCCTTCTGGCTGCTTTGCGGAGCCACGCTGCGCAGCACCTCGCCCACTCGCGACCCCATAGAGCCCATGTTCAATGAACAGCACTCCGGATAGCCGCCGCATTGAGTTTCTGGGATGTCCTCTGGACCTGCTCAGCCCGCAGGAGGTGATCGAGCAGGCTCGGCACGCCATCACGGATGGTCGTCGCCTGCGCCTGGAGGGGCTCAACGTCGCCAAACTGGTCGACGCACGCGCCACCCCATTCCTGATGCAGGCGTTGCACGAGGCGGAGTGTGTCCATATCGATGGCGCGGGCATTGCCCTGGGACTCAAGGCGCTGGGGATCGAGGCGCCAGCGCGCTGCGCGGGTATCGACCTGATGGGGCGGCTGTGCGAAATGGCCGCCGAGAGCGGTGCTTCGGTGTATCTGCTCGGAGCACGCCAGGAGGTGGTCGAGTCGACGGCAGAGCGTTTGCTGGCCCGCTACCCCGGCTTGCGCATTGCCGGCCTGCGCAATGGTTACTTCACGGCCAGCGAAGAAGCGAAGGTGATTGAAGAGGTCCGCGCCAGCGGTGCGGATATCCTGTTTATCGGCATCAGCTCCCCCAAAAAGGAATTGCTGCTGCAAACCCATTGGCCGAACCTGGGCGTCCGGGTGGGCATGGGGGTGGGCGGTTCGTTCGACGTGCTCTCCGGCCAGTTGCCTCGGGCGCCGCGCTGGGTTCAGAAGATTGCCATGGAATGGTTGTTCCGCTTGGTGCTGGAGCCTCGTCGCCTGCTCTGGCGCTACGTGCGTAGCAACAGCATCTACTTACTGTTGCTGGCCGTTACCCGTATAAGGCTTGCGATGCGGGCCAAGACCCGAGCCCAGTGCTGAAAGCAGGAGCCGTCATGCTTCGTGAATCCTTGCGTACTCTGCTGTCCCGACCCGGTCTTGCGTTGTTGGCCCTGGGCCTGTTCGTGCAACTGAGCGGTTTTCTATTCAATAACGATGGCAGTCGCCAAGCCACGCAGGTCTACCTGTTGCTGTTCGTACCGGCGCTGATTCTGCTGATCGCCGAGCGGTTTGCGCTCTCCTTGTGGCGCCAACCCAGCGCTCTGATACTGCTGGCCCTGCTGGGCTGGGTGGTGCTACGGAGCTGCTTTGACGATTCTTGGAAGGCGCCTGGCTACTCGCTGAAGGTGGCGTTGCTGATCTTGCTCTATGTGTTCGTGGTCGGTCATCTGGTCCGCCGGGGCGTGATCGAAATCCCCCTGGCTCTCGCGGTGCTGCTCGCCTGCTGTTTTGCCTGGCTGACACTGATGGTTCAGTTTGTCGTTCTGGATAAGCCGCTGGCCTACGAGGTACTCAGAAGCACCGGTCGGCTGCAAGAGTTGGGCTGGCATGGTTTCGCGGATTTCTCATACCCCATCCCGGCGGGCCTTTACTACGGGATTTTCGCCGTGCTGCTGCTCAGCGTCCTGGTGGAACGTGAACTCAAGGCGTGGGCCTGGTTGCCTGTACTGGTCGGCCTGGCAGGTTTGTTGGTGTATGTGCTGTTGACCTTCTCGCGTGGTGCCTGGTTCTCGACCCTGGCGGGCAGCCTGACCCTGCTACTGCTCAGCCCGCAACGGCGTGCGCGTGTCCTGCTGCTGATCGGTGCACTGTTGATACTGCTGATGATGGCGGTGTTCTGGTCGCGGGTTGAGCACGAATGGTTTCTGGGCGCCAGCCAGCGCGGTCCGATCTGGCTGAACTGGCTGGCCCGTCTGCCCGAGTTCTGGGCTCTGGGCCAGGGGCCCGGCGTCAGCTTGGTCTACCGCTATCCCTGGGGCGATATCGTGCATCACGCCCACAGTCTGTACTTGCAGCTGTGGTTCGAGTACGGGATTGTCGGCTTTGTCTTGTTCGTGCTGTTGCTCGGCACCGCGCTCTTCAAGGCGTGGCGCTTGCGTGCCGATCCTGCTGCGCGCGTGGCCCTGGCGACTTTGGTGTTCGCCCTGGTGGCGATGGTTTCGGATATCTCGAGCGTGTTCACTCGGCCCAATCCTTATTGGGTTGTGCTGTGGTTGCCGATTGGGTTGATCGTGGGGCTGCGGCCACTGGTCGAGCCGTCCACGACCCAGTAGCGATCAAAACCGAGGTTGCCGGTCACGCGCATGAGCGTGACCCTGCTATCGGAACTGCTGAGCCGCTCCACAGCGGGCGACCCACTGAACTTCCGCCTGGAAGACCAGCGCATCGTGCGCTTGGTGAGCGTTATCAGCGATCTGCGAGAGACCTTGAACCGTGCGTCTTACACCTTTTTGAAGGTGCTCAGGGCGGGGCGGTTTGTTTGAGGAGACAGCGCGGCAGGTCGTGCTGCCGCGCTGTGCGTTCGCGAGGCGTGCTACTTCAGCGACGGCCTGTGGCGACTGCCATCGAGCAAGGCATCCACCACCGCCCGGGCCATCTCCACCGAATGCACCAGGGACCAGATCAGACCGCGCTCGATACTGCTGCCGCGCTCGGTGATTTCATCGGAGACTTCTTCGGCGCTTTTGAGCAGCAGGGAGACGTGGAGCAGGGCTTCTTCGGCGTTGATGCCGCTGCGTACCGAGAACAGAGAATCGCGACTGACCGGGGTACTGATGGTTTTCTGCAGTGACTGGATCAGAGAAGCATCGGCAGGCTGAAGTGACAGTTGCTGCCGGATCTGCTGATTGGCCAGATCGTGCTCGGGATTTCTGCCGCGCTGGGCAGCAGTGAGGGGCGGATCGGGGACGAGCTTTTTCATGGCGTAACTCCTAGTACAGAGATAGGAGCCTTCACCGTCGCTGCTAAACGATAGGGTGGCGGCCGTTCGCAGGTTAGCAGACCGGTGTACTAGGAACCCGGCGCACCCGAAGGTGCCCTGCGCACGGCCGCCATAAAGCGGAGCCAAAAAAAGCGCCACGTAATGGGGGCGCCATGCGCCTAGTTACACGTCGAGCTGCTAAACCCGGTCACTGAATTTGCAGTGACGGATCGAGGCTAGCCAGGGTGAGGGGGTAGGCGCAAGCGGCTAGGAGTTTCTAGGAAAGTTCGCACAATAGAAAGAGACTTAACGCTGCTTCAGTAGACCATTACAAGGCGGGTATGAGCTCATACAGGCTCATAGCGGCTCATAGGATTTTTAGCCGAGCTTATAGACCGCCCAGCGTCGCTCACCTTGCTGTATCAGAGCGCCTTTGTCTTTCATGCGTTTAAGCAGCTTTGCCGCCTGATCAGGCGAGAGCCGGCACAGATCCACCACTTCCGCGCCTTGGACCTGCCAGTGCTGCCGACATCCGTGATTCGGTGGTAGTTACACTTATAGTTACCTTCGGTAAGAAAGGCGCATGGCCTGTCCAGGCCGTCAGCTATTGAATACAACGAGCCCCTGATCGGTGACGTCAAAAACCACCGACTCCGCTTTCTGAATGAGTTCAAGGACCATGACGTCATAGTCTTGAAGTCCTGCCAGGTGGCTTCTGATGTTTCCAAGCAGATTCGCGGTGTACAAGCCGCTGATGTGCGGTCTGCCCATTTGATCAATTTCTTGCCCCATCCTGTCCCTGACTGGTACTCACCGCGTCTCCCAGGCTCCCCGCAAGGGGATGATTTAGCCTATTCCAGTCGCGAAATGGTAATCATAATGCATCGAATATATGCATTATTAAGACTCGACACTAGATCCGTTGGGTGACTAACATGTCCTCGCACTGAGCTGAACCAACAATTGCCGAACTGGATGAGCTAGTCAGGATGTCAATAACACAACTTGCCGACTTGACCCAACCGCAACGCGACCGTCTCGCGTTTGTGGAGTTGAGCATACGCTTCATGGGGGAGATTCGCCGTCAGGGCTTAGTGTCGCGGTTTGGCATCCAATCTGCCGCCGCCACACGGGACTTGGCTCTGTACAAAGAGATCGCTCCCGGCAACATCGACTACGACACCAAAGCAAAGGCTTACGGTCTGGGCACGACTTTCCGGCCGGTCTTTAATTTTCCCCCAGGGCGAGTAATGTCGTGGCTAACTCAAGGTTTCGGCGACGGCGAGCCGATGCATATCAGCGCCTGGGTGATCAGCGAGCGCCCGTCTTGCCTCACCTACCCAGATCTGGATGTGCTGGCGAGCTTGACCCGGGCAATCCACCAGGAATGTCCGCTTAGCATTGAGTACCACTCGATTTCCAGCGGGCGCACTGAGCGGGAGGTCGTCCCGTTTGCGCTCATCGACAACGGCCTGCGCTGGCACGTCCGCGCCTTTGACCGAAAGTCACAGGAGTTCCGTGATTTCGTCATCACCCGGATCAAGAACCCTGTCGTGCTCAAGGGGCGGCCAGTTGCAGCCCACGAGATGAGCTATCAAGACATTCAATGGACTCGGGTCGTCGAGCTGGAGTTGGTGCCACACCCGAATCAACCTCGACCAGAGATCACCGAGATGGACTACAGCATGCAGGGCGGTGTTCTGCGGATGAAGTTGCGTGCCGCGACAGCCGGATACATTCTGCGGGGATGGAGTGTGGACTGCTCTGCTGACCACAGCCTGCGTGGGCATGAGTACCGGCTCTGGCTAAAGGACCATCTGGCGCTTTACGGCGTTGCAAATGCAACGCTTGCCCCAGGTTATCGAGCCCCGACACCCCACCCAATCGGCGAGGGGCTGCATGACTAACTTTGATCTTTTAGACGTCATTCGGCGGGGCATGAAAACCGGCCCTACCACACTGGAGCAATTGTGGGTGGACCACGGCACGCAATGGCACAAGCTGGGATGGAGTCGTGCACAGTTGAGCCTATGGCTGGCTTGTACGCCGTCCCTGCAACGCTGTGAATTGCCCAGTGGTGAACTAGCGTGGTCTCTCAATGCTGGGCTAGGCCATGCCGCCCCCAGTCTGGCCGACGAAATGGTGGCGCTGCTACAAAAGGCCGGCCGCCCCATGCCCTTGGTCCAGCTCATCAGCAAATTGCCGACAGGCTTGGTGGTCACCGAGCCGATGCTGCGCAGTGCAGCACACCAAGATGCTCGACTCGAATTAAAAGGCCCGCTGCTCAAGCTGGCTTAATGGATACACAGGACAGAAGAACCCATGGCAACCGAACAAACGCTGGATCGCTACCAAGCCATCCGCGCCAAATACAGCGACTACATCGAGCACACCCCGCTTAATAGCGATCACGATTTCGTCAAAGCCGGGCTGATCTGGGGAGAAGACCACGGCAACCAGACTCCCTCAGTGTTGCTGATCGCCCTGGAGCCCGGGCATTGGGACTATTCCCGCGAAGACAAGTTGGATCAACTGGCTTACGAACTGCTGGCCAGCGTCAGTGGGGACTGGCCTGTGTTTGCCCATCTGCAAGACGACAAAAACACCCGCTGCTACAGCCTGTTCGGCGTCGATGGCAGTGATGGCACCCACTCGGTGGACGAGGTGCCTTCCATCGAGCTAATTCGCAACTACGAAAAGCTGGAAAAAGACCCGACCTTCCGCTGGTCGATGCGTATCTACACCCGTCTGATGCATCGCTTTGACGCCTTCCATGAACAGGTCTTCCAGACCGTCAAGGATCGCGTCAACGACAAGAACGACATCATCGAGGAAGTGGCTAAGCTGCTATTCCTTGAAACCTTCCGCGTCCATCATGGTGATGAGCTCAGCTTTACCGACCACGAAGGCAAGACCCAGCGCTTTCGCGAGGTGTTTGACTATCGCTATGTTGCCAAGCACGGTGCAAAGGCGGTTGAGCAAATCAAGGCAGCCTTTGAAGCCTTTAAGGCACACGAAGACTACGTAGTTGTCAGCGATGACGGTACCCGCAACGCCATCTTCCCCAGCGACTCCCACCTGCGACTGACGCAACCGGAAAACTACCGCACTTTGCTGGAAGCTATGCAAGACCTTGGGCCGGTAACAAACAACCAGGGGCGTATGATTGCTGGTAAAGAAGTGGGCACCTTGGCCGATGTGGCGGGCGATTTGCTGGGGCGGGTGTTCGACGTGTTCTTGCGCGCCAACTTTGAATCCAAAGGTGGCCTGGGGGTGTACCTCACACCGAACCCGGTCAAGCAGGCCATGCTGGAAATCGCCATGCACGATATCCAGCAAGACAACGCCGCTATGGAACGCCTCACCGCTGGTGCCTTCCGCTTTTGCGACCCCACCTGTGGTTCGTTCGGCTTTGGCTCCGTGGCGCTAAGCCACATCGAAAGCGTGGTCGATCACCTTGGTGGTATGAGCGACGCGCAGAAAAAAGCGCTCAAGCAAACCCTGCGTGAGACGGCCTTCACCGGCGCCGATGCGGCACCTCGCATGGTCATGCTGGCCCGCGTCAACATGGCATTGCAAGGCGCACCCAAGGCCAAGATTTTCTACACCGACAACTCGCTCACCACTAAGGCGTTCAAACCCAACAGCTTTGACTTGATCTGCACCAATCCGCCGTTCGGCACGCCCAAGTTCACCAGCGACAAGAAGGGCAAAGAATCCAAGGAGCGCTACGAGGCCCAGATGGAGCAAGTCTTGGGAGGTTTCCGTCCCACGGCAAAAGTAGTCGATGAGTATGTGGCCTACTACGACCACCTCAAAATGAAGTGGGAAAACACGGGCGATCTCTATCTGGAAGACGATGGTGCGCCCAAGTGGGCAGGCTACCGCACCGATTTGCGCAATGTCTCCACCGGCAAAAAGGCGGTCTACAACCTGTTCCCCACCATCAGCGGCTTAGCCCTGGGCAGCAAGCCCGATGGCAAAGGCAACTGGAAACCGGTGGGCGCCACCATCGACCCTGCCGTGCTGTTTATCGATCGCTGCCTACAACTGCTGCGCCCTGGTGGCCGCCTGCTGATCGTGTTGCCCGACGGTGTGCTCTGTAACTCCGGCGACCGCTATGTGCGCGATTACATCATGGGCAAGAAGGATGAAATAACAGGCCAGTTTGTGGGTGGCAAGGCTATTGTCAAGGCGGTGCTCTCCCTTCCGGCGGACACCTTCAAGCTCTCCGGCACTGGAGCCAAGACCTCGGTGCTTTACCTGCAAAAGCGCAACGCCAGCTCTGAGCATGCCGAGCTGTTCCTGCCTGAGCCCCAAGGTGATGTGTTCATGGCGGTGGCAGAGACGCTGGGCTATGTGGTGAAAAACAATATCGAGGACTACTCAGCCGGCGTACCGAACGATCTCGATAAGATTGTTGGCGCTTATAAGCGGGGGGAGTGATGTCTGTAGATAAATGTAGAGAAACACACCACATTAATCGAGTGGCCCTAAGTGACCTTGGTCTACTCATGTCGGCGCAGTCTTACCGGCCTGAAATTACTCAAGCGATTAGGAAGATAAAGTCCTTCCCTTGGGCGCCTTTGCAAAGCCTCGTGAAGAACGTTATTAGCCCAGGACCTCACCCAGCGTATGGCGGCACCTACCCGTGTTTGAAAACGAAAAATGTCAACGAGCTGCTTGCTGATTTGGAACCGGCCGATTTTGCTGACGTCAAAGGAATTAGCAATCTCGAGAAGGTACAAGTTCAGCGAGGCGATTTGCTCATCAACTTGACCGGTGCAGGAAGTATTGGCCGTGTTTCGATTTACTACGGGGACGATCTGCCAATTACAAATCAGCACATCGCCCGTTTGGGTATCAAGGAAGCCTACGACGAAGGATACGTCGCTGCATTCTTGAGGACTTGGTGGGGAGAGCGTGCTCTTGAGCAAGGGGTGGCGGGCAGCACCGGCCAGATCAATATGGTTAATGATCATGTTCGCTCAATTCCGGTGGTTATCTTTAACGCAGCCGTCCAAAAATACATCGGCGACAAAGTCCGCCAAGCTGAGCGGCTGCAAGCTTGTGCGAATGCGCTATCCATCAGCATTGCCGAGCATTTTGCTGGCCTCGTAAAAAATCCTATACCAGCTAAATTCTCTTGGGTGGCAAAAAAGGAAGATCTTGATTCCTATCGAATCAATCCCAAACAGTACGACCCAGTAGTGCTGGATCTTATTCAGCGCGCTAAGGATAAGTGTGCTCGTTTAGACCCATTGAGCGCATTGGTTGGGGTAAGAAAAATAGCGGGAGGCGCAACCCCAAAAGGCGCGAAGTATTTCGATAAGGGAGTTCTCTTTGCCCGCGTCCAAAACGTAAAGCCACTGCGATTGGATTTGTCTGATGCTGTATATGTCGATCCGTTGGTGGATGAAGAGTTGGCAAGAAGTCGTTGTTCGGCAGGCGACATAATTCTTACAATCACAGGCTATCCCGGTACAGCTTCGTTAGTTACCGAGGAAGATCTTCCGGTTAACATCAATCAGCACTCTGTCAGATTCAATATTAAAGAGGGTGTTGATCCTGGATATGTTTGTGCAGCACTGAATTCAAGATTTCTTAAGTATCAAGTCGATCGCTTAGCAATTGGCGGGACGCGCGATGCTTTGGACTATCCGTCTGTCGGGCGCCTACTTATTCCTCGCTATGAGTCTGAAATTGAGAAAAATGTCGGGGAACAGGCTCGATGCGTCAATGCCGCCATAAAGCTATCGCAGCGGCTGACCACTGCCGCAAAACTCCTCGTCGAAGCTCTAATTAAAGCCCAGCTCACCGAAGCCGAATTGCTCACTGCCGAAAAGGCACTGCAAGCGGGTAGCGACCGATTGGATCGCTTTATTCTGAGCCGATTGAATGCTGACGGTGTCGATGGCCAAGGCCCAGCCTTGTTTAGCGATCTAGACGAGCTTTACTACTTGCTCACACTGGCCAAGGGGGATTGATGACCAGCCCCCATGCCACTTCAGTTGCCTTGATCCCGCGCCTACGAGCCTTGCTCACGACGGGGTTTATGGTTGCCGTTGGTAATGAGTGTGAAAGCTCGGCGCTGCTGCGGAGCCTGGCTCACCCGGTAGAGGCAGAAGGGGCCAGCGACCAAGGTAATGGTAAGGGGACGGAGAGTCATCTGGGCACTAGCAAAGGTTGGATTATCAGCCATCGCCTACTGGCCGTGCGCTCGGCCTTGGCGTCTGACGCCGAGTTGCTCTGTTCCCTCCTGGCACAGCAGTCTGAGGTTCGCCTTGTATGGCTGGCGATTGCCGCTGCGCGCTGTAAAGAGGCGGGGGAGATGGCTGGTCTATCGGCGGCGCAGGGGAGCTCACCGCTGGTCGAGCTGGTATCTGGCTTGGGGCAAGCCGCTGCCTGGGTGGAAGCGGCCATGGAAAGCGAGCGACTCAATGCCAGCCCCTACGCTGCGCTTGAGCGGGATTTGCTGGGCGTGAGCTTTGAACAGGCGGCAGCAACGCCTGCACTGATGCGTATTCTGGCTGTCGCCGCCCAGTTGGTCGCGTTTGCCGATGCGCTCCCTCCCTTACCCAAAGTGGACGCCAGCGGCATCCATGCGCAGCAGAATTGGGTACTGGGACGACTGTTGGCATTGCCCGTTGTACTGGATCTTGCCGGTCAAAAGCCAGCCATCGATGAGCACGTGATCTTGCAGGGTGGCTTGCTGCCTGCAATACCAGAAGGCCAAACCACCATGAACTGGGTGTTGGCTCAGCCCTGGGCGCTGCTGCTAGCCATGCTGGTGTTTGCGCAGGATGCCTGGCGCGCAGAAAACCGCGGCGGTTTACTACTGGAGCTGCCTGCAGGTCAGAACGCTTTTGCGCCTGCTGAAATTGCCGTCACAGTGATTGGCACTGAGGGCGACGAGGTGCGCTGTGGCACGCTGGCCGACCTGCTGTTGGGCATGCTGGCAAGGCTGGGTGTGGCCTGCTTTCCGCAGCAGCCCGCGGCTTCCGAATTGAATGCGCAACTGTCACCTCTGGTGGGCTTGTTGCTCAAGCACGCGGTCTGGCGTTATCAGGACGGTGCCAGTAACCAACTAGGCCAGTTCCAGATTCATCCGCAGTTTTCTGATCAGTGCTACAGCCTGCCCGCGAGCCGGGTGTTCAACCGCACCGGCAAGTTGCTGTGGCAGGCCGCACGCTTGGCTGCCGAGGCACTGTATCAGGACTACAAGAAAGTCTATCAATACCGTTCCGTCCGCGAACCGGAGGCGGCGTATGTGGTTCAGGGGGAACCTACTGCATGAATAAGAACGATCAGCTTACCGACGCCGATATGGTCGACCTGGCCCGTCTCCATAGCTGGGCAGCCACCGGTGTTTCCGATTATCCGCCGCGTGATCCCTTGGTTGGCCAGAGTCGTTTCTTCAAACGCTATCGCACCTTCATCCACACGGTGGATCAGGAGGCGGACAACTTTGCCCATGTGTTTGCGGTCGAGGCGGAATGGGGGCGCGGTAAATCGCGTCTGGGGCATGAGCTGATAGCCCAGATCAACGATTGTTCCAAAGGCTGGTTTGTACGCGAAGACGGTGCGCAGCTGGAAGATAAAAAGCTGTTTGATCAGGCTACGCAAGATAAGTACCTGGCGCTGTACATCCGATACTCCCAAGTCGCCTCTGACTACCAGAACTCGGACAACTGGTTTGGCTTTGGGCTTTACAGGGCGCTGCTGCCGCTGGCGACCGGCAAGTTTGATGGTTCGATTCAAAGCAAAATTGCCGAGCAGGCGCTGCATCGTCTGAATCCGACAGGCTTCGATCCTCAACAGCTGGCGCAATGCCTAGAGCTGGATCAGGCCCACTCTGAAGAGGCACTCTACGAAGAAGAGGGCTTAGTCGTGCGCCTGGTGCAGGCTGCCTACAGCTATCTGGAAAAATTTGGCATCGGCTATGTGCTGGTAGTGCTGGATGAGCTGGAAACCGTGGCCGAGGCGGCCACCTTTGGATTGGAGCAAGACGACGCCAAGCGCCTCGATGGCCAAGCCATCCGTCTGATTGGCAAAGCCATCAAGGAGGAGGACCCGCGACGCAAGCTACCTTGGCTGCGTTATGTGGCTTTGTGCTCGCCCTTGCTGGGCCAGCAGTTGCGGGAGATTCAATCCGTCGCGCGCCGTTTTGAGCTGGTGGAGCTGGAGCACAATGCCTTTGCCGATGTGTCTGACTATGTGGCCCAGCTCAAGGTCGAGCGCAAGTTGGCACACGACTACCCCACAGGGCTGGTTGAAGCCGCCTACGCAATGAGCGGAGCCAACTTTGGTTGGTTCAACGTGATCATGGCCAATGTGGATGCGGTGCTGGCTCAGTACGCGGCAGTGGGTAAGCAAGTCACCGATATGGGCGAGCTGTTCGATGCGGTAGTAGAAAGCTCTGGCCGTGTCGCTGAGCATGTGCTGGACAAGCACGCCATCGAGGGCATCAAGACTGGTGATCACGATCTGCGCGCCATCGCGCAGTCGTTGCTGTACGGCCAACTGCCTGTATCACTGGATGCCGCATCTGCGCGCTGTAAAGAGCTGTTGCAGCTGGCCAATGAGGATGGCGAGCCGGTCGCCAGCCTGTATCGCAAGATGCCTTTTGACGCGCTCCAATGCCGCCAGGCGCTGGAAGAGGCCAAGTTCAAGCGAGAAAAGGACGAATGGCTGTACCCCGCTGTCGAGCAGGCACTCAGCCTCACTGCCTTGCTGCAAAACCTGCGTACCTTTGCCATCAATGAGGCCGAGAAAGATGTGCTGCTGATGCCGCTATCGCGCGGAGAGTTCAAGCATCTGTTGAGTTTGCTCTACGACCACCCGGCCGTGGAGTTTGCCGCCGATGCCCTTTGGCAAAAGCTGATTGGTTGCGACCAGTTCATTCCGAATGAAGAGGCCACGCATATTGGCCCTAGCGTAGCCATGTTGCTGCGATTGGACTTGCGCTACCGCAACCAGCAGCACAACTCGATGATCTTCCGCGACCCGGCGGATGCGGCTGTGCACGAAGCTGCGATGAAGACCTTCTTGCAGGCCAGCGGCCACAACCCGGGCCTGCGCTGGACGGCACGCCTGATGGGTTTAATGCGTTTGCTGGACAAGAATTGGCAGTACGCACAGACGGGTCTCTCCAACAAAGAGAATCTGCACATTCAAACCAGCCCACGTGGGCAAGGCGCAGGCCAGCGTGGTGGCTTGTTGTATTGCGAGGGGTTGAAGCTGCACCCGGACAATCTGGCGTGGTTTGCCTGGGTGAACAACCGTGAGGAGCTGGACCGGCTGCAGCAATTGGCGGCAACGCGCGGTACTGATGAAGGGCGCTTCCCGGTAATGGCTTTCACTGCTTCCACCCACTTGATGGAGCAGTACAACCGGGGCGATGTAGAAGAAGAGCTCAAAGACGATCTATTGCTCTATTACCTGAACCCTAGCGAAGTGGACCAGTTGGAGCGCATCGGCCTGTTGCCCGAGCAGTGCAAGGGCTTGGTACTGGATGAGTCGCGACTGACCAGCAAGTTCAAGAACAAGCTCAACGCTCTACGTGACTTTGCCTATCAAGCGATCCATCAATGGCGTGCCCGCTTGAATGAGCGCGGCTTGATTGCTTGGCCGCTCAAGCCTGCCGGCAAGATCAGCACGCAGGACCGCGATCTGCTGCTGCAGGCCTGGACCTTGTTTGTGTTCAAGGAGCCCAGCCTTTCCGGTCTGGATGATTTGGAAGCCAGGCACGGCATCGACGCCGCAGAGGTTGCATCGCTGATGCAAAGCTTGGTCTTACCAAGCAAGTTGCTTAGCTTGGGTTTTACTAGGGAAGAGCATGCCGGCTTATTTGCCGACTTAGCGAACCCGCAGCAGGCACAAGCATTGTTGCCCTTCTTCTTGGCGCGTATAGCGAACCCGGCCATCAAGCAGGAGTGGACGCTGGAAAAGGCCAGGCGAGACTGGTACTGGGGCTGCTTGCAACACACTAGTGCGACAGTCAAGAACGTGTTCGATGACTGGATGTGGTGGTGTGGGGAGTTGAGTTTGTTGCAACTGCAAGATGCCACGGCTGCTATAGCCAAATGGCAAAGCCTGCCAAGGGCCAAATTGGATAACGCCATCAACGAGGCGCAGAACTGGTTTAACGGCAACGGTGCCGACGGCTACAAGGCTGTGGTTGCCAAGTTGGAGCGTGTTTTCGGCTATGACCGTATCCCTGGGCTCTTCGCACCCTTGGGCAAGTCACCCATCGGCACTGAAACTGTGGAAGCGCACGAATTGCTCAAAGCGGCCCGCTCCGCCTTTGAGGTGCTGAAGGTCGGCGAAGAAGCGCTCGCTTTGCAAGGCACCGATGATTTGTCTGCTATTGCTCGCAAGATGCCCACTCTGCTTGCCGGGCGCTTTGAAGTGCTGCAGCGCGTTGCGGGCGTTAAACCGGAGCGCGTGCCTGATATCACCTTGGGCAATATCAATACCCTGCGCCTTGACGATAAGAGCCAATCGCTCTATCAGCGCATCGAACAGGCGCGGCTGTTTGCAGATTACGTGGAGAAGGCGGCAACTCAAATCAAGCAAGGCATCGATCATCTGATCACCGACATCGAAGCTGATGCAAAGAGTCTGGCTTTGTTCCCGCGTAGCTTGTTCACCCTGTCGCTACAGACGGTGACCAACATTCTTGATGGGGCTTTGCAGCAACACAACGCCAGCGGCACTGCGGCGGCAGAGGGTACTGCTAGTTCAGACACTTTGCTGCATTACCTGCGCTCACTTCAATTGGACAAGGCGGCGGACCGCCTGCGTCTGCTCGCCGAGGAAGCGGGCGTCAATATCGAGAATGGAACGGCTTTGGGGCTGGCCGATAACCTTGGCTGCATTGCCAGTAGCTATCGAGCGGGCAAGAAAAAATTTATTGAGATCACAGAGTACCTCGCGGAGTTGCAAACACGATGTGCAGAGGCCGCACGCGTTTTGGAGCCCATGCCAGCGGATTACTCGGCGCCAGAACACGGACAAGAGCTAGCAACGCTCGCTCAAAAACTGGTGTTGATTGGCGATGCGTTTGAGGACTTGGCTGACTTGGCCAAGAACGAGCGTGAAAAGTTTCGCGAGCAAGCACGCAAGGGGCAGTTCAGTGCCATCCGCGACATCCCTGACCGTTTGCTCAACCCCATTCACTCTCAGTTGCACAGCGTTGGTGGCGCCATCAGCAAGGTTGAAAACACCATCCTGTCGCATCGCGAAACCTTGGTGAGTCAGACCAATGAGCGCTACCTTCCAGTGCTGATGCCACTGTTCAGTGCTTGCAGCGAAGCTGCGCCAGCGGCAATTAGCCTAAGTAGCGTATCTCCACTCACCTTGCATGACCTGCATGTGACGATAGATGTGCAGCAAACGCAGTGGGAAACCAAAGCGACTCAGTTGTTAAGCGGGACAGGCCTTGACTTCGCGAGCTGGCAAGATTTGGCGAAGGCGATAGCTGAGGGCAAAAGCCCAGTACTGTCGCAACCCGCTCAAGAGGCTTTGGTGGCCAAGGGCATCCTGAAAATGAAGCTCTATTTCGGGGGGGATGCGTGAAGCTTTATTTGACTCCGGAATTGCAGGCACACCGCAGAGGGCGTTTCTTGGCCAGCTTGCTGGGAATCTCCCAGTCGTCTCAGCTTGGCTTGCCGAAGACCGGTTTTGTGTTGATGACAGGCGAAGCTTTGCAAGCCTCGAGAGAGACTCAGGAGGAATGTGCTGCCTGGGTACGCCAACCCGGTTGTTCACTGCTGTTGCTGCCGCCATACCAGGAAGGGAGTATTTTTCATTTTCTGGACTGGATGGTTGTGTTGGCCCAGTCCAATTCACTAGCAGCCAAACAGGCATCGCTTGCGAGCATGCTAGAGGGCGAGGTGGCGTTCAATCTGCGTGGGATAGATGGCGCCTGTACAGGGGGAATGACGCCGGGGGAACTGACCGACCATACACGCTATTGGAAGGCGCACTCCAATAGCGGCCTGATCGCTGTCACAACGCTACCGCTTTGGTCCATCAGTTTGTTGGATCAGGCATCGTTGGTTCATGAATTTCTGACCAATATTGAGCGGCATTGTGGGTTGCCCTCTGTTAGTACCGAAGAAATAAAGCCCCAAGAAAATGATGCGATACGCCCGGAGGATTTCACAGTGCTGGTGTGCTGCTACGGATTCAATGTCGCGACAGCCGAGGGCATGCTAAGCAGGTTGAAGACATATGCCGTGCCGCTGTTGAACTTGGCCAGCTTCGATTTGCCGGAAAGCATGGTTCGCCTTAGAAATGCCGGGCTGATCAATGAACATGGATTAACTGAGCAGGGATTAGTCTATCTGATGGGGTGTAGATACTGGGCATTTGCCGAAAGCTTGAGAAATGAGGCCTAGCCAATGAAAGCAAAAACTCTTGCGCAAGCATTGGCTATTGATAGTCAGCTGGGATTACCGGGCAGTGCTGGGCGTTTGCTCAAACAAATTCGTGATATTGAACATGTGGCCCCCATATTTCGGGATTCCGGCTTAATTAAGGGTGTCAAGCGGCCAGCTGTCGTCAACCTCACGGTTTCAGGCATTGCGAGTCACTCATGCATTCACCGTGCTCTGGGGGGCTTTATCTACGCATCCGCAGCTGTGCGGACAGATCTCACCATTCAGGACAATAAGATTGGCACAGCTGGGTCCGATTCAGTATCAGAGTTAGACGACATAGATTTCGAAGCCCAGAGAAAGCGCTTGGACTTGGTGGAGATGAGGCACTGCTATTCCCTTGTCGAGCGACTGTTAAAACAGGGTGGTGCTGCCAACTTGATTTTGATCGACACCCCGTTGTTCATTGACCGGGAAATGGTGCCTCTGAAGCGGAATGCACGACACTGGGCCGAGTTTGAAAAGACCAGAGATGTAATTGAACAATTTTGGCAGAAAAACCGGAAAGCTTTATTTCCATGGAATCCGGAAGGTCCTGTGCTCGTTAGCATTCTGGCTGAGCGATTCTCTGCCATTGTCAGTATCGCTCGTCAGGACTTACGAACTGAAGACGGCCGCAAGCACATTTTGATCAATGATGGTTTTGCACCGGAATCGGCAGCCATGCTCGAAGGCCTAGAGGCTCGACTGAGCGGCATTGGTGATACGCGTTTTATCAATGGAATATTGGGCAACTTCACCCGAACTATTGCTTTTCGGATGACTGAAAATCGCTCCCGAATGGAACCTGCTAGTGAAGTAAGCCAAGGCGTTATCGGCTTTCACTTCCGCAGTGCGCGTGTAAGTCAAATAAAGATGGCTCAATTGGCCGGCGAAGAGTCGGACTGGGATTCCGCCTTGTTAGATACCGTGGCATCTCGACTGATGATTCTGGACATGCAAAGCCAGAAAAAATCCATGCCACTACCGCAGCTACTCAGTCGGCAGCAACTCAATATTCTAGAAAAGTTCTCTGCTTACTACCGGCAGGGGCTAAATGAAGCATTGCGGAGTAACGACGTGGAAAGCACGTGGTTATCCGGTCTCGATGAGGGGTTTGAATCATGAAACACAAGGTACTTGGAAAGCTGGTCGGTAACACCGGCGACGCGGCACAGCTGACTATGGTGGTTCAGGATTCCTTTTCCGTTCGTCGTGGAGAGTTTGTCCGCATCATGCATCAGGAGCGCGCGGATGAAAGCGTGGTGCCGGTGCTTGGGCGAGTCACCAGGATTTCCCGAACCAATATGCTGTTCAACGCTGGATTTGGTGATGGAGTAACTGAACTTGAGTTGCTTCCCGGTGCCAGTGTCACAGGCGAGAACCTCTACGCAAACGTCGAACTGGTCGGCTATCGCGATCCGATTTCTCGCCAGATAAAAATTCCACGCCGCCCGCTAGACCCGGGTGCTGCCGTTGAAACGGTGGATTTCCAATTTCTAAGCGACTTCTACGAGTTCAACGAACACACCAGTTTGCACCTGGGTAATCTGGTTGGCTATGAGCGCGGCGATAACACGGTGCCGGTCTTTTTAGACGTAAACAAGCTGGTCACTGAGCATATGGCCGTACTCGCGATGACGGGATCGGGAAAGTCCTACACCGTTGGCCGCATCATTGAACGATTGGTAGCGTTGAACAACGGAACCGTAGTTGTTTTTGATCCGCATGGTGAGTATGGAAAGGCCCTGGCGAAGGGGCAATTGAATTTCTCGGGAGGTCTAGCGGAGAGTGAAGACGGACGCGATCGTGCGGCACTACCCAAAATTCGCGAAACCTTGGAACGATTGCAGGAAGCCGGAGCAGGCATCCATGTTTACACGCCACAAAATGAATCGTTCAAACACAAGTACGCAGGCAAAAACGTCCAGCTTGCGCTGCAGTTCGATCACTTTGAAATGGATGATGTGGCCGAAATTCTGCCCGGGCTGACCGAACCTCAACAGAGGGTGCTTGATGTTGCGTTGCGCTATTGGCGGACAGCCGACAAGACCGAGCCGCGGGACATCAATCGCCTTCGACATCTTCTTGGAGATGGTATCGAAGAGTTGCGTGAGTGGGATGACCTTTCCGAGGCAGAAGGCAAAGCATTGAATGGACGCAGTGCCGCTGTGACATCGATGAAGCTGTCGCGGGTGCTCAACGAAGCGCAAAGCTTTTACTCTGCTGCCATGTCCGCTCCAACCGACATATACAAAATGATCGGGCGTCCTTCGAATAAGCAAGGGCGACTCGTTGTGATCGATCTGCAAGGACTGAGTGATACGGCCAAACAGGTAATCTGCGCACTGCTTTCCAGTGAAATCTTGCGCGCAGCCTCCAGCAAAACAGATCCTCTACGCCCTTGTTTCCTGGTTTATGAGGAAGGACATAATTTCGCGCCAGCTGGTGGAAATGCCGTCAGCCATCGAATCATCAAGAAAATTGCCGGCGAAGGTCGCAAGTTCGGTGTTGGTTTCGCCATCGTTAGCCAGCGCCCATCCAAGCTCGATGCTGACGTGACGTCGCAGTGCAATACCTTGATCACCATGCGTCTGAAGAACCCGGATGACCAGCGATTTATTGCAAAAGCATCTGACATGGTAAGTAAGGCCGACCTGGATGAGTTGCCAAACTTATCAACGGGTGAGGCCTTGGTCTGTGGTCGATCTATTCCGGCATCGTTACTAGTTAAAGTTGGTGGCAAGGCACTCATACACGGTGGTGAGTCGCCTGAAGTGCTGCGCGTTTGGGGGAGCTTTGGTGACTGACCTTCCGGCGCGCATTTGTTCTGCAATGTCCACTCTGGAGTTTGTCGATCGCAGCTATCCCATGCTGTCGAGCTGGGGCGTTCGTGACGAGGATGTATTGGTGCACAGCTTGGGTTGCAGTGCCTGGAATGAGCTTGGATCTCAGCTTGGCTTTATGGCGGTGGCGGAATGTCCGGTGCCGATGACGCATGGGGCAGACATTCGGGCCGACTCAATTTGGTTTAGTCGAACACAACGCACACCTGATGTCTTGATTGAGTTTGAACGGTTCGATGGTACCGATCGGGGACAAAAGAAGCTTGACGAGAAGCTTTGTAATTTATTGGAGGCATCGATGAGATGGTGTGATGCCCCCTCTGTGCTAATCCTTTCGGCGTGGAACAAAGGAGTTGTCTCCGCGCCAAATAAAGAAGTGTTTGCACAGCGATGTCGGCAAGGTTTCAAATCGTCGGTTGGTGCGCAGGTGCCGCCACTTAGAAATACAGCAGTTCTTTTCAGCCGGTTTATTTTTGAGATTGAGTGCAGTGGAACGCTGCTTCTCAAACAGATGCGCTGTGAGAGGTTGTTGTGAACATAAAATCTGCACACTTTCTGCCGGGAACTAATAAGCGCTTAGGGGATAGGTATCTCTTGCTTGAATGCCTCGGTGACGGCAGTCATGGTTGGGTATGGCGGGCGGAGAGGCTATCGGACAGTACCATCGTAGCAGTGAAGATTCCTAAAGATCTGACAAAGGATGATCGTCTGCTGGCTGAAGGGAAAGAGCTACTGACAATAGATCCACATCCCAATATTGTTCGGATTTGCGATATGGGGAGAATTCCACCGGAGAACGAATGGTTCTTCATCGAAATGGAATACTTCCCGAGCCAAAGTCTTGCCCAAAAGCTTGAGCAGAGAAGTCAGAATTTTGGAAGCACGTTTGAGCGCCTGTTCGACATCTACGAGCAGGTGCTCGACGCTGTTGGTTTTTTGGCGACCTTGCCGACACCTATCTCACACGGCGATATCAAGCCGCACAATATTCTCGTGGGTGCGGGAGATTTGGTGAAGTTGACTGACTTCGGGAGCTCCGCGCTGCCCGAAGAAATTTATGTTCGAACTAGAGAGAACGGTGGCACTGTTCTGTACGCTGCGCCAGAGTTTTCCGACAGTGTTTCACGTAAGGGGACTTTTGATGACTTGCTGAGAGGCGACATCTACAGTCTCGGCGTTCTCTTGTACCAACTGCTAACGGGACGGCTCCCTCACGACACGCCATCTCAAGTGCGTCGTCATGCGCCATTTAAGCGCCCCAGCGAAATCAACGCCAACATCGTACCCATGGTTGACGCCTTAATCCTTAGGTGCATGGAAAGGGTCCCCTCCGCTCGATATCACGATATTGCTTCGCTTCGCAGTGCTTTTGAGCTGGCGAGGCAGCAACAATTAGACGCGCCTCAGTATTCCATAACGCCATTTGGCGGGCAGGCTTCGGTTGATTGGTCGACGGCAGTTGTCGAGTCTCTGGAGACAAAAGACTACCTAAAGGCGGCAAGAGTTGCGGAAGAGGAGTTCGCCCGTACCCACGATTCCGCTGCGTTGCTGCAACAGCTTAATGCCCTCTATCGCGCAAACAGGCTTTTCGAGTTTGAAGAAGTATTCCATCGAGAGTACAAGGGCGACTTGCATGACGACGATCAAAAGCTGATCCGGTTGCTTGGCATTAAGGCATTCCTGACGCTTCGTAAAACAAATTTTGCGAAAGATCTCATTCAAGATGCCGAGAGACAGGATGGAGAATCGTTAGAGCTTGATTTTTTATGTGCGACCTTATTTGGCTTGGATGCTAACTTTTCCGAGGCACGCGAAGCGCTTGAGAGAATCAATAGAAAGTGCCCAAGTAAGCCTCACGTTTTAATTCGCTTGATCCAGGTTTGTGAACAAATGCGTGACTACCCAGCCGCAGTGGGGTATTTGAAGCACGCATTACGCATAACCAATAATTCTGTCGAGTTGATGGCGAAACGGCTGCGTTATCAGGGGCTAGGACTATGGTGAAAATTCGTTAGACATAATGCTGTGTATGCGCTGCTAGAGGGCAATAAATACCCTGGCGTTTGGTGAAAGATTTACTTGCCCATCGGACGGCTGCAGAAGATGACTTGATCACCGGCCTGCTGCCAGCCAGAGGTAGAGACTTAGTAAGGAGCTTTTCTGGGCTGACTCCAGTGTCGCACGCTATGTTCTAGACACTTGGTTCCCGCATTTGGCTGACAGTGGAATTTTGCAAAACGATATGGCTGGTTGAGCTGCTCGATCATCTTATTTCTGAAAAGTCCCGTATCCCCCTCGCAGGACGGCGAGAGGGAGGGACGTGATGCTTCGTACCGTGCAAGCTGGCTAACTGGCACCCTGCGCGAACCACAATCCATGGAGTCCGCGTCACGCACTATCCCACCCCGCTGGTTCTCTATTACCTGACGGCCTTCGAAATCCATGCGCTTCAGCGCCATGTTGGTGGTCTGGCTATTGTAATGGGCGCGAGAATTCCGGTCTGCAGGGAAAGCGAACTCCCGGTGCTCACTGTAGGATTTGATCGTTTCCAGTAGTGCAAGTGCTTGCTCCGTGAGCGGGATAATGTGCGTGCGACGTTTCTTCATGCGCTCCGCTGGGATCGTCCAAATTCGCTTGTCGAAGTTGATATCTGCCCAGCGGGTAGTTGTTGCCTCGGCTGGCCGAGTCATGGTGTGGCCCTGCCATTCAATCAAGCAGCGTGTAGTCCTTTTCTTTAGGCTTGGCGGCTTTGACTTTGAGTTCTGAAAGACGCGTGGCTTGGGCACTGATGGTATATTCCAAAAAATTATCAGATGAGAGCTTGGAATACACGAAAGTGTATACGCACATAGACGCCAATTGATGGCTGTAGCGCTAAAAGCCCCGTATTTTCTGGATCTCAGGCACAAAAAAAGACGTCCAAGGACGTCTTTTCTTGTTGAGTTGGTGGAGCCGGGGGGATTTGAACCCCCGTCCGCCAGTACTCCGCTGTCGGTACTACATGCTTAGCCGTGTCTATTGAGTTAACCCTCAGCGACCCGACGGGCAGGGTGCTTTGGGCGAGTTGTGTAAGTTTTAGCCGCTTCGTCCACAACGTACTGCACGGCGATTCTGTTCTATATGACAATCATTTTGGGTTTACAGACATCCCCTGATGATTGCTGGACCCGAAGGTACCAGGGGGGAAGGGCTAAGGCTGCTTACGCAGCGAGAGCGTAATCCCCGTAGGTTTCGTCATTGGCAACTATAGGAAGTTGCAACAGTGGATTTACGAGTTCTGTTACCAACTCGGCATGCACCTAAAGTTTCGCAACCAGCGTCGAATCCTAAACGGCCCCGAACCTGTTGTGCATTACCAACAGGTGGACGGATTCTACGCTAAGCGAGCGCAGAAGGCCAACCCGAAGGTTGGCCAATGCAACGGCCTACTGATCGCCCTTGGTGTTGTTCTGCAAGCGCTGTAGCGCCTGGGTGGTCAGGGAGATGCAGTTCTTGGTGCCTTGCTCGGTGCCTTTGGCGTGCTCGGCGGTGGCTTGCTGCACCGTGGCGTGAATGTCGCTGCTCAGGTCCGAGCTCATGGCTTCGGTGCTGACCTTGGCGTCTCTGATTTTTTGCAGGTTGATCTGGCACAGGTCCTCTTGCCCGGCGGCAAACACCGGGGAGGCCAGCATCGCGACGGTAATGAACAGTCCAGCCAGTGCGGAACGCTTCATGGTGATCTCCTTGATTGCAGGGGCTCGGTGCTGCCGGTCAACAGGACGGGCGGCCGAGTGGGGCTAAGCCCTTTGAGTGCGGGCCTGAAAAATGGACCCTGATCGGCTGCCGGGGTTCGGTTTTTTTTGCGATCAAACGCAGCCGCCGTTATCGCGTTCAAGCAGGCACAAAAAAGGGGCGAATCCGCCCCTTGTTAAGCCGTCCCTTAGGTCAGACTGTCTTGGCCCGGGTCACCCGGTCCACCAGGTACACCAGCCCGTGATAGTCGATCCCGCCATGCTGGCTGAGGCCGATTTCACAGGTGCGGCTGGTGGAGATGCCTTCGCTGCAATATTGCACCGCGTCCTTGAGGCTGCGCAGGGAGTGGGCATTGAGCTCGGGCGTGGTGAAGCCCTTGTCGCCGGCGAAGCCGCAGCAGTGGATGCCTTCGGGAATCACCACCTGTTTGCTGCAGCGTCGGGCCAGTTCGATCAGCGCCTGGCTTTCGCCCAGGTGCTGGGTGCTGCAGGTGACGTGCACGGCGATCGGCGCTTCCTGAGGGGTGAATTCCAGGCGCTCCAGCAGGTGGGTGCGGATGAAGCGCACCGGGTCATAGAGGTCCAGGCGCACGTCCCCCAGGTCTTGCACCAGGCGCAGGGTGCAGGGGCTGGTGTCGCAGTAGATCGGGTCGAGGCCGCCACGGCTGGCGTGGAGCAGGGCGCCGATCAGTTCCTGGCGCTTGTCTTCGGCCTGGGTGGTGTAGCCCTTGGAAGCGAAGGGCTGGCCGCAGCAGAGGTTGTCCAGGTTGTCCGGCAGTACTACCTGATAGCCGGCCTTTTCCAGCAGGCCGCGGGTTTTTTCGTAGAGTGAGCTTTGTTCCTGGTCGCCTGCCGCGGGCCCCATAACGCGGGACACGCAGGCCGCCAGGTACACCACCCGAGGGCGTGCATCGCTTACCGCCGGGCTGAAACGGATGACCTTTTCTGGCTGCGGCATGGCGTTGTTCCACTGCGGCACCCGGCCTTTGGACAGGCGCGTCAGGCTCGCCGACAGCTTGCTCAGGCGCGGCGCGCCCAAGAGCATGCGTGCGCCATTGGCCACGTGCAGGGTGAGGCGGGCGCCCTGCAAGGTGCTGGCGAAGTGCGAACTGAGCCAGTCGGCGGTGCCGCTGTGAGTGGCGTGCTCGCTGCGCAGTTTCTTCACCAGCTCACCGGTGTTGATGCCCACCGGGCAGCGCTGGGCGCACAGGCCGGTGGCGGCGCAGGTGTCGATGCCCTGGTACTGATAGGCCGCTTCCAGCTCGGAGGTGTCGATGCCGGCGCGTTTGCGTGCCTGGATGTCGCGCCAGATGACGATGCGCTGGCGCGGGCTCAGGGTCAGTCCCTTGGACGGACACACTGGCTCGCAGAAACCGCACTCGATGCACTTATCCACAATCTCGTCGGCCGCCGGCAGCGGCTTGAGATTCTTCAGGTGGATCTGCGGGTCTTCGCTGAGTACCACGTCCGGGTTGAGGATGCCGTTGGGGTCCAACAGGCGCTTGAGCTGCCACATCAGCTGGTAGGCGTCGCTGCCCCATTCCAGCTCGACGAAGGGCGCCATGTTGCGTCCGGTGCCGTGTTCGGCCTTCAGCGAGCCGCCGAATTCCACCGCCACCAGTTGCGCCACATCGTCCATGAACGCCTGGTAGCGGTTCACTTCATCGCTGCTGTTGAAGCCCTGGGTGAAGACGAAGTGCAGGTTGCCCTCCAGGGCGTGGCCGAACAGGATCGCTTCGTCGTAGTGGTGCTTGTCGAACAGCTCGATCAGGCGGTTGACGCCGATGGCCAGCTGTTCCACGGGGAAGGTCACGTCTTCGATGATCACCGTGGTGCCGGTCTTGCGCACCGCGCCCACCGCCGGGAAGGTGTCCTTGCGGATCGCCCAGAGCTTGGCGTTTTCCTGCGGGTCTTCGGTGAAGTCCACCTGTTTTTCCACCGGGAAGGCGGCCAGGGAATTCATGATCTGCGCCAGTTGCTCGTGCAGCAGCGACAAGGACGCGGCACGGGATTCGATCAGCAGTGCACAGGCATTGGCCGAGAGTTGTTGGACGAAGGCCGGCATGCCGGGCTTGTCCTGCACCGAACGCAGGCTGCGGCGGTCCAGCAGTTCCACCGCCGACACCGGCTGGTTCTTGAGCACGGTCACCGCGTTGCAGCAGGTTTCCACATCGGGGAAGACGATCAGCGCCGAGGCCTTGTGCGGGTGGTCGACCACCGTGTCGTAGGTCACCGCGCTGATAAAGCCCAGGGTGCCCTCGGAACCCACCAGCAGGTGGCTGAGGATATCCAGCGGTTCGTCGAAATCCACCAGGGCATTGAGGGACAGGCCGGTGGTGTTTTTCAGCCGGTATTTGTGGCGGATCTTCGCCGCCAGTTCGCTGTTGGCGCGGGTGCTACGACCCAGTTCCGCCAGGCGCTCCAGCAGCGGGCCATGGCTGGCGCGGAAGGCCGCGACGCTGGCGGCATCCTCGGTGTCCAGCCGGGTGCCATCGGCCAGCACCAGGCGGATGCCGGCCAGGGTGTGATAGGTGTTCTGCGCGGTGCCGCAGCACATGCCGCTGGCGTTGTTGGCGACGATGCCGCCGATCTTGCAGGCGTTGATCGAGGCCGGGTCAGGGCCGATCTTGCGCCCGAACGGCGCCAGCCAGGCATTGGCCTGAGCGCCGATCACTCCGGGTTGCAGGCGGATCTGCGAACCCTGGTGGCGAATTTCCTTGCCGTTCCAGTTATCCCCCAGAACGATCAGCACCGAGTCGCTGATGGCCTGCCCGGACAGGCTGGTGCCGGCGGCGCGGAAGGTCACCGGCACTCGGTCGCGCTGGGCCAGTTGGAGCAGGGCCACCACTTCATCTTCGGACTCGACGCGGATCACCAGCTTGGGGATCAGTCGGTAGAAGCTGGCGTCGGTGCCGAAGGCCAGGGTCGAGAGCGGATCGTCGAAGCGCCGCTCCTGGGGAATCAGTTGCTGGGCATCACGCAGAAAAGCAGCTGGCAGGCTCATTGGTCCTCCAGGATCAGCACCACCAGGTCTTTCGGGCCGTGGGCGCCGTAAGCCAGGACTTGTTCGATATCAGCTGTCTTCGACGGGCCGGATACCAGCAGCGCGTTGGTCGGCATGCCGGCGGCCCAGTTCATCTGTTGCTGCACCTGATAGAAGTTGTCGCGGATCTCGCTGGCCTTGAGCAGGGCGAAATGCACCGGCGGCACCAGGCTCATCAGCCGCGGTTCTTCCCGGGTCGGCCAGAGGATCAGGCTGCCGGTGGCGGCGATCGCGCCCAGGGTGCCGGTGAGGCTGGCCGGGGTGTCGTTGAACAGCTCGGCTTTCCACTCTTCCACCGGCCGGTCGTAGGCCTTGAGCGCCGGCAATTGCGGGTGCTCGGCCCAGTGCTGGGTAACCCGCTGGCCGTGGGGCGTGCTCGGGGCGATCAGCAGGCTGGGCAGCTGGCGCTCCTGCAGCAGGCGGGCGAGCAACTCTGGGTAATCGGCGCCGGTGCTCAGGTGGATTTCGGTGTGCACCGCTTCCATCTGTTTGCGCAGCTGCGGGATGCGTTGTTCCGCCGTGTAGCTGTAAGGCTCGGTGACCAGCGCCTCGTCGAAGTTATCCACAATCGGCGTGGTGCCGGTCAGGCTGTTGCGCAGCTTGGCGAGGATCTTGTGTTTCGCGCTCATCAGCGGTCTCCCTGCTTGTCCAGGTGCTCACGGGCCAGATCATGCAGCGACCGGGCGGCGGGTTTTGGCGCGCTGTGGTTCTGCGTCCAGGGGCCGACCTTGCTCGGGGTCAGGGCGCGTAGCCGGGTGGCGGCCAGGCTGAACAGGCGGTACAGGGTCGGCGAGCTGTTGAGGCGGGCCCAGGCGTTCCAGATCAAACGCTCCTTGCGCGAGTACTTGCTGCCCTGGCCGCGCATCACTTGATGCGGGCTGTCCGGAGCCTTGACGTTCTCTTCCCGCAGGCGTCGCAGCAGCGCCGGGATCGGGATCTTCACCGGGCAGACTTCGCCACAGGCACCGCACAGCGACGAGGCGCTGGGGTGATCCGGGACCTTGGCCAGGCCAACCATGTGCGGGGTGATGATCTTGCCGATCGGTCCCGGGTAGACCTCGCCGTAGGTGTGGCCGCCGATCCGGGTGTAGACAGGGCAGTGGTTCATGCAGGCGCCGCAGCGGATGCAGTTCAGGGTCTGGCGCAGTTCACTGTCGGCAAAGGCCTGGCTGCGGCCGTTGTCCAGCAGCACCAGGTGCACTTCCTGGGGGCCGTCCAGCTCATGCGCTTTGCGCGGGCCGGAGATCATGTTGACGTAGGTGGTGATGGGCTGGCCGAGGGCCGAGCGGGTCAGCAGTGACAGCAGCGGCACCACGTCGCGCAGGTTCTCGACGACTTTCTCGATCCCGGTGACGGCAATGTGCACTGGCGGCACAGTGGTGGACATGCGCCCGTTGCCTTCGTTTTCCACCAGCAGCAGGGTGCCGGTCTCGGCCACGGCGAAGTTGACGCCGGAGACACCGATATCGGCTTCGAAGAATTTCTGCCGCAACACCTTGCGACCGATCTGAATGAGTTGGTCAACGTCCTTGGTGTACTCCACGCCGAGTTTGTCGTGGAACAAGGACGCGACCTGACCGGCATTCTTGTGGATCGCCGGCATAATGATGTGTGAAGGCTTCTCGTGGTCGAGCTGGACGATGAACTCGCCCATGTCCGACTCAAGGCATTCAATGCCTTGTTCAGCGAGGACATGGTTCATTTCCATCTCTTCGCTGACCATCGATTTGCCCTTGATCACTTGCCGCGCCTCGTGAGCGCGGATGATCGAGAGGACGATGCCATTGGCTTCGTCCACCGTTTCCGCCCAGTGCACAGTCACACCGTTGCGGGTCAGGTTCTGTTCCAGGCGCTCGAGCAGGTCGGGCAGCTTGGACAACGCCCGGGCGCGAATCGCGTTGCCCAGGGCGCGCAGGTGTTCTCTTTCGTGGGCATCACTGAACGAGGCCGCACGCTTGGCCATGAGTGAATCCATGGCACTGCGAAAGTTGTTTCGCAGTTGTTGGTCACCCAGTGCCTGGTGGGCCCGGGTGCGAAAATCGTCCGACAGCGTCGTGGTCGGAATCAGCTCGGGGGTGCTCATTGTGCACCTCCGGTACGTTGCCAGAGGAAGCTCGCCAGGTGCTGGCCGCGCAATGCCTCGTGTTGCTTTTCCAGGGCGCCGTTGATGTTCATCAGGCAGCCGCAGTCGGCACTCAGTACCTGATGCGCGCCGGATTCCTTCAGCGCCCGGGTCTTGTCCGCGACCATGGCGCCGGAGATGTCCGGCATTCGGACGCTGAAAGTCCCGCCAAAGCCACAGCATTCGCTTTCGTGGCTGTGTTCTACCCGTTCCACATTGCTCAGCTGTGACAGCAACTCACGGCCGTGCAGGTGGGTGTTCATTTCCCGGCGGGCCGAGCAGGAGGTGTGCAGCGCCACCTTGATCGGCGCGCCGCTGTCCTTGAGTTGCACCTTGCACACGTGCAGCAGGAACTCGGCCAGTTCGTAGGTGCGGGCGGCCAGCGCCTGCACTTGTTTCAGGGTTTCGGGCTCGTCCTTGAACAAGTCCGCGTAGTGCTCGCGGATCATGCCCGCGCAGGAGCCTGACGGCACCACCACCGGATAGTCGCCGGCAAACAGCGCCAGTTGCGAGCGGGCCACGGTGCGCGCCTGCTCGGTGTAGCCCGAGGTGTAGGCCGGCTGTCCGCAGCAGCTTTGCCCTTGCGGGTAGTCCACGCGAATGCCTTCGCGCTCCAGCAGGTGAATCGCATCCATCCCGGCTTCGGGATAGAACAGGTCGACCACACAGGTGCCGAACAGGTAGACCCGCGCAGGTTTCGCGCTGGGATACTGCCGGGGTTCGGCCAGCGGCGGTGCGACGCGGGTCGCATTGGGCACGGCGTTGTAGAAAAGCTCGCTCATCAGGCGTGTCTCCGGGTGGTCCCGGTTATTCGTCCGTTGCGGCGGCTGAAAGATAAACCAGCAAGCTTTCAGCAGCCTTGCAGACCGGGTGGTGAATGCGGACGCCGCGGGTGAGGGCGGCGTCGGTTCTTTCGGTGTCGCTTAGTGCACCAGCATGCCGGTGAACCAGTAGGCCTGGGCCAGGGTGATCAGGCCGACAATAGTGGCAAAGAACAGGCTGTGCTTGAGGGTGAAGCGGAACAGGTCCGATTCCTTGCCCACCAGGCCGGTGGCGGCGCAGGCCACGGCGATCGATTGTGGCGAGATCATCTTGCCGGTCACGCCGCCGCTGGTGTTGGCCGCCACCAGCAGGGTGTCATTGACCCCGATCTGGTGCGCGGTGGTGGCCTGCAGCGAGCTGAACAGGGCATTGGACGAGGTATCGGAACCGGTGAGGAACACCCCGAGCCAGCCCAGGAACGGCGAGAAGAACGGGAATGCCGCACCGGTGGCCGCCAGGACCAGGGCCATGGTCGAGGACATGCCCGAGTAGTTGGTGACGAAGGCGAACGCCAGCACCATGCCGATGGACAGGATCGGCCAGCGCAGCTCGTAGAAGGTCTCTTTTAAAGTGGTCAGACCAGTTTTGATGTCGATCTTCAGCACCAGCATGGAGATCAGCGCGGAGAAGAAAATCGCCGTGCCGGTGGCGGAGATCGGGTCGAGCTTGAACACCGCCGGAATGGCGGTCGGCGTGGTCACGATCGGCGCCATCTTGATCACCAGCTGATCCAGGTGCGGGATGGCGAAGTTGAATACCCAGCCGTACATCGAGCCGCCGGCGGCGAACATCGCCTTGAAGGGCTTGAGGGTCCAGATGGTCACCAGCACGGTGAGAATCAGGAACGGCGACCAGGCCTTGAAGATCTGCCCCAGGCTGTAGGGCGAAGCGACGGTGCTGCGGGGCTGACCGAAGCCGCCGGCGCTGGCGGTCACGGCCGCGCTGGAGGTGGCACCGGCGATCTGCGCGCCAGCGGTGCGCTTGGGCTGCCAGATCTTCAGGAACAGGGTCAGGGAGATCAGGCTGGCCAGGGCCGAGGTGATGTCCGGCAGTTCCGGGCCGATGAAGTTCGAGGTGAAGTACTGGGTCACGGCAAAGCTCAGGCCGGCGACCAGGGCGGCGGGCCAGGTTTCCTTGACGCCGCGCAGGCCGTCCATCATGAACACCAGCCAGAACGGCACGAACAGCGACAGCAGCGGCAGTTGGCGGCCGGTCATGGCGCCGATCTTGAAGGCGTCGATGCCGGTCACCTGGCCGGCGACGATGATCGGAATCCCCAGGGCGCCGAAGGCCACGGGCGCGGTGTTGGCGATCAGGCACAGACCGGCGGCGTACAGCGGGTTGAAACCCAGGCCCACCAGCAGGGCGGCGGTAATCGCCACGGGTGCGCCGAAGCCGGCCGCGCCTTCGAGGAAGGCGCCGAAGCAGAAGCCGATCAGCAGCACCTGCAGGCGCTGGTCGTCGGTGATCGACAGCACCGAGCTGCGGATGATTTCAAACTGGCCGCTCTTCACGGTCAGTTTGTAGAGGAACACGGCGGCGACAATGATCCAGGCGATGGGCCACAGACCGTAGGCAAATCCATAGCCAGCGGCAGCGAAGGCCATGTCGGCGGGCATCTTGAAGGCGAAGATCGCCACCAGGATCGACAAGGCCAGGGTGATACTCCCGGCGACGTGTCCTTTGAGGCGGAACACGGCCAGAGCCAGGAAGAAGAACACGATCGGGATAACGGCGGCGAGGGCGGACAGGCCGAGGCTGCCAAGCGGGCTATAGAGCTGTTGCCAGGTTTGCATAATGGGGTGGCCCCTAATTGTTGTTGGTCAGGCACTGCTAGCGTCTTGGTTAATTGGTAAGACCAATTTACAATCGCTGTTGGCTAGGGTAAAAGCCTTGTGCACGGTGTGTCAATTTGCCGCCCTGAAACTTTTGTCGAATGCGCTATATGGCGGCCATCTGATGGGTACAAATGGCTGCGTTCTGCCAGGTGTTGGCACGCTGTGAATAGGCCAGAATAGAGCCCCCCGGCGAAGGGTCGGGAGGGTGGAGAGTGAGTTATGGGGTTTGATCAGATACGCCAGCGCCGTTTGTCCGACGATATTGTCGAGCGCCTGGAAGGGATGATTCTCGAAGGCACCTTGAAGGCCGGTGAGCGGCTGCCGGCCGAGCGTGCACTGGCGGAGCAGTTTGGTGTGTCCCGCCCATCACTGCGCGAGGCGATCCAGAAGCTCACGGCCAAGGGCTTGCTGATCAGTCGTCAGGGCGGTGGCAACTATGTGGTGGAATCACTGGGCTCGACCTTCAGCGACCCGCTGCTGCACCTGCTGGAAAACAACACGGATGCTCAGCGCGACCTGCTGGAGTTTCGCCACACCCTGGAAGCGTCCTGCGCTTATTACGCGGCGTTGCGGGCGACGGCGGTGGATCGCGAGCGGCTGACTCAAGCCTTCGAGGAGCTGCAGGATTGCTACTCCCGGGCCGATGATGTCAGCCGTACCGAGGAAGGCGCGGCCGATGCCAAGTTCCACCTGGCGATTGCCGAGGCCAGCCATAACGCGGTGTTGCTGCACACCATTCGCGGCTTGTTCGACTTGCTCAAGCGCAACGTGGTGACCAACATCGGTGGCATGTACAAACAGCGCACGGAAACCCGCGACATGCTGATCAGTCAGCATCGCGACCTGTACCTGGCGATTATCGAAGGGCGTGCCGAAGAGGCGCGGGAGATTTCCAGCCGGCACATTCTCTATGTGCAGGAAGTGCTCGAGGAAGTGCGTCAGGAAGTGCAGCGAGTGGCCCGGGCCGAACGGCGCAAGGGCATGTAATGCAAATCGCCGGCAAGCCGACTCCTACCTGGGTGTTGTAGGAGCCGGCTTGCCGGCGAAAGCGACTTCAAGGCAGGAAGATCAGTCTTCCTTGCCCTTGGTCCGCACCGCACGCTGCAACTCACGATCGGAATCGCGCTCGCGTTCGGTATGACGCTTGTCGTATTCCTTCTTGCCCTTGCCCAGTGCAATTTCACACTTGACCAGGTGCTTGCTCCAGTAGAGCGAAAGGCAGACGCAGGCGTAACCCTTCTGCTGCACGGCGGCGAACAGCTTCTCCAGCTCGCGCTGGTTGAGCAGCAGCTTGCGCGTGCGGGTCGGGTCGGCAATGACGTGGGTGCTGGCGGTGGTCAGCGGGGTGAAATGGCTGCCGAACAGCCAGGCCTCGCCATCCTTGAGCAGCACGTAACTGTCCACCAGTTGCGCCTTGCCCGCCCGCAGACTCTTTACTTCCCAGCCGGCCAGGACCAGTCCAGCCTCGAACCGATGTTCGATGAAGTAATCGTGACGCGCCTTTTTGTTTTGCGCGATGGTCCCTGTTGGGTGTTTCTTCTGTTTAGCCATAGGGGCGGCATTATAGGGAGTTGCGCGCGCCTCGGCTACGGTGACGCAGCGTGCTTGAGCAGGTTGATTGAATCCCGGACAATGCGCGCTCTTTTTTTTCGGTTGGGCGCGTTAACGATGTCGACAGACAGGGTCTCTGTCCACGGCGGCTGGGCAAGCCGCTGGGTCTTTATACTCGCTGCAACTGGTTCGGCCGTGGGCCTGGGGAGCATCTGGAAATTCCCCTACATGGTCGGCGTCTATGGTGGTGGTGCCTTTGTCCTGGTGTTTCTGGCGTGCATTGCGCTGATCGGGTTGCCGGTGATGCTGGCGGAAACCCTGATTGGCCGCCGCGCCCGTCAAAGCCCGGCGAATGCCTTGAAGATGCTCGCCCTGGAGGCTGGGCATTCGGCCAGGTGGTCTTGGGGCGCTTTCGCCGGAATGATCACGGCGCTGCTGATTCTTTCCTTTTATAGCGTGGTGGGTGGTTGGTCCCTGGACTACATCATCGACATGGGGCGAGGGGATTTCCAAGGTGTGACGGCGGGCCAGGTCGGGGCGTATTTCTCTGCCGTGACGTCCGACCCTTGGCGCCTGACCTTCTGGCACACGCTGTTCATGCTGCTATCGGCCTGGGTGATTGCCAAGGGGGTAGTGGCGGGGCTGGAGCGCAGTTTGCGGGTCATGATGCCGCTGCTGTTCGTGATGTTGCTGGTGCTGCTGGGTTACAGCATGACCACCGGGCACTTCATGCAGGGCCTGCATTTCATGTTCGACTTCAGCCTGGACCGACTACTGGATGGGCTGTTGCCGGCCATGGGGCATGCGTTCTTTTCCCTCAGTGTTGGTGTCGGCTCGATCATGATCTACGGCGCCTATATGCCGAAGCATTCGTCGCTGTCCGGCACTGTGGTGGGGGTGGCGCTGCTGGACACCTTTGTTTCCCTGGTGGCGGGAATGGCCTTGTTCCCCATTGTGTTCGCTGCCGGGCTGAACCCCAGTGAGGGGCCAGGCTTGATGTTCATCAGCTTGCCGTTCGCCTTCGGCAATGTGGCGTTCGGCCAGCTTATGGGCGTAGTGTTCTTTATCCTGGTGGCGATTGCTGCTTGGAGCTCGGCCATTTCCTTGTTGGAACCGATGGTGGCTTATCTCGTCGAGAGGACTAAAATCCGCCGCGGCTGGGTGACGTTCTGGTTGGCGTTCAGTTGCTGGTTCGTGGGATTGGGGACGGTGTTCTCCTTCAATATCTGGCAGCAGGCCAAGTTTTTCGTGAACGAAGGCGGCGTTTTTCATCTCTATCGATGGGGCGCGGCCGGCGGTCTGGATTTCTTTGGTGTGATCGATTTTTTCACCTCGCGGATCATGTTGCCTCTTGGCGGTTTGTGCTTCGTGGTGTTTGCAGGTTGGGTGATGGGCCGTGAGGCTGTTCGTGATGAGTTGTCGTTGCGCAGTCCGTTGTTGTTCACCTTGGCCTTGTTTTTGATGCGCTATGTGGCGCCCGTCGGCATTCTTGTGGTGTTTGCCGCCCAGTTGTGGAAATGAAGCTCACATGACGACCCATATTCAACGTTCGGCCCTTTTGCCTTATCCGGCGCAATTCCTTTATGACCTGGTCAATGATGTGGCCCGTTACCCGGAGTTTTTGCCCTGGTGCTCTTCGGCCGAGGTGCTGGAGAACAGCGAGGAACGGATGCGTGCCAGCCTGGCAGTGGCCAAGGGCGGCATGAGTCAGCGTTTTGTGACCTGTAATACCCTGGTGCCGGGGCAGTCGATCGAAATGAACCTGGAAGAGGGGCCGTTCAATCAATTGCATGGTCTGTGGGTGTTCAAGCCGCTGGGAGAGAAGGCCTGCAAGATCAGTCTCGATCTGTCTTTCGATTATGCGGGGCCTTTGGTGCGGGCCACATTAGGACCGCTGTTCAACCAGGCGGCTAATACCCTGGTGGATGCGTTCTGTCAGCGGGCCAAACAACTGCATGGCTGAGTCCCTGATCTCGGTCGAGGTGGTTTATGCCGCAGTCGATCGTCAGTTGCTGATCACTGTATGGGTGCCCCAGGGCTCGACGCTGCGTGGTGCGCTACTGGCTTCTTCCATAGGTGAGCATTTTGCCGAGTTGGATCTGGCGAACTGTCCAGTGGGTATCTTCGGCAAGCAGGTCATGAACCCTGAGCAGCATTTGGTTCAGGCAGGGGACCGAATCGAAATCTATCGTCCGCTGCTGGCGGATCCGAAAGAGGTTCGGCGTTTGCGTGCCGCCAAGGCCGCTCAGGCGCGTAAGCGCGGACAGTGAACCCACAGGTAATAAAAAGCCCGGGCATGCCCGGGCTTTTTCATTCGCCACAAATTATTGCGGAGAGGTATCCAGTGGTTCAGGAATAGGCACTGGTACGGTTTTGACGCCATCCACGTCTTTCTGGATCTGGTCCAGCAGCGAGCCCGGTTTGACCGGCTTCTCGGCTTTGGGCTTCTCGGCGTTCTCGGCAGGTGCGGTAACGGTGTTGCCGCTCTCTTTACCAAGCAGGGCTTCGTCGCGGCTCACGCCGGGCATGAAGTCGCCGGCCAAGCTGACCAGTTGGTCGTTGCCATTGAAGATCAGGCTGACGCGTTCCTGTTGGCGTTCACCGCCGCCAGGTTGCAGGCTGTAGAGATAATCCCAGCGATCGGCATGGAACGTGTCGGTCAACAGAGGGTTGCCCATGATAAACCTTACTTGCCGTCGGGTCATTCCCGGGCGCAACTGGTCTATCATGTCCTGCGTCACGACATTGCCCTGCTGGATGTCGATTTTGTAAACCCCGGGGAATGAACAACCGGCGAGTGCGAGCAGTCCCACGAATGTGAAACTGGTTAGCAAGAGCTTGGTGTTTTGCATCGGTGGGCGACTTCCACTATCTTGGCTGGGACAACGTAAACCCCGATCATACCCGCATTAAGAGAAGCTGCGAAGCAGCATCGGCGAGAAAGCTGACCATGGTTGAAAATAGCGAACTACGTAAAGCCGGCCTCAAAGTGACTCTGCCGCGAGTCAAAATTCTACAAATGCTCGATTCCACCGAGCAGCGGCACATGAGCGCTGAGGATGTCTACAAGGCGCTGATGGAAGCTGGCGAGGATGTGGGCCTGGCCACGGTTTACCGTGTACTGACTCAATTCGAAGCAGCCGGACTGGTGGTGCGCCACAATTTTGATGGCGGTCACGCTGTATTCGAGCTGGCGGATGGCGGTCACCACGACCATATGGTCAACGTGGAGTCTGGTGAAGTGATCGAATTCTTCGACGAGGAAATCGAAAAGCTTCAGAAGGCGATTGTCGAAAAGCACGGTTTCGAGTTGGTGGATCACAATCTTGTGCTGTATGTGCGCAAGAAGAAGTAAGCCTCTCACACGACTGGCATAGTCGTGAAACGATCGAAGGCGACCTCAGGGTCGCCTTCGTGTTTTGTGCCTATATAAAGGAAGCGTGCCGGCCTCAGGCCTTGGTGGTCACCACCATTTTCTTGGCGTGGGCCAGGGACTCCTTGGTCAAATCGATACCGCCCAGCATTCGTGCAATTTCCTCGACTCTTTCGTTTTTGCCCAATTTGGAAACCGCAGTATGAGTTGCGTTGTTGCCACGTACCTTGTGCACGAACAGATGTTGATGCCCCTGGGCGGCCACCTGTGGCAAGTGAGTGACGGTCAACACCTGGCCGCGCTCGCCGAGGCGCCGCAGCAACTGGCCGACGATCTCGGCAGTCGGGCCGCCGATTCCTACGTCGACTTCGTCGAAAACCAGGGTAGGAACTCTTGAGGTTTGTGCCGTGATCACCTGGATCGCCAGGCTGATACGTGACAGTTCGCCGCCCGAGGCGACCTTGGCCAACGCCTTGAGCGGTTGTCCCGGGTTGGCACTGACCAGGAGTTCGACCTGTTCCAGGCCATTGGGCAGCAGCTCATCGCTGGTGTTGGCTCGCAGCTCGATCGTGAAGCGTCCGCCGGGCATGCCCAGGCGCTGAATTTCCAGTTCTACCGCGCTGGCCAGCCCGGTGGCCGCCTGCTCCCGCAAACGACTCAGTTCCTGGGCTTTCTCCTGATAGTGACGGGCGAAGGACTGCAGCTCCTCGCCGAGGCGCTCGATACTCTCGTCGTTGGCGTCCAGTGTTTCGATTTCATCCAGTAGGGTTTGCTGCATGGCCGCCAGCTCGAAGGGTTGGATGCGATGCTTGCGTGCCAGGGTATAGATGGAGTCCAGGCGTTCCTCCAGCTGTTGCAGGCGTGCCGGGTCGGCATCGAAGTGATCGAGGAAGCGATTCAATTCGCCCACGGCCTCTTCCACCTGGATCTGGGCGCTGGCCAGCAGATTGGTGGCCTCGCCTAATGATCCTGTCGAGTTGCCGATGCTGGACAGGCGGTTGAGGCTGACGGTCAAGGCGTTGAGAACATTGCCGGAGTCACTTTCGCTGCATTGTTCGACCACCTGGCGGCAGATGCCCAGCAGGGTTTCGGCGTTGGTCAGGTTCTTGTGCTCCTGCTCCAGCTCTTCGAGTTCGTTTTCTCCCAGGCCGAGATTCTCCAGCTCTTCAAGCTGATAGCTCAGCAGTTGATGGCGGGCGCGCTGCTCATCGCCGGAATTGGACAGACGCTCCAGTTCCTGGCGGGTCTGGCGCCAGCGTTGGGCTGCCAGTTGTACCTGGCGGGCAAGATCGGTAGCGCCGGCATATTCATCCAGCAGGCGTCGATGGGTATCGGTTTTGAGCAGTGACTGGTGTTCGTGCTGGCTGTGGATGTCTATCAGCAACTCGCCCAGTGCCTTGAGGTCGCCAAGCGGGCAGGGCGTGCCATTGATATAGCCGCGTGAGCGCCCTTCGGCGGTGATGACCCGGCGCAGGATGCAGGGGCCGTCGTTGTCCAGGTCGCGCTCGGCCAGCCAGGTGCGGGCCTCGGGAATGTCCGCCAGGTCGAAGGTCGCGAGGATGTCGGCCTTGTCGGCTCCTGGTCGTACCACGCCGCTGTCGGCCCGGTCGCCCAGGGTCAGGCCGAGTGCGTCGAGCATGATCGACTTGCCGGCGCCGGTTTCGCCGGTGATGACGCTCATCCCGCGATCCAGCTCCAGATCCAGGTGTTCGACGATGGCGTAATTGTGTACGGACAGGTGCACCAGCATGAAGGCCGCTCCCAAGCTAAATGTCTGGTTATTTATACAGTGTTTTGTTTTGGGCTGACAATGCTTTCCCTTAGCTTGATTCGCTTGGATGACTCACCTTTTTAGCGCGTTGGGTAATCACTGTTATTGGGATTTCCTGACGGCTGATGACTTTTGCTGGGGTGGCGGGCTTGAACCCTGAAAATGCGACCCCATATAGCAGGGCAGAAGAGTGGGCCTGGCTCACTGAAGATATTGAAAGGAGAATTTCATGGCTGACGAACAGACTCTGGATACGCAAAATCTAGACGCCAATCAGGCTCCCGAGGCTTCGGGTGAAGACCTGGCGGCTCGTGTACAAGTGCTCGAAGAGCAGCTGGCTGGTGCGCAGGATCAGGCATTGCGTGTTGCAGCTGATCTGCAGAACGTCCGCCGCCGCGCCGAGCAGGACGTGGAAAAAGCTCATAAATTCGCTCTTGAAAAATTTGCCGGCGACCTGCTACCGGTGATCGACAGTCTGGAGCGCGGCCTGGAGCTGTCCAATCCGGACGACGAGAGCATCCGCCCGATGCGCGAAGGCATCGAGCTGACCTTGAAGATGTTCCACGACACCCTCAAGCGTTATCAGTTGGAAGCCATCGACCCGCACGGCGAGCCGTTCAACGCTGAACAGCACCAGGCCATGGCCATGCAGGAAAGCGCGGACGTTGAGCCCAACAGTGTTCTCAAGGTGTTCCAGAAGGGCTATCAGCTCAATGGTCGCCTGCTGCGCCCGGCCATGGTCGTGGTCAGCAAGGTTCCTGCACCGGTTTCGCCTTCGATTGACGAAAAGGCTTGAAAACGGCTGTAGAGCCCCCATTTATCAGTCAAGCGTTTAAGTGCTACCGCAGTTTGCCACCACGGCTGCGGCATCCAAATCCAAAGTTTCGGGAGAGTTAACATGGGCAAAATTATCGGTATTGACTTGGGGACCACCAACTCGTGCGTCTCCATTCTTGAAAACGGCAACGTAAAAGTTATCGAAAACGCCGAAGGCGCGCGTACTACGCCGTCGATCATCGCGTACGCCAACGATGGCGAGATTCTGGTAGGTCAGTCGGCCAAGCGTCAGGCTGTGACCAACCCGCACAACACCCTGTACGCAGTGAAGCGTCTTATCGGTCGTCGTTTTGACGAAGAAGTTGTGCAGAAAGATATCCAGATGGTCCCTTACAAGATCGTCAAGGCTGACAACAGCGACGCTTGGGTCGAAGTGAACGGCCAGAAAATGGCGCCGCCACAGATCTCGGCTGAAATCCTCAAGAAAATGAAGAAAACCGCCGAAGACTACCTCGGCGAAGCCGTGACCGAAGCGGTCATCACCGTTCCGGCCTACTTCAACGACAGCCAGCGTCAAGCCACCAAGGACGCCGGTCGGATCGCTGGTCTGGACGTCAAGCGCATCATCAACGAACCAACCGCAGCCGCGCTGGCCTACGGCATGGACAAGGCCAAGGGCGATCACACCGTAATCGTTTACGACCTGGGTGGCGGTACTTTCGACGTTTCCGTGATCGAGATCGCTGAAGTTGATGGCGAGCATCAGTTTGAAGTGCTGGCTACCAACGGTGACACTTTCCTTGGTGGTGAAGACTTCGACATCCGCCTGATCGACTACCTGGTTGATGAGTTCAAGAAAGAAAGCGGCATGAACCTCAAGGGTGACCCGCTGGCCATGCAGCGCCTGAAAGAAGCTGCGGAAAAAGCCAAGATCGAGCTGTCCTCGAGCCAGCAGACCGACGTGAACCTGCCGTACATCACTGCAGATGCCACCGGTCCTAAGCACCTGAACGTGAAGATCTCCCGCGCCAAGCTGGAGTCGCTGGTTGAAGACCTGGTTCAGCGCACCATCGAGCCTTGCCGTATTGCTCTGAAGGATGCCGGTATCGACGTTGGCTCGATCAACGACGTGATCCTGGTCGGCGGCCAGACCCGTATGCCGCTGGTGCAGAAAGCCGTAACCGACTTCTTCGGTAAAGAAGCTCGCAAGGACGTCAACCCGGACGAAGCGGTCGCCATGGGTGCTGCGATCCAGGGTGCGGTACTGGCCGGTGACGTGAAGGACGTGCTGCTGCTGGACGTTAGCCCGCTGACCCTGGGTATCGAAACCATGGGTGGCGTGATGACCGCGCTGATCGAGAAAAACACCACGATTCCAACCAAGAAATCGCAAGTGTTCTCGACAGCCGATGACAACCAGGGCGCAGTGACCATTCACGTACTGCAGGGCGAGCGTAAGCAAGCGGCGCAGAACAAGTCCCTGGGCAAGTTCGACCTGACCGACATTCCACCTGCTCCACGTGGCGTGCCGCAGATCGAAGTGACCTTCGACATCGACGCCAACGGCATTCTGCACGTAGGTGCGAAGGACAAGGCTACCGGCAAGACTCAGTCGATCGTGATCAAGGCCAACTCCGGTCTGTCGGATGAAGAAATCCAGCAGATGATCCGTGATGCTGAAGCCAACTCGGAAGAGGATCGCAAGTTCGAAGAGCTGGCCACTGCCCGTAACCAGGGTGATGCGCTGGTGCACTCGACTCGCAAGATGGTGGCCGACGCCGGTGACAAAGTCACCGCAGAAGAAAAGACGGCCATTGAAGCTGCCGTGGTTGCCCTGGAAGCCGCTGTCAAAGGCGACGACAAGGCTGCCATCGAAGCCAAGGTCGAAGAGCTGTCGAAAGTCTCGGCTCCGGTTGCTCAGAAGATGTACGCCGAGCAGGCTCAGCCTGCAGAGGGCGCGGCCCCACACGCCGAGTCCGCTGAAAAAGCCGATGACGTTGTTGATGCAGAGTTCGAAGAAGTTAAAGAGCACAAGTAATAGCTTGTTGGTCGGCCGGTTGACTGCCTTTGGGCGGTGACTGGTAGGATGTCGCCGCGCGGGAGCTTGCTCCCGCGTTGGCGTGTCTGGAGTCAGTGAATTTTTGACGGCGTACAACCTCCGTTTGTGCGCTGGCGGTCGGGTCGGAGAAGCTCCTGCTTTCCGGTTGCGACGACCGCAGTCGTCGACCTGCAATCGGGTCGTCTATCCAAGACCAGGATCGTTGAATTGACGTGAGTTGGGTCCGGGCCTGTATTGGGGCTCAGCGAGTTTGGCAGAGCTCAGGAGGGTTTGCCGGACGTCCTTAAGAGTGCAAAGACTTATGGCAAAGCGTGACTATTACGAAGTGTTGGGTGTGGAGCGCGGCTCCAGCGAAGCGGAGCTGAAAAAGGCTTACCGCCGCCTGGCGATGAAGCATCACCCGGATCGTAATCCCGGCGACAAAGCGTCGGAGGACATGTTCAAGGAGGCCAACGAGGCCTACGAAGTGCTGTCCGATTCCAGTAAGCGTGCAGCGTATGACCAGTACGGTCATGCCGGTGTCGACCCTAGCATGGGCGGCGGCGGTGCCGGTTTCGGTGGTCAGAATTTCTCCGATATCTTCGGTGATGTGTTCAGTGATTTCTTCGGTGGTGGTCGCGGTGGTTCCCGCGGCGGCGCGCAGCGCGGCAGCGATCTGCGTTACACCCTGGAACTGAATCTGGAAGAGGCGGTGCGTGGCACCACGGTCAATATCCGTGTGCCGACGCTGGTCAATTGCAAGCCTTGCGATGGCTCGGGAGCCAAGAAAGGCTCGTCACCTGTGACTTGCCCGACTTGCGGCGGCATTGGTCAGGTGCGCATGCAGCAGGGCTTCTTCTCGGTGCAGCAGACCTGCCCGCGTTGCCATGGCCAGGGCAAGATCATTTCCGATCCGTGCGATTCGTGCCGCGGCGAGGGTCGTGTCGAGGAGTACAAGACGCTGTCGGTCAAAGTGCCGGCCGGTGTCGATACCGGGGATCGTATTCGTCTTTCCGGTGAGGGTGAGGCGGGAACCCAGGGTGGTCCGACCGGCGACCTCTATGTGGTGATCAATGTGCGTGAGCACGCGATCTTCCAGCGCGACGGCAAGCATCTGTTCTGTGAAGTGCCCATCAGTTTCGTCGATGCGGCGTTGGGCGGTGAGCTGGAGATTCCGACCCTGGATGGTCGGGTCAAGCTGAAGATTCCCGAGGGGACTCAGACTGGCAAGCAGTTCCGGATTCGCGGCAAGGGCGTTGCTCCTGTGCGTGGTGGCGGTGCTGGCGACCTGATGTGTCGGGTAGCGGTAGAGACGCCGGTGAATCTGAGTCGTCGTCAGCGGGAGTTGCTGGAAGAGCTGCGTGGTTCGCTGGATGGTGATAACTCTCACTCGCCGAAAACCACTGGCTGGTTCGAGGGCGTCAAGCGCTTCTTCGGCGACCTGTAAGGAGTAGGGCATGCGACGTATAGCTGTGATGGGGGCCGCAGGGCGCATGGGCAAGACTTTGGTCGAGGCCGTGCAGCTGCGCTCTCCGCTCTCCGGTCTGACGGCGGCGATCGTTCGGCCGGGCAGTTCGCTGGTCGGTGCGGATGCGGGTGAGCTGGCGTCTCTTGGGCGTCTTGGCGTGCCAATGTCCGACAGCCTGGAAAAAGTCGTTGATGAGTTCGATGTGCTGATCGACTTTACCTTGCCGGAGGTGATGCTCAAGAACCTGGCGTTCTGCCGCAAGGCGGGCAAGGCCATGGTGATTGGCACCACTGGTCTTGGGGGTAAGGAAAAGCAGTTGCTGGTCGAGGCGAGCAAGGATATTCCCATCGTCTTCGCCGCCAACTTCAGCGTTGGGGTCAACCTGTCGCTGAAGCTGCTGGATATGGCGGCGCGGGTCCTGGGTGATGACGCGGACATCGAAATCATCGAAGCCCATCACCGACACAAGATCGATGCACCGTCGGGCACGGCCCTGCGCATGGGTGAAGTGATCGCCAATGCCTTGGGGCGCGATCTGCAGCAGGTGGCGGTTTATGGTCGTGAAGGTCATACCGGTGCGCGTGAGCGTGAAACTATTGGCTTTGCCACTGTGCGTGGCGGCGATGTGGTAGGGGATCACACGGTGTTGTTCGCCACCGAGGGTGAGCGCCTGGAGATCACTCACAAGGCTTCCAGTCGCATGACGTTCGCCAAGGGGGCGGTACGTGCTGCCCTGTGGCTGGATGGTCGAGAGGCGGGTCTTTACGACATGCAGGATGTGCTGGATCTGCGTTGAGAAGCATCTGAAGTGGGGTTGAGGTTGTCCTTCAACCCCGCCTCGCACCGCTAGGCGATGTTCTGTCGCATTCCTCTGCCTTTAGGGCTCATTAGCGGTGGACCGAAAAAGCCTTTTTCTGTAAGCTACAGCTTTAGTGTGTCCACTAAAAGCGCGCAGATAATTCGACGAAGAAGCGGGGTGACGTGTCTATACGTCATTCCGCTTTTTTGCAACCTGCGATCGCCCTTTCAGGCTCTATTTACGGGAGGTCTTCTTGACTAAGCCAGCCATACTCGCCCTTGCTGATGGCAGCATTTTTCGTGGCGAAGCCATTGGAGCCGACGGTCAAACCGTTGGTGAGGTGGTGTTCAACACCGCAATGACCGGCTATCAGGAAATCCTTACCGATCCTTCCTACGCCCAGCAAATCGTTACCCTGACTTATCCCCACATCGGCAACACCGGCACCACGCCGGAAGATGCCGAGTCCGACCGCGTCTGGTCGGCAGGCCTGGTCATTCGTGATCTGCCGCTGGTGGCCAGCAACTGGCGTAACACCCTGTCCCTGTCTGATTACCTGAAAGCCAACAATGTGGTGGCGATCGCCGGTATCGATACCCGTCGCCTGACGCGCATCCTGCGTGAGAAAGGCGCGCAGAACGGCTGCATCATGGCCGGTGACAACATCTCCGAAGAAGCGGCGATTGCAGCAGCCCGTGGATTCCCGGGCCTGAAAGGCATGGACCTGGCGAAAGTCGTCAGCACCAAGCAAAGCTACGAATGGCGTTCGACTGTCTGGGATCTGAAGACCGACAGCCACGCAACCATCGAAGCCGCTGATCTGCCGTACCACGTGGTTGCCTACGACTACGGCGTCAAGCTGAACATTCTGCGCATGTTGGTCGAGCGTGGCTGCCGCGTGACCGTGGTGCCTGCCCAGACGCCGGCGAGCGACGTCCTGGCTCTCAATCCAGATGGCGTGTTCCTGTCCAACGGCCCTGGTGATCCCGAGCCTTGCGACTACGCAATCAAGGCGATCAAGGAAGTCCTCGAGACCGAGATTCCGGTATTCGGCATCTGCCTGGGGCACCAACTGCTGGCCCTGGCCTCCGGCGCCAAGACCCTGAAGATGGGGCATGGCCACCACGGTGCCAACCACCCGGTCCAGGACCTGGATACCGGCGTGGTCATGATCACCAGCCAGAACCACGGCTTTGCCGTGGATGAAGCCACGCTGCCGGGTAACGTCCGGGCGATCCACAAGTCGCTGTTCGACGGCACCTTGCAGGGTATCGAGCGTACCGACAAGAGCGCGTTCAGCTTCCAGGGCCACCCTGAAGCCAGCCCGGGCCCGAACGATGTAGCGCCGCTGTTCGACCGCTTCATCAACGAGATGGCCAAGCGACGCTAAGCGTTCGCCTTGAAAGTGTAGCGAGCAGCGCTTGAGGGTGGCCCCGGCGAGTCCGGCGGAATCCCCTCAGGCGCCTCAGAGAGTGTTCAAGACGGCTTGCCGACTGACCTGCGGATTTGAGTGACAACCCATGCCAAAACGTACAGACATTAAAAGCATCCTGATTCTTGGCGCTGGCCCGATTGTGATCGGCCAGGCCTGCGAATTCGATTACTCCGGCGCCCAGGCCTGCAAGGCCCTGCGCGAAGAGGGTTACCGGGTCATTCTGGTGAACTCCAACCCGGCCACCATCATGACCGACCCGGCCATGGCCGACGCCACCTACATCGAGCCGATCAAGTGGCAGACCGTTGCCAAGATCATCGAAAAAGAGCGTCCTGACGCGCTGCTGCCAACCATGGGTGGCCAGACTGCGCTGAACTGCGCTCTGGACCTGGAGCGCGAAGGCGTTCTGGAAAAATTCGGCGTGGAGATGATCGGTGCCAACGCCGATACCATCGACAAGGCCGAAGACCGTTCGCGCTTTGACGCCGCCATGAAGTCCATCGGTCTGGCCTGCCCGCGCTCCGGTATCGCTCACAGCATGGAAGAGGCCAATGCGGTCCTCGACAAGCTGGGCTTCCCTTGCATCATCCGTCCGTCCTTCACCATGGGCGGCACCGGCGGCGGTATTGCCTACAACCGTGAAGAGTTCGAAGAAATCTGCGCCCGTGGTCTGGACCTGTCGCCGACCAAGGAACTGCTGATCGACGAATCGCTGATCGGCTGGAAAGAGTACGAGATGGAAGTGGTCCGCGATAAGAAGGACAACTGCATCATCGTCTGCTCCATCGAAAACTTCGACCCGATGGGCGTGCACACCGGTGACTCGATCACCGTGGCTCCAGCGCAGACCCTGACCGACAAGGAATACCAGATCCTGCGTAACGCCTCCCTGGCGGTCCTGCGCGAGATCGGCGTGGAAACCGGCGGCTCCAACGTTCAGTTCGGCATCTGCCCGAACACTGGCCGCATGGTCGTTATCGAGATGAACCCGCGGGTGTCCCGTTCTTCGGCGCTGGCCTCGAAAGCTACCGGCTTCCCGATCGCCAAGGTCGCGGCCAAGCTGGCAGTGGGTTACACCCTGGATGAGCTGTCCAACGACATCACCGGCGGCAAGACTCCGGCGTCCTTCGAACCGTCCATCGACTACGTCGTGACCAAGCTGCCACGCTTCGCCTTCGAGAAGTTCTCCAAGGCCGACGCACGCCTGACTACCCAGATGAAATCTGTTGGTGAAGTCATGGCTATCGGTCGGACTTTCCAGGAATCCCTGCAGAAGGCCCTGCGTGGCCTGGAAGTAGGCGTTTGCGGCCTGGATCCGAAGCTCGACCTGAGCAATCCGGAAAGCATGAACGTGCTCAAGCGCGAACTGACCGTGCCGGGCGCCGAGCGTATCTGGTACGTGGCTGATGCCTTCCGTGCCGGCATGACCGTCGAGCAGATCTTCGGCATGAACATGATCGACCCTTGGTTCCTGGTGCAGATCGAAGACCTGATCAAGGAAGAAGAGAAGGTCAAGACTCTGGGGTTGTCGGCCATCGATCGCGATCTGATGTTCCGCCTCAAGCGCAAAGGCTTCTCTGATCAGCGTCTGGCCAAGCTGCTGGGTGTGACCGAGAAAAACCTGCGTACTCACCGTCAGAAGTTGGAAGTGTTCCCGGTCTACAAGCGCGTCGACACCTGCGCTGCCGAGTTCGCCACTGACACCGCATACCTGTACTCGACTTATGAAGAAGAGTGCGAGGCTGCGCCGTCGACCCGTGACAAGATCATGATCCTGGGTGGCGGTCCAAACCGTATCGGCCAGGGTATCGAGTTCGACTACTGCTGCGTACACGCTGCACTGGCGCTGCGCGATGATGGTTACGAAACCATCATGGTCAACTGCAACCCGGAAACCGTTTCCACTGACTACGACACCTCTGATCGCCTGTACTTCGAGCCGGTAACCCTGGAAGACGTGCTGGAAATCGTTCGCGTCGAGAAGCCAAAAGGCGTGATCGTGCAGTACGGCGGCCAGACTCCGTTGAAACTGGCTCGTGCCTTGGAAGCGGCCGGCGTGCCGATCATTGGTACCAGTCCTGACGCCATCGACCGTGCCGAAGACCGTGAGCGTTTCCAGCAAATGGTTGAGCGCCTGAATCTGCGTCAGCCACCGAACGCCACGGTGCGCAGCGAAGACGAAGCGATTCGTGCCGCGACCAAGATCGGTTATCCGTTGGTGGTGCGTCCGTCCTATGTTCTGGGTGGCCGGGCGATGGAAATCGTCTACGAGGAAGAAGAACTCAAGCGCTATCTGCGTGAAGCAGTGCAAGTGTCCAACGACAGCCCGGTGCTGCTGGATCACTTCCTCAACTGCGCCATCGAGATGGACGTTGATGCGGTCTGCGACGGCACCGATGTGGTGATCGGCGCGATCATGCAGCACATCGAGCAGGCCGGCGTTCACTCCGGTGACTCCGCGTGCTCGCTGCCGCCGTACTCGCTGCCGGCGCACATCCAGGACGAGATGCGTGAGCAGGTCAAGAAAATGGCCTTGGAACTGGGTGTGGTCGGTTTGATGAACGTTCAGCTGGCCCTGCAGGGTGAGCAGATCTACGTGATCGAGGTGAACCCGCGTGCCTCCCGTACCGTGCCTTTCGTATCCAAGTGCATCGGTGTCTCGCTGGCAATGATCGCTGCCCGTGTGATGGCCGGTAAGACTCTGAAAGAGCTGGGTTTCACCAAGGAGATCATCCCGAACTTCTATAGCGTCAAGGAAGCGGTGTTCCCCTTTGCCAAGTTCCCGGGTGTTGACCCGATCCTTGGCCCAGAGATGAAATCCACCGGTGAAGTGATGGGTGTCGGCGATACCTTTGGCGAAGCCTTCGCCAAGGCTCAAATGGGCGCTAGCGAAGTATTGCCAACTGGCGGTACCGCATTCATCAGCGTGCGTAATGACGACAAACCTCTGGTTGCAGGTGTAGCTCGTGATCTGATCAACTTGGGCTTCGAAGTGGTTGCGACTGCAGGCACCGCCAAGGTGATCGAGGCGGCTGGCCTGAAAGTGCGTCGGGTGAACAAGGTGACTGAAGGTCGTCCGCATGTGGTCGATATGATCAAGAACGACGAAGTCACCCTGATCATCAACACCACCGAAGGTCGTCAGTCTATCGCTGACTCATATTCCATTCGTCGTAACGCCTTGCAGCACAAGATCTACTGCACTACCACCATTGCTGCTGGCGAAGCTATCTGCGAAGCGTTGAAGTTCGGTCCGGAAAAGACCGTGCGTCGCTTGCAGGATCTACACGCAGGATTGAAGGCATGAATAAATACCCAATGACCGTCCAGGGCGCTCGCGCCTTGGAAGAAGAGCATGCTCACCTGACTAAGGTCGTGCGTCCGAAGCTCAGCCAGGACATCGGTACGGCCCGTGAGTTGGGTGATTTGAAAGAAAACGCCGAATACCATGCTGCTCGTGAGCAGCAGGGTATGGTCGAGGCGCGGATCCGTGATATCGAAGGCCGCTTGCAGAACTCGGTGGTCATTGATGTCACGACCATCCCTCATAGCGGCAAGGTGATCTTTGGTACCACGGTGGAGATCGCTAACGTCGAAACCGACGAAAGTGTCACCTACCAGATCGTTGGTGAGGACGAGGCTGATATCAAGCTCGGTAAAATCTCCGTCGGTTCGCCTATCGCTCGCGCCTTGATTGCCAAGGAAGAGGGTGATGTGGTGGCGGTCAAAACGCCTGGCGGCGTTATCGAGTATGAGATTGTCGAAGTCCGTCACATCTGAAAGAAGGCGCCCGCTACAAGCGGGCGCCATGCTTTGGCAGCTGACCCAGATGTTGTGGGTTGGCGGCTTATGGTTGTTGCACCTCGGCTTGCTTCCCGCTCTGGGGCAGATTGGGCTTGCCCCTTTGCTGATCGAAGAAGTTTCCACCTTGCTCAGTGCGCTGTTGGTGGGTTTTTCGGCGGCATGCCTGATTCTGCAGGCGGCGGTACTGGTTCAGTCCGAAGGGCTGAAAAGTCTTTGGCGGGATATTCGGGGGCAACTGCTGTTGATGGCGATGTATGCGTGCGGGATGTATTTCACTGTACGCACTCTGCTGCCGGAGGCTCAGCGCTGGCAGTTGTTCAGTTATCTGGTTCTGGGGTTTTCCGGCCTGGTTTTGGTGTTGCAGCCAGTGCCGGGATGGAGTGCAAGGGTGCGCCAGGCACACCCCTGACCCTTGTCGACGTCAGTGGAAACGATGGACGTTCGACAATTGCTTGTTTACCTTGGCGTTCTTGCGGTAGATCAACGCCATCTTGCCGATGACTTGCACCAGATCCGCTTTGCCGGCCTTGCACAGTTCGGCAATGGCTTCCAGGCGCGACTCGCGCTCGAGGATATTGAGCTTGATCTTGATCAGCTCGTGATCGCTCAAGGCGCGTTCAAGTTCGGCTAGCACACCTTCGGTCAAACCGTTGTCAGCCACAGTCAATACTGGTTTCAGATGGTGGCCAATGGATTTGTACTGTTTCTTCTGCTCTTGAGTGAGCGGCATAATCTGACCCCTGCGTCTGATCTTGTAAAAAGCGGCGGCCAGTTTACCCGAGCGAGTCCGGGACCGCCCAGTTAATCACGACCCGTTTTATTTTTGAGGTGGCCCGTGGCCCGTTCCAAGACAAGCCATAACTGGCTGAAAGAGCACTTCAACGACCCATTCGTCAAAATGGCGCAAAAAGATGGGTATCGTTCTCGTGCCAGCTACAAGCTGCTGGAGATTCAGGAGAAGGACCGCCTTATCCGTCCTGGTATGAGTGTTATCGACCTGGGAGCTGCACCGGGTGGCTGGTCGCAAGTGACCAGTCGTCTGATTGGTGGTCAGGGGCGACTGATTGCTTCCGATATCCTGGAGATGGACAGCATTCCCGATGTGACCTTTATTCAAGGGGACTTCACCGAGGATGCGGTGCTGGCACAGATTCTCGAGGCTGTTGGAAATTCGGAAGTCGACCTTGTGATTTCCGATATGGCCCCCAATATGAGTGGGTTAGCGGCTGTGGATATGCCGCGTGCGATGTTTTTGTGCGAATTGGCGCTAGATCTTGCTAGCCGTGTACTACGTCCAGGTGGTGATTTTCTGATCAAAATCTTCCAGGGTGAAGGCTTTGACGAGTACCACAAGAGCGTTCGGCAGATGTTCGAGAAAGTGCAGATGCGTAAGCCGACGTCTTCTCGTGACCGTTCCCGAGAGCAGTATCTGCTTGGGCGCGGCTTCCGGGGTCGCAGTGAGTAAGTAAGGTTTTTGACCGGGGTGATAGGATTTTCGTATTTCGCCCCGTCAGATTAAGCGCATATTGTGTAGTCTAAGTTTCACATAGGGTTACAGACAGCGCCTGCCAGAGCTGTAGGTAATGTAGTAAGTTAGGCCGGTGAATATCATGCGAAGCGCGCGCCAGTAGCGGAGCTTGCTTCAGAGGGTAGTTAATTGAACGACATGGCAAAGAATCTGATCCTGTGGTTGATCATCGCTGCCGTCCTGGTGACGGTGATGAACAACTTCTCCAGCCCTAACGAGCCGCAGACCCTCAACTATTCCGACTTCATCCAGCAAGTTAAGGATGGCAAGGTCGAGCGCGTAGCGGTTGATGGCTACGTGATTACCGGCAAGCGTAATGATGGTGACAGCTTCAAGACCATCCGTCCTGCAATCCAGGACAATGGTTTGATCGGCGATCTGGTGGATAACCACGTGGTAGTCGAGGGCAAGCAGCCAGAGCAACAAAGTATCTGGACTCAACTGCTGGTCGCCAGCTTCCCTATCCTGGTGATCATTGCAGTGTTCATGTTCTTCATGCGCCAGATGCAGGGTGGTGCTGGAGGCAAGGGCGGGCCGATGAGCTTCGGCAAGAGCAAGGCACGCCTGCTGTCCGAAGATCAGGTCAAGACCACTTTGGCTGACGTCGCTGGTTGCGACGAGGCGAAAGAAGAAGTGGGTGAGTTGGTTGAGTTCCTTCGCGACCCAGGCAAGTTCCAGCGTCTGGGTGGTCGTATTCCTCGCGGTGTGCTGATGGTGGGGCCGCCAGGTACCGGTAAGACTTTGCTGGCCAAGGCCATTGCTGGCGAGGCCAAGGTTCCGTTCTTCACTATTTCCGGTTCCGACTTCGTCGAGATGTTTGTTGGTGTGGGTGCTAGCCGCGTTCGCGATATGTTCGAACAGGCAAAGAAACATGCGCCTTGCATCATCTTTATCGACGAGATTGATGCGGTCGGTCGTCATCGTGGTGCTGGCATGGGCGGCGGTCATGATGAGCGTGAGCAGACTCTCAACCAATTGCTGGTTGAGATGGACGGCTTTGAAATGAACGATGGCATCATTGTGATCGCTGCTACCAACCGTCCTGATGTACTGGACCCGGCACTGCTGCGTCCAGGTCGTTTCGACCGGCAGGTGGTGGTTGGTCTGCCGGACATTCGTGGTCGCGAACAGATCCTCAAAGTGCATATGCGCAAAGTGCCAATGGGTGAAGATGTCGCACCCGCGGTGATCGCTCGTGGCACCCCGGGTTTCTCCGGTGCCGACTTGGCCAACCTGGTCAACGAAGCCTCGCTGTTTGCTGCACGTGCCGGCAAGCGCATCGTCGAAATGAAGGAGTTTGAACTGGCCAAGGACAAGATCATGATGGGCGCTGAGCGCAAATCCATGGTCATGTCCGAGAAAGAAAAGCAGAACACCGCTTATCACGAAGCAGGCCACGCCATTGTCGGTCGAGTCGTGCCTGAGCATGATCCTGTCTACAAAGTCTCGATCATTCCTCGCGGCCGTGCGTTGGGTGTCACCATGTTCCTGCCGGAAGAAGACCGTTACAGCCTGTCCAAGCGGGCCCTGATCAGTCAGATCTGCTCGCTCTATGGTGGCCGTATCGCAGAAGAGATGACTCTTGGTTTTGACGGTGTAACCACCGGGGCATCCAACGACATCATGCGTGCGAGCCAGATCGCTCGGAACATGGTTACCAAATGGGGTCTATCCGAAAAGCTCGGTCCGTTGATGTACGCGGAAGAAGAGGGCGAAGTATTCCTGGGGCGCAGTGCAGGCAGTCAGCACGCCAGCCTGTCCGCTGAAACGGCGAAACTGATCGACTCTGAAGTGCGCAGCATCATTGATCAGTGCTACGGCACTGCCAAGCAGATCCTGACCGACAACCGCGACAAGCTGGACGCCATGGCGGATGCCTTGATGAAGTACGAAACCATCGATGCTGACCAGATTGACGACATCATGGCCGGGCGCGCTCCACGTGAACCTCGTGATTGGGAGGGCGGTTCGGGCACTACTCCTCCAGTGGTGCAAAACGAACGTCCGGAAACACCCATTGGCGGTCCTGCTGCCGACCACTAAGGTTCTAAATGACTTCTGTCCCATCCTCTACCCGGTTGCCTTGCGGCAACCGGGTTCTTGATTTGGCCCGTGTGCATGTCATGGGCATTCTCAATGTAACCCCTGATTCCTTCTCCGATGGCGGTCGCTTCAGTCAGCTGGATGTCGCCTTGCGGCACGCCGAGGTCATGGTCCTGGCGGGTGCTACGCTGATCGATATTGGTGGCGAGTCGACGCGGCCGGGTGCCCGTGCGGTATCGCCACTGGAAGAGTTGGAGCGTGTGGCACCGGTTGTGGAGCGAATTAATCGCGAGTTGGATGTGGTTATTTCCGTTGATACTTCGACGCCGGCGGTCATGCGTGAAACGGCTCGCCTGGGAGCAGGGTTGATCAATGATGTGCGCGCATTGCGCCGTGATGGTGCCCTGGATGCGGCGGCTGCTACTGGTTTGCCTGTATGCCTGATGCATATGCTCGGTGAGCCTGGCGATATGCAGGACAGCCCGCATTACCAGGACGTCACTCGGGAGGTGAGTGCGTTTTTGATTGAGCGGATGGCAGCGTGTGCGTCGGCGGGGATCGAGGCTGAGCGGATTGTCCTTGATCCGGGCTTTGGTTTTGCCAAGACCCTGCAGCACAACTTGAGTCTGTTCAAACATATGGAGGCCTTGCATGCCCTTGGGCGCCCCCTGCTGGTTGGGGTGTCGCGCAAGAGCATGATTGGTCAGTCCCTGAATCGACCTGTAGCCGAGCGATTGCACGGCAGTCTGGCACTTGCAGCACTGGCGGTGACCAAGGGCGCGAAGATTATCCGCGTCCATGATGTTGCTGAAACGGTGGATGTGGTGCGAATGATTGCGGCAGTGGAATCCGCCGAATAAGAATGATGGAGTACTTATGACGAAGAAATACTTTGGCACCGACGGCATTCGTGGTCGTGTGGGCGAATACCCCATTACTCCAGACTTCATGCTCAAGCTCGGCTGGGCGGCAGGCATGGCTTTCCGCAGCATGGGTGCTTGCCGTGTACTGGTGGGCAAGGACACGCGTATCTCTGGCTATATGTTCGAGTCGGCCCTGGAGGCTGGATTGTCCGCCGCCGGTGCGGATGTGATGTTGTTGGGGCCGATGCCAACGCCGGCGATCGCTTATCTGACGCGCACCTTTCACGCCGAAGCGGGCATTGTCATCAGTGCTTCGCACAACCCTCACGATGACAATGGCATCAAATTCTTTTCGGGCGAAGGCACCAAGCTACCCGATGAAGTGGAACTGATGATCGAAGAGTTGCTGGATGCTCCAATGACTGTTGTGGAGTCAAGCAAGCTCGGCAAAGTGTCGCGAATCAATGATGCCTCGGGGCGGTACATCGAGTTCTGCAAGAGCAGCGTGCCTTCCAGTACCAGCTTTGCTGGCTTGAAGATCGTGCTGGACTGCGCCCACGGCGCTACCTACAAGGTTGCGCCCAGTGTGTTCCGTGAGTTGGGTGCGCAAGTAACGGTGCTTAGCGCGCAACCTAACGGCTTGAACATCAACGAGAACTGCGGTTCGACTCACATGGCGCAATTGCAGGCTGCGGTTCTCGCTGAGCATGCGGATCTGGGTATCGCCTTCGACGGTGATGGTGACCGGGTGCTGATGGTCGATCAGACCGGTGCGATCGTTGATGGTGACGAGTTGTTGTTCATCATCGCTCGTGATCTGCATGAGCGTGACAAGTTGCAGGGCGGCGTGGTCGGTACTCTCATGAGTAACCTCGGTCTTGAGTTGGCGTTGGCGGATCTGGGTATTCCTTTTGTGCGAGCCAATGTTGGCGACCGTTATGTGATTGCTGAGCTGCTTGAGCGTAACTGGTTGGTGGGTGGAGAGAATTCCGGCCATATCGTTTGCTTCCGCCACGCGACCACCGGTGATGCGATCATCGCCGCGCTGCAGGTGCTGATGGCGCTCAAGGCGCGTGGAGAAAGCCTGGCGCAATCACGACAAGGGCTGCGCAAATGCCCGCAAGTGCTGGTCAATGTCCGTTTTGGTGGCGGCGACAGTCCGGTTGAGCATCCTGCTGTGAAAGAGGCTTGCGAGCGCGTCACGAGCGCCATGGCGGGGCGTGGCCGGGTTTTGCTGCGCAAGTCCGGTACTGAGCCGTTGGTGCGTGTCATGGTCGAAGGTGACGATGAAGCGCAGGTTCGAGCCTACGCCGACGAGCTGGCAAAGCTTGTTGCTGAAGTTTCTGCCTGATTTCGGCTTGCCAGTGTTGTTTTGGTTGGGTAACATCTGCGCCCACTTTGACCGACGAGGTACAGCATGCGTCGCCCTATGGTAGCTGGTAACTGGAAGATGCACGGTACCCGCGCCAGCGTCGCTGAGCTGATCAATGGCCTTCGTCATCTGGCCTTGCCAAGCGGTGTTGATGTCGCGGTATTCCCGCCTTGCTTGTATATCAATCAAGTGATTGATGGCTTGAAAGGCAAGTCGATTCAGGTCGGCGCGCAGAACTCTGCGGTGGAATCCATGCAAGGTGCGTTGACGGGCGAAATCGCCCCGAGTCAATTAGTGGATGCAGGTTGCTCCCTGGTGCTGGTTGGGCACTCCGAGCGCCGCCTGATCATGGGCGAGCGTGACGCGACGCTCAATCGCAAGTTTGCAGCAGCGCAGGCCTGTGGTTTGAAGCCGGTTCTGTGTGTAGGGGAAACCCTTGAGCAGCGCGAGGCTGGTAAGACTCTAGAGGTTGTCGGGCGTCAGCTGGGCAGCATCATCGAAGAGTTGGGTGTTGGTGCTTTCGCCAATGCAGTTATAGCCTACGAGCCGGTCTGGGCCATTGGTACCGGGCTGACTGCAACACCGCAACAAGCGCAGGATGTGCACGCAGCCATTCGCGCGCAGTTGACGGCAGAGAATTCTGAAGTGGCACGAGGAGTGCGGCTTCTATACGGCGGCAGCGTGAAGGCGGCCAATGCGGTCGAACTGTTCGGCATGCCGGATATCGATGGGGGGCTCATTGGTGGAGCGTCCCTGAATGCAGATGAGTTCGGTGCGATCTGTCGCGCCGCGGGAAACTGAAAAAATGCTGGAAACAGTCGTAGTCGTTTTTCATCTGCTGGGTGCCCTGGGCGTAGTTGCTCTGGTTTTGCTGCAGCAGGGTAAGGGTGCCGATGCTGGCGCGTCTTTCGGTGCAGGTGCTTCAAATACTGTGTTCGGAAGCCAAGGAACCTCTACCTTTCTTAGTAAGTTTACTGCTATACTTGCCGCCGGTTTCTTCATAACCAGCTTGGGGTTAGGTTACTTTGCTAAAGAGAAAGCTCATCAGCTGACTCAAGTAGGTTTGCCAGATCCAGCAGTACTTGAAGTACCAAAGCAAAAACCGGCTTCTGATGATGTCCCGGTGCTCCAAGAGCAAAAGTCGGCCAACAGTGCGACTGACGTACCTCCAGCTCCAGAGCAGAAGTAAGAAGAGTTTCACGCAGTAACGTAGTCTATGCCGAGGTGGTGGAATTGGTAGACACGCAACCTTGAGGTGGTTGTGCCCATAGGGTGTAGGGGTTCGAGTCCCCTTCTCGGTACCAATTGTCAGGAGAGCCCGCTGTTGCGGGCTTTCTTGTAGGTGGAAGGTTACATTGACCCAAAAAGGGATCGGTCGTATACTTCCGCCCCAGCTTTGTCGCGGGGTGGAGCAGTCTGGTAGCTCGTCGGGCTCATAACCCGAAGGTCGTCGGTTCAAATCCGGCCCCCGCAACCAGTTTTAGCGGAGCCCCTTTTCAGGGGCTTTTTGTTAGCTGGACACTTTACAGCGCCGCTATTCAACGGCGTTTCCGGGATGGGCGCTTCGCCCATTTTTTATTTGCACAAGCATGCACGAGGGGGTTCAGGTGTCGAGCAAGCTAGAACAGTTGCAGGCCTTGTTGGCCCCGGTGGTCGTGGCCCTTGGCTATGAATGCTGGGGTATTGAGTTTTCGGCTCAGGGTCGCCACTCATTGTTGCGCGTTTATATCGATAAAGAAGGCGGCGTGTTGGTGGACGATTGCGCCATCGTCAGCCGTCAGATCAGTGGTGTTCTCGACGTGGAAGACCCGATCTCCGTTGAATACACCCTTGAAGTTTCCTCTCCTGGCATGGAACGCCCGCTGTTCACCCTTGAACAGTTTGCCAAGTATGTCGGTGAGCAAGTGAAGATCAAGCTGCGCTCGCCCTTCGAAGGTCGGCGTAATTTTCAGGGCCTTCTCCGCGGGGTGGAGGAGCAGGACGTCGTGGTGCAGGTAGATGATCACGAGTTTCTGTTGCCGATCGATATGATCGACAAGGCCAACATTATTCCCAGTTTTGACTGAGACGCGGATCCCGCGGATCCAATGGCTTGCGAAAGGCGAGGCGTACGATGAGCAAAGAAGTACTGCTGGTTGTTGAGTCGGTATCCAATGAAAAGGGTGTACCGGCAAGCGTGATTTTTGAAGCGCTGGAGCTGGCTCTGGCCACTGCTACCAAAAAGCGTTTTGAGGACGAAGTGGACCTGCGTGTGGAAATCAATCGCCACACTGGTTCCTACGAGACTTTCCGTCGCTGGACGGTGGTCGAAGAGGCCGATCTGGATGATCCAGCGGTCGAGACCTGGTTGAGCAAGGCTCGTGAAACCCATCCCGACGCCAAAGTCGGTGATGTGATCGAAGAGAAAATCGAATCCATCGAGTTCGGCCGCATCGCTGCCCAGACCGCCAAGCAGGTCATTGTGCAGAAGGTTCGCGAAGCCGAGCGCGCACAGGTAGTTGATGCCTATCGCGAGCGCCTGGGTGAAATCATCTCCGGCACCGTGAAAAAAGTGACACGTGACAACGTGATCGTTGACCTGGGCAACAACGCCGAAGCGTTGCTGGCCCGTGAAGACATCATCTCCCGTGAGACTTTCCGGGTCGGCGTGCGTCTGCGCGCGCTGCTCAAGGAAATCCGCACCGAGAACCGCGGCCCGCAGCTGATCCTGTCGCGTACCGCGCCGGAAATGCTGATCGAGCTGTTCCGTATCGAAGTGCCGGAAATTGCCGAAGGCCTGATCGAAGTCATGGCCGCTTCCCGTGATCCGGGTTCGCGCGCCAAGATCGCAGTCCGCTCCAAAGACAAGCGCATCGACCCGCAGGGCGCGTGCATTGGCATGCGCGGTTCGCGCGTCCAGGCCGTTTCCGGCGAGTTGGGCGGCGAGCGTGTGGACATCGTCCTGTGGGACGAGAACCCGGCGCAGTTCGTGATCAATGCCATGTCGCCGGCTGAGGTCGCGGCAATTATCGTTGACGAAGATGCCCATGCCATGGACATCGCCGTTGGCGCAGACAACCTGGCTCAGGCCATTGGTCGCGGTGGTCAGAACGTGCGTCTGGCCAGCCAATTGACTGGCTGGACCCTGAACGTGATGACCGAATCGGACATCCAGGCCAAGCAGCAAGCAGAAACCGGCGACATCCTGCGCAATTTCATCGACGAGTTGGAAGTCGATGAAGAACTGGCACAGGTTCTGGTTGATGAAGGCTTCACCAGCCTGGAAGAGATTGCCTACGTACCGCTGGAAGAAATGCTCAACATCGACGGCTTTGACGAAGACATCGTCAACGAGCTTCGCGCTCGGGCCAAGGATCGCTTGTTGACTAAAGCCATCGCTACTGAGGAAAAGCTGGCAGACGCCCATCCGGCCGAAGACCTGCTCTCGCTTGAGGGTATGGACAAGGATTTGGCGATGGAACTGGCGGTGCGCGGCGTAATTACCCGCGAAGACCTGGCCGAGCAGTCTATTGACGACCTGCTCGACATCGACGGCATTGACGATGATCGTGCCGGCAAGTTGATCATGGCCGCCCGAGCCCACTGGTTCGAGTAATTAGGCGCGGCCTGAGGAGAGAAGTGCATGACGCAAGTCACGGTGAAACAACTGGCCGATGAGGTCAAAACACCGGTAGAGCGCCTGCTGCAGCAGATGCGTGAGGCAGGTCTGCCGCACACCGCCGCCGAGGAACATGTGAGCGACAGTGAGAAGCAATCGTTGCTGACTCATCTGAAAAGCAGCCACAAGGCGAAAGTGGAAGAACCACGCAAGATCACTTTGCAGCGCAAGACCACCAGCACCCTGCGTGTGGCTGGCAGCAAGAGCATCAGCGTTGAAGTGCGCAAGAAGAAAGTCTTCGTGCAGCGCAGCCCGGAAGAAATCGAAGCCGAGCGTCAACGCGAACTGGAAGAACGTCGTGCAGTAGAAAATGCTGCTCGTCAAAAGGCTGAAGAAGAAGCCAAGCGTCGCGCCGAAGAAGAAGCGCGTCGCCAGCCTGCTCCGGTTGCCGAGCCTGTTGCTGCGCAAGCTGCCGCAGCCCCAGCACCTGCGCCTGTGGTCGAAACTGTGCAAGAAGCACCGGTGGCCGCTCCGGCACCCGTGGCCGAGCGCAAGAAAGACGAGCAGCGCCGTCCGGACAAATCCCGCAACGACGACAACCGTCGCAGCGGCGATGGCGAGCGCAAAAACGCTCCTCATCGTGCTTCGGTCAAGGAAAAGGCCCCGGCACCGCGTGTTGCTCCACGTACCACCGACGAAGAAAGCGATGGCTTCCGTCGTGGTGGTCGCGGCAAGGCCAAGCTGAAGAAACGCAATGCTCACGGTTTCCAGAGCCCGACCGGGCCAGTGGTACGTGACGTGCAGATCGGCGAGACCATCACCGTGGGCGAGTTGGCCCAGCAGATGTCGGTCAAGGCCGCCGAAGTCATCAAGTTCATGTTCAAGCTGGGTACTCCAGCCACCATCAACCAGGTTCTGGATCAGGAAACTGCCCAGCTGGTTGCTGAAGAACTGGGCCACAAAGTGACCCTGGTCAGCGATACCGCCCTGGAAGATTCCCTGGCCGAGTCCCTGAAATTCGAAGGTGAAGCGGTTGCCCGTGCGCCGGTCGTGACCGTAATGGGCCACGTTGACCATGGTAAGACCTCGTTGCTGGACTACATCCGTCGCGCCAAAGTGGCCGCGGGCGAAGCCGGTGGCATTACCCAGCACATCGGTGCCTACCACGTAGAAACCGAGCGCGGCATGGTCACCTTCCTCGACACCCCAGGTCACGCCGCGTTTACCGCCATGCGTGCCCGTGGTGCCAAGGCCACCGACATCGTGATCCTGGTGGTTGCAGCGGACGACGGCGTGATGCCGCAGACCGTTGAAGCTGTTCAGCACGCACAAGCTGCCGGCGTTCCGCTGGTGGTGGCGGTGAACAAGATCGACAAGCCGGGCGCCGATCTGGACCGTATCCGCAGTGAACTCTCGGTTCACGGCGTGACCTCGGAAGATTGGGGTGGCGATACGCCGTTCGTACCGGTCTCCGCGAAAATGGGTACCGGCGTCGACGACCTGCTGGAAGCAGTTCTGCTGCAAGCCGAAGTACTGGAACTCAAGGCGACTCCTTCGGCTCCTGGCCGTGGTGTCGTGGTTGAATCCCGTCTCGACAAGGGCCGTGGCCCGGTAGCCACCGTGCTGGTTCAGGACGGTACGCTGCGTCAAGGCGACATGGTGCTGGTCGGCTCGAACTATGGCCGCGTGCGCGCCATGCTCGACGAGAACGGCAAGCCAATCAAGGAAGCCGGTCCTTCCATTCCGGTCGAGATCCTCGGCCTGGACGGTACTCCGGACGCTGGCGACGAGATGAGCGTAGTGGCCGACGAGAAGAAAGCCCGTGAAGTGGCTCTGTTCCGTCAAGGCAAGTTCCGCGAGGTCAAACTGGCCCGTGCTCACGCCGGCAAGCTGGAAAACATCTTCGAAAGCATGGGCCAGGAAGAGAAGAAGACGCTCAACATCGTCCTCAAATCCGACGTCCGTGGTTCGCTGGAAGCTCTGCAAGGCGCTCTGAACGGCCTGGGCAACGACGAAGTGCAAGTGCGCGTAGTGGGCGGCGGCGTCGGTGGTATCACCGAGAGCGATGCCAACCTGGCACTGGCCTCCAACGCTGTACTGTTCGGCTTCAACGTGCGTGCCGATGCCGGTGCTCGGAAGATCGTCGAGCAGGAAGGTCTGGATATGCGTTACTACAACGTGATCTACGACATCATCGAAGACGTCAAGAAAGCCCTGACCGGTATGTTGGGCAGCGACGTTCGGGAGAACATCCTGGGTGTTGCCGAAGTTCGCGACGTGTTCCGCTCGCCGAAGTTTGGTGCGATCGCCGGTTGCATGGTCATCGAAGGTGTCGTGCACCGTAACCGTCCAATCCGCGTACTGCGTGAAGACATCGTTATCTTCGAAGGCGAGCTGGAATCCCTGCGCCGCTTCAAGGATGACGCGTCCGAAGTGCGTGCCGGCATGGAATGCGGTATCGGCGTGAAGAGCTACAACGACGTCAAAGTCGGCGACAAGATCGAAGTCTTCGAGAAGGTCCAGGTTGCTCGCAGCCTCTAACTCGCGCACTTCAAGAGCCCTGGTGGCCCGCCGCATGCAAGTGCGCGGGGCTTCCAGCGGCCTCTAAACGCAACGCCCGGTCTGGCTCCTGCCAGGCCGGGCGTTTGCCGCTTTCAGACCACACGGGTTTCACCGTGAGGCAGTAACAGGTAACAAGACATGGCAAAAGAATACAGCCGTACCCAACGCATCGGTGATCAGATGCAGCGCGAACTGGCGCAATTGATCCGTCGCGAAGTCAAGGATCCACGCGTCGGCCTGGTGACTATCACCGCCGTGGAAGTCAGCCGTGATGTCGGTCACGCGAAGATTTTCATCACCGTGATGGGCCAGGAAAACGCCGAACAAATTGCCCAGAGCATCAAGGTGCTGAACTCGGCGGCAGGCTTCCTGCGCATGCAACTGGCCAAGGAAATGAAGCTGCGCAGCGTGCCGCAACTGCACTTCCATTACGACGAAAGCGTGGCCCGCGGGGCACACCTGTCGGCCCTGATCGAGCGTGCCGTGGCTGAAGACAGCCAGCATGGCGACGCGCCTGCCCCTGAAGACGCCAAGGAGTAAGCGGTGGCTCAGGTCAAGCGTATCCGTCGTAACGTCAGCGGCATCATCCTTCTGGACAAGCCCCTGGGTTTCACCTCCAACGCGGCGCTGCAGAAAGTCCGCTGGCTGCTCAATGCCGAGAAAGCCGGTCATACCGGCAGCCTCGATCCCCTGGCCACTGGTATTCTGCCGCTGTGCTTTGGCGAGGCCACCAAGTTCTCGCAATACCTGCTCGATTCCGACAAGGGTTACGAAACCCTGATGCAATTGGGCAAGACCACCACCACGGCGGACGCTGAAGGCGAAGTTTTGCAGACCCGTGAAGTGACCGTTGGTCGTGCCGATATCGAAGCGGTATTGCCGGAATTTCGCGGCGAAATCAAACAGATACCGCCGATGTACTCAGCCTTGAAGCGTGATGGCCAGCCACTCTACAAACTGGCTCGTGCAGGGGAAGTGGTGGAGCGTGAACCGCGTTCTGTTACTATTGCGCGCTTGGAATTACTCGCCTTCGAAGGCGACACTGCGCGCCTGGTGGTGGACTGCAGCAAAGGCACCTATATCCGCACCCTGGTGGAAGATATCGGTGAAAAACTTGGCTGCGGTGCTTACGTTGCAGAACTGCGACGGACCCAGGCCGGACCTTTCAGCCTGGCCCAGACGGTCACCCTGGAAGAGCTTGAAGCAGTGCACGCCGAGGGCGGCAACGAAGCGGTAGATCGCTTCCTGATGCCATCGGACAGCGGCCTGCTGGATTGGCCGCTGCTGCAGTTCTCGGAACACAGCGCGTTCTACTGGCTCAATGGCCAGCCGGTACGGGCCCCGGATGCACCGAAGTTCGGCATGGTGCGGGTACAAGATCACAACGGTCGCTTCATCGGTATCGGTGAAGTGAGCGAAGACGGGCGCATCGCGCCGCGTCGACTGATTCGGTCAGAATGACCGGACGAGGGTGGCTGTTAACAGGCACGGTCACTACTCATTTATAGATACAGGGATTTGTCCCTGGCCTGTTGAAACTGTTCTTGAACAGTTTCCTGATATAAGGATTGCCCACATGGCACTCAGCGTTGAAGAAAAAGCTCAGATCGTAACCGACTACCAGCAAGCTGTTGGTGACACTGGTTCGCCAGAAGTGCAAGTTGCACTGCTGACCGCCAACATCAACAAACTGCAAGGTCACTTCAAAGCCAACGGTAAAGACCACCACTCCCGTCGTGGCCTGATCCGCATGGTAAACCAGCGTCGTAAGCTGCTGGACTACCTGAAAGGCAAGGACCTGAGCCGTTACAGCACCCTGATCGGTCGTCTGGGTCTGCGTCGCTAATCAGCGATTGCGCTATGAGGTTGGTTGTTTGCCATGCGTCAGCGGTTTTTCCGCCGGCGTATGGCAGGCTCCCAGCCTCAAGTTTTATCTGCTGCACCGTTTTACCTGGACAATAGAGGCTGGGCCGATTCCCCGCATTGCCCAAGAATTTCGCAAGAAGCAAGTTTCCCCAAGAGCCACAAAGAAGGTAGGACACCGTGAACCCGGTAATCAAAAAATTCCAGTTCGGTCAGTCGACCGTAACCCTCGAGACTGGCCGTATCGCCCGTCAAGCTTCCGGCGCAGTACTGGTCACCGTTGACGACGACGTCAGCGTATTGGTGACCGTGGTGGGCGCCAAGCAAGCGGATCCAGGCAAGGGCTTCTTCCCTCTGTCCGTGCACTACCAGGAAAAGACTTACGCTGCCGGTAAGATCCCTGGCGGTTTCTTCAAGCGCGAAGGCCGTCCTTCCGAGAAAGAAACCCTGACCTCGCGTCTGATCGACCGTCCGATCCGCCCTCTGTTCCCAGAAGGCTTCATGAACGAAGTGCAGGTTGTCTGCACCGTGGTTTCCACCAGCAAGAAGACCGATCCGGACATCGCTGCGATGATCGGTACCTCGGCTGCCCTGGCGATCTCCGGCATTCCTTTCGACGGTCCGATCGGCGCCGCTCGCGTGGCTTTCCACGAAAGCACCGGCTACCTGCTGAACCCGACCTACGAGCAACTGGCTGCTTCGAGCCTGGACATGGTCGTGGCCGGTACCGAGGAAGCCGTGCTGATGGTTGAATCGGAAGCCAAAGAGCTGACCGAAGACCAGATGCTGGGCGCGGTACTGTTCGCCCACGACGAATTCCAGTCGGTGATCAAGGCTGTCAAAGAGCTGGCCGCCGAAGCTGCCAAACCTACCTGGGACTGGGCTGCAGCCCCAGAAGCCACCGAACTGCTGGGCGCTATCCGTGCCGAGTTCGGCGAAGCCATCTCCCAGGCTTACACCATCACCGTCAAGGCCGACCGTTACGCTCGCCTGGGCGAGCTTAAGGACCAAGTGGTCGCCAAGCTGTCCGGTGAAGAAGGCCAGCCTTCGGCTGCCGAAGTCAAAGCTGCTTTCGGCGAGATCGAATACCGCACCGTTCGCGAAAACATCGTCAACGGCAAGCCGCGTATCGACGGTCGTGACACCCGCACCGTGCGTCCTTTGAACATCGAAGTTGGCGTGCTGCCGAAGACTCACGGTTCGGCCCTGTTCACCCGTGGCGAAACCCAGGCCCTGGTGGTTGCGACCCTGGGTACTGCCCGTGACGCACAACTGCTGGACACCCTGGAAGGCGAGAAAAAAGACCCCTTCATGCTGCACTACAACTTCCCTCCGTTCTCGGTGGGCGAGTGTGGTCGCATGGGCGGCGCGGGTCGTCGTGAAATCGGTCACGGTCGTCTGGCCCGTCGTTCGGTACAGGCCATGCTGCCAGCCGCCGACGTGTTCCCTTACACCATCCGCGTAGTCTCGGAAATCACCGAATCCAACGGTTCCAGCTCCATGGCTTCCGTGTGCGGTGCCTCCCTGGCCCTGATGGACGCCGGTGTACCAATGAAGGCACCGGTGGCCGGTATCGCCATGGGCCTGGTTAAAGAAGGCGAGAAGTTCGCCGTCCTGACCGACATCCTGGGTGACGAAGACCACCTGGGCGACATGGACTTCAAGGTAGCCGGTACCGCCAAAGGCGTAACCGCGCTGCAGATGGACATCAAGATCAAGGGCATCACCGAAGAAATCATGGAGATCGCCCTGGGCCAGGCCCTGGAAGCTCGCCTGAACATCCTCGGCCAGATGAACCAGATCATCGGTCAGTCCCGTAGCGAGCTGTCGGCCAACGCACCGACCATGATCGCGATGAAGATCGACACCGACAAGATCCGTGACGTCATCGGTAAAGGCGGCGCCACCATTCGTGCGATCTGCGAAGAAACCAAGGCTTCGATCGACATCGAAGACGACGGTTCGATCAAGATCTTCGGCGAAACCAAGGAAGCTGCAGAGGCCGCGCGTCAACGCGTTCTGGGCATCACCGCGGAAGCCGAGATCGGCAAGATCTACGTCGGCAAGGTTGAGCGCATCGTCGACTTCGGCGCCTTCGTCAACATCCTGCCGGGCAAGGACGGTCTGGTGCACATCTCCATGCTGAGCGACGCTCGCGTTGAGAAAGTCACCGACATCCTGAAAGAAGGTCAGGAAGTGGAAGTGCTGGTACTGGACGTGGACAACCGCGGCCGTATCAAGCTGTCCATCAAAGACGTGGCAGCGGCCAAGGCTTCGGGCGTTTAATCGTCCTTTAGCCTCACGCTGAACAAGCAGACGCCCCGACTGGTTCGGGGCGTTTTGCTATCTGCGGTAAGGCTTCTTGGTTGCTGGTCCAGGGTACGGGTGCTAGTTTTTAGCCCACGCCGGTGTAGCTCAGTCGGTAGAGCAGCGCACTCGTAACGCGAAGGTCGCAGGTTCGATTCCTGTCTCCGGCACCAGAATCGAGTTTGGAGTGGTTGTCGAATGTACGGCCTCTCCAGCAACGCCCGTCTAGCGCTGAATGAGCGCCCTCGAAAGATACTTCTCCGAGAAACGCCGGCAGGCAGGTTTAACCTGTATTGAGTTCGTGGTTAGTGTCCATGAGTCATTATTGATAGTTGTCAGGGTTTGCTCTGCAAGTATCAGGAGCAGCTGTTCTATTCAGTTGGGCGGTGCTGTGGTTTTTTTGTTGAGTGAGCGATGTTGCCCATAATGGCGCCCGGGAATGGTGGAGTGTTCAGCGTGAAGAAGTGGAAGTTGGCGTTAATCGGTGCAGTGTCGCTGGTCCTGGCAGCCTGTGAGAAAGCCCCTTCGTATGAGTTTGAGGGACAGTATTTTGTAACTGAGGGTGAAGAGTGCACGACCCCAGAAAACACGAAAGATCGTGAACAATATTATTTGGAGATAACCAAAGAAGTACGGGGTGGAAGCGTATCGTTCTTGGCCAACTTTCCAACGGCTTCGAAGACTGGACTACCTGTTGTCAGTGCGCAAAGCGCCTCACCCGATGATGATAACCAGCTGACTTTTAATTTTTATGCGCCTAAGGAATCCGTGACACCTCCTGAGGCTGCAAAATTTAATATCGTACTTTCCGTTATTCCTAATCAAAGCAAGGAAGGACACTTGTGGGTGACCAAGGCTGAAATGAATATTGCCCGCGATGGAGCCGTTCAGAAGTACGACATCCTGGAAAATCTCAGAAGATTTTTCGAACTCGGCAAGGCAGGAGTCTGCTTGAGAAAAGGCACGACGACCGGCTGAGCAACCGTGTTTCCTGAGGTTTCTGGCGAGGCTGTATGTGGTGATGGCCCGCAAATCCGCCGGTTTTTCTCTCGTGGGTGCATCAGGTCATATAAATCGTCGCTCAAAGGTCCTATATTCGGTTGCTGTCTGAGTACCAGCATGCTGTTTTCAGATGATCCCGAATGGTTCTGAAGGCCAGATAAATCGCCGTTTACGACGATTTTTTGCGGCAGAGAGATCCCAACGATCCAGATCCATCTTCCATTCCCATGATCAGAGAGAACGAGATGATTCCTAAAGAGGCAAGAATCGACGTAGCGCTTGAACGGTACCTGGCTGCCACGCCTTCCTTGCAAGAGGAAATCAGTGCCCTGAGCCCCGAAGAACAGAAGCAGCAAGCGCAATGGGCGTTTGAGGACGAGGCAGAGTCTCGCGGCATCGAGCCGTGGGAACTGGTGCTCGATCTGGTGGCCGAGACACCGGAGGAACTGAAGGCCATGCGCCTGGAGGTGCATCAGGAGGTTGCTGAAGCGCTGGGCATGGACCTCGAGGACTATCTGCAGCTCAACGAAATCGACGATTGAGCCCAACGCCAGCCTGATCCAGGCTGGCGTTTTTCATCCATCACAGGCTCAGGCGCATGGACAGGTCCACAGCCTTCACGTCCTTGGTAATGGCGCCGATGGAAATGTAGTCCACCCCGGTTTCGGCAATCGGCCGCAGGGTGCTTTCATTGATCCCGCCACTGGCTTCCAGCTTGGCCTTGCCGGCATTCAGGCGCACGGCCTCGCGCATATCGTCCAGGCTCAGTTCGTCGAGCATGATGATGTCGGCTCCGGCTGCCAGCGCTTCCTTCAACTCCTCAAGGCTTTCCACTTCCACTTCCACCGGCTTGCCCGGGGCGATCTTGTGGGCGGCGCTGATCGCCTGGGCGATGCCCCCGCAGGCCGCGATATGGTTTTCCTTGATCAGGAAGGCGTCATACAGGCCGATGCGGTGGTTATGGCAGCCGCCACAGGTGACCGCGTACTTCTGCGCCAGGCGCAAGCCTGGGAGGGTCTTGCGGGTATCCAGCAGCTTGACCTGGGTATCGGCGACAAAGTCGGCCAGATAGCGGGCGCGGGTGGCCACGCCGGACAGCAGTTGCAGGAAGTTCAGTGCGCTGCGTTCGCCAGTGAGCAGCGACCGGGCCGGTCCTTCGAGGTGAAACAGCGCCTGATTGGGCGCCACTCGCTCGCCGTCAGCCACTTGCCAGTGCACGGCGACCCGTGGATCCAGTTGGCGGAACACCGCATCGACCCAGGTTGTGCCGGCGATCACTGCGGCTTCGCGGGTAATGATGGTGGCCTTGGCCAGACGTTCGGCCGGGATCAATTGCGCGGTAATGTCGCCGCTGCCGATGTCCTCCAGCAACGCGCGGCGCACGTTGGCTTCGATTTCGGCGGTCAGGTCGGCGAGGCGTAGATTCGGCATAACGGGCTCCACAATCAAGGTGCGCCGATTATAGGGGCATGGGATCAGCGAACCCAAGGCGGCAAGTGCCGGTGAGGCTCTGGTGAACCGCTCTTTCGTCGTTTTGTCTGATGGAGTTACGTGAACTTTCTTGGCGGGATCGGGGTTATTTCCGGAGAGGTGGCAGAGTCTGCTGGCGCAAGAGGGGAGTTTTACAAGATAATATGACTTGTAATTGACGTCATAGCTTTGACGTATCTTTGGCTCCCTCTTAAACGAAGTGCTGTGGAGTGCACCTGCCTCCGCTGAGAACCGACTGTGAGCGCCGTCGGCTTGACTGAATCTTGATCTCGAACCGAAGAAACACCTTTCCAGGAGGCTTGGATGCACAACGACGGGAATGTAGTGCCTTTGCACAAGGTAGCTACAGATCAGGCGAACGCTTCGCCGCTTGCCCGCCTGCCGGTGATTCTGCTTCAGGTTCGTGACAAAGCCGCCCAGCAACTGCGTCACGGTTTGCAGGAGCTGTTCGATAACGCCGACGACACCCTGTTCGAAATGGCCGACCGCGCCCAGAACAATGTCGAGCAGAACACCCTGTTCGAAGCCATGCGCGACCTGCGCCTGAAGCGCAAGAGCATCGAGCGCGCGTTCCTGGAGAAGTTTTTCGAAGCCTTCGCCAGCCTGGTGCAATACGACCCGGCCCTGGTCATTCCCCACGCGGTGGCATATGACCCGTCCCTTGATCCCTCCCGGGATGACCTGGAAAAGAACGTCGCGGTGCAGGCCATGGTGGCCAAGGTCCTCAACCGCGACGGCTTCGCCCTCGGGCAACTGACGGCGCGCCTGAGTGTGCTGCTGGGCCGACGCCTGCTCGATGCAGAGAATCCCCTGGGACCGGCTCTGCTTTGCGAGTATTTCCTGCAGGCCGGGCGCAGCCTGGGGGTGGAAATCAAGGTCAAGCTGATCATCCTCAAGCTGTTCGAGCGTTACGTGCTCAGCGATGCCGAGCTGCTTTATGGCGAAGCCAACCAGTTGTTGATCGCCACCGGCATTCTGCCGGAGCTGATGCCGGCACCGGCGCGTCGAGCCTCGGACCGAGCCCGGGTCGAAGCCCAGGCACAGGCCGGCGAAGGCACCAAGCCCAGCCAATGCCAGCTTGACGAGAGCGTGCAGGAAGTTTTCGCGGCCTTGCAGACCTTGTTGCTACAGGTGCGTGGCAGCGTGGCGCCGACCCTGGAAGCCAGCGCCGAGACGCAGCCGATTTCCACCCGCGACCTGATGCGCATGCTCTCGCACTTGCAGCAATACGTGCCGCCACCCAGCGCCCAGGAAGATTTCGACCTGCGCAACCAACTGGAGCAACTGCTCACCCGGGTCAGCGTCAAGAGCGGCAAGTCGCGGGTGGTGGACGTGGCTGACGAGGATGTGATCAACCTGATCGCCATGCTCTTCGAGTGCATCCTCGATGACCGCAACCTGCCAGATTCCCTAAAGGCGCTGATCGGGCGCCTGCAGATTCCCATGCTCAAGGTGGCGGTGCTGGACAAGAGCTTCTTCAGTCGCGGCAACCACCCGGCCCGGCGCCTGCTCAATGAAATCGCCGCGGCGGCCATGGGCTGGGGCGGTTGCGATGACCACCAGCGCGACAGCCTGTACCTGCGCATCGAGCAAGTGGTGCAGCGCCTGCTGAGCGAGTTCAGCGACGACCCAGCGATCTTCTCCGAACTGCTGGCCGACTTTCTCGCCTTTACCGCCGACGAACGACGTCGTGCCGAGTTGCTGGAGCAGCGCACCCGCGACGCCGAGGAAGGGCGAGCCAAGGCGGAACTGGCCCGGCGCCGGGTCGAGCAGGCACTCAATGAGGCGCTGCTGGGCAAGGTACTGCCGCACAAGGTGGTGGATTTTGTTCGCGATGCCTGGAGCCAGGTGTTGCTGCTCAATTGCCTCCGGCACGGCGAGGGCTCGGTCGAATGGCAGACCGCCGAGCGCACCTTGCACGACTTGATCTGGAGTGTGCAGCCCCAGCGGCAAGCGGACACCGCCACGCGCTTGCTGGAGCGGGTGCCGGGGCTGCTCAAGGGCCTGCGTGACGGCTTGAGCGGTGCGGCGTTCGATCCCTTTGCCACCAGTGAATTCTTCAGCCAGCTGGAGGCCCTGCACCTCCAGGCATTCGAGCGCCAAGCCCTGGCGCCACCACTGCGCGGCAGCGCTTCGCTGGCCGAGCCTGCGCAAATGATCGTGGTCGCCCAGGAGATTGTCCTGCCTTCTGCCGAAGAAGGACCGCTGGAGGCTGCACCCCTGGCTCTGCCGGCCAATGACCCCAGCGTGCTGCTGGTCGATCAATTGCGGCTGGGAGCCTGGGTCGAGTTCCAGGAAGAGGAGGACACCACCTTGCGCTGCAAACTGGCGGCGATTGTCCCCCATCCCGTGGCCAAGTACGTGTTCGTCAACCGCACCGGGATGAAGGTTCTGGAGCGCACGCGCATGGGCCTGGCCCTGGAGTTCCAGCGCGGCGCGGTGCGGGCTCTGGACGACACCCTGCTGTTCGACCGGGCCCTGGAATCGGTGATCGGCAATCTGCAGCGACTCAATCACGGCAAGTGATCGCAACCTGAGGGGGTAACGCGGCATACTGGGCCACTCAAGGCTCTAGTTGAAGGAATCGGTATGCGGCTGGACCCTGCCACGGGTTGGTGTCACGGCGTGCGGCACTGCCCGTCAGTCAATTTCAATGAACGTCCCGCGGGGGAAATCTCCTTGCTGGTGATTCATAACATCAGCCTGCCGCCGGGGCAGTTCGGCACCGGCAAGGTCCAGGAATTCTTCCAGAATCGCCTTGATGTCACAGAGCACCCCTATTTTGCCGGGATTGCCGATCTGCGCGTGTCGGCGCATTTCCTGATCGAACGTGACGGCGCGGTCACCCAGTTTGTCTCTTGTCTGGACCGGGCATGGCACGCGGGGGTGTCGAGCTTCGAGGGGCGTGATACCTGCAACGACTTTTCCCTCGGCATCGAACTGGAAGGCACCGACGAGCTACCGTTCACCGAGGCCCAGTACCGCTCCTTGAATGCCCTGACCGAACAATTACAGGCTGTATACAGCGCCATCACCACACAACGGATCTGTGGCCATAGCGACATTGCGCCCGGGCGCAAGACCGACCCGGGTCCGGCTTTCGACTGGGCACGCTATCGTGCCGCCTTGGAAAAGGGGGAAGGACAATGAGTTTTCTGGTGTTGCTGCTGGCGGTGTGGGTCGAGAAATTCTCGGCCTTGCGGCAGCGGGTGCAGCGTGACGGCTGGTGGCTGAAGAAGCTGGCGCAGCTGGAGTCCAGCCCGCGTCTGGCTGCACACCCCTGGTGGCTGTTGCTGATACTGGTGCTGCTGCCGGTGGCCTTGCTCGGTCTGCTGTTGCTGGTGCTGCAACCGCTTGCCTACGGCTTGCTGGTGTTGCCGCTGCATCTGCTGGTGGTGATCTACGCCCTGGGGCGCGGTGATCTGCTCGGGGGGCTCGGGCCGTTTCGCGACGCCTGGCGGCGCGAGGACCTGCAAGCGGCAGTGCATGTCGCCAAGCGTGACCTGGACATTGGCGCCGACAGCGGCGAGCAACTGCTGGAGCGGGTGCAGGGCTATCTGCTGTGGCAGGCCTTCCAGAGCTTCTTCGTGGTGATCTTCTGGTACTTCCTGCTGGGGCCGGTGGCGGCCTTGAGCTACCGCCTGCTGGCCCTGGCTGCCGAGCACGGCAAGCATCCGCCTCTGGTGGAACGGGCGGCGCAACTGCGCCATGCCTTCGACTGGTTGCCCGTGCGCCTGCTGGCGGCGAGCTTCGCCCTGGTGGGCAACTTCGTGGCCGTGAGCCGGGTGATGCTCCACGAGTTGCTCAACTGGCACATCAGCGCGGCGCAACTGGTGGAGCGGGTCGGCCTGGTGGCCGCCGAGATTCCGCCGCCCCTGACCGGCCCCGAAGGCATCAACAGCCTGGACCGCATCTGGGAACTGCTGCTGCGGGCCGCCGTGCTCTGGTACGCCGGTTTTGCGCTGTGGACCGTCCTGGCCTGAACGAATGAGGGAGCATGCTCCCTCATCCGCAGCGGTTAACTTTAAGTTACAAAACCTCCCCCGAAATTGAGCTATACAGACGGAGCGCCGAATAGTGGCTATCTGCTGCCTTCGCCTGCCTGCCAATAAAAATAAAAGAAAAGGGAGACTTCTTTGTGAAGAGCTTGCTCTATCCCGCTGTCGCGCTGATGAACCGCCTGAGCTTCGGCATGAAGTTCAGCCTGATCAGCGTGCTGTTCTTTGTGCCCATGCTGGTGACCAACTTCTACCTGGTGCGCGATTCCTACCGCGAGTTCCAGGGCACCCGGGTCGAGCTGCAAAGCCTCGACCTGCTGGGCAGCAGTTTGAGCCTGCGCCGGGATCTGGAGACGCTCAACAACCTGGTGCAGATCAATGCCAGTCTCGGACAATCGGGCAAGGCGGGGGACCTGGAAAGCAAGATCCAGGCCCTGGAAAAGTCCGTGCTGGAGCGCTTGCAGGCACTGCAGGCGGTCACCGTCGATCCACAGCAGGTCGAGGTGTTCAACGCCAAGCGCGATGAGCTGGTGGCGGCCTTCAAGGCCCAGCAGACGGAAAGCTCGCTGCTGAACAAGAGCGGGTTGATCGGCAAGCTCCTGGGCAGCGCGCAGTTGTTCAGCCAGATCATCGCCAGCCAGTCGGGCCTGAGCCGCGATGGCCAGGGCGACATCCGCCAGCTTAGCGAGCTGATCACCAGCGTCACCCCGCAAGTCACCCAGACCCTCGGGGAAGGCCGGGCCATGGGCGCCTATTCCTTGGGCCAGGGTTTTCTCAACTCGTCATCCAGCACCCGCTTCGACGAACTGCTGGTGCAGATCGAAAAGCTCCAGGCCGAGTACGGACTCAAGCTGCAGGACGCCCTGGGTTCGAGCCGTGCCGCCTACGACGCCCTGGACAGCCTGGCCAGCGCCAGCAAGAGCAGCCTCAAGCAGGCCAGTGAACTGTTCGAGGAACAGGTGGTGATGGCCGATACCCTGGATGCCCCCTGGCAGGGCTTCTACGACCAGATCAGCGGCCTGATGGCCCAGACCTATCAACTCAACGAAGGCACCCTGAAATTCCTCGATGTCGAGCTGCAAAAGCGCCTGGCGCAGAACCGCAGCCACATGGTGCTGCTGGTGGCCGCCCTGGCCCTGGTGTTCCTCTCGATCGTCTATCTGTACGGCGGCTTCTACGCCTCGACCCGCACCACCTTGCGGCGCCTGGGGGCGATGATGGACAAGGTGGCGGCGGGGGACATGACCGTCACCTTCACTGCCCACAGTCGTGATGAACTGGGCGAGCTGGGCAGTGTGTTCAACGGCACGGTGCGCAAGATCCACGACCTGATCGAACGGGTCGGCGATACCGTCAGCGAAGTCGAACGTCAGGCCGGGCAAGTGGAAAGCGTCTCGGCCCAGAGCAACCAGGCAGTGGCCGGCCAGCGCAGTCAGATCGAACAAGTGGCCACGGCCATGAACCAGATGTCCGCCACCTCCCAGGAAGTGGCCCGCAGCGCGGCGGCGGCGGTCAGCAGCGCCCACAGCGTCAACGACGAAACCATCAGCGGCCGTGGCCTGGTGGAGTCGCAGCAGGGCAGCATCGCTCGCCTGGCCAGCGAGATCGATCAGTCGGTGCGGGTGATCAACCAGTTGGCCAGCGACAGCCAGTCCATCAGCCGGGTGCTGGAAGTGATCAAGAGCATTGCCGAGCAGACCAATCTGCTGGCGCTCAATGCGGCCATCGAGGCCGCGCGTGCCGGCGAGCAGGGCCGGGGTTTTGCCGTGGTGGCCGATGAAGTGCGGACCCTGGCCAAGCGTACCCAGCAGTCCACCGAGGAAATCGAGGAGATGATCGGCAAGCTGCACGGCGGTGTCGGCGCGGCGGTCAAGGCCATGGGCAGCAGCCACGCCATGGCCAACGGTACGGTCGACCAGTCGGAAAAGGTCCAGCAGGCCCTGGAAAACATCCTCGGCGCGGTGGGCATGATCGTCGACCAGAACCAGCAGATTGCCGCCGCGGTGGAGCAGCAGACGTCGGTGGCCCACGACATCGACCAGAACATCGTCGAGATCAACCGCGCTGGCGAACGTACCGCCGAGGGCGCGCACCAGACCGAGGACGCCAGCCGTCAGCTCTCGGCCCAAGTGATGCAGCTCAAGCAACTGATCGGCGCCTTCCGGGTCTAGAGGCGGCCGACAACGAACGTCGGCGGGGCGCCTTGTGCAATGGTGCTCCGCCGTCCTGCATACAAACTGTATTAATTAAAGTCTTTGTCTTGGGCGGATTTGCTGTTTTCCTGCGCGTCGGTTTTTTTGAGCGTCCCACGTCGGGCGACTCGCCCGTCGGCCATGACCCTCCCATGGCCCTGAGGAATGTGCTGATGACTGCAACTTCTGGAATCCGCGGCCGCTGCGCCCATTGCCAGGCCCTGCTCGATCTTGAGCCCTGGCAGCTCAACGCCATGGCATTGCAGGAGCCGTTCAACTGCAACCATTGCCACAAACCCCTGAAGCTCAGTTGCCCCGCGCAGATCAAGCGCCTCAAACGCTTCGGCGGCCTGGCCGGGCTGCGGGCGCTGATGCTCGTGCTGTGCGCCACACTGCTGTTGGTGACCCTGGTGCTGGAGTGGCTGGGACTGGTCAGTCTGACCCAGCAATTGAGCCTTTCAGCGCTGATGCTGCTGGGCTACCTGCTGGTGATGGGCATTGCCCGGCGGCGATTGCGCCGGCCCTTGCAGCTACAGGCCGGCTGAAGGCCAGCCGAACACTTCGCAGGCATTGCGGGTACTGGCGCTGGCCAGTTGCTCGGGAGCAATACCGATGATCTGCGCCAGGGCGGCGCAAATGGCGGGTAAATGCTGCGGGCTGTTGCGCTGGCCGGGAAACATGGCCGGGGCCATGTCCGGCGAGTCGGTTTCCAGCACCACGGACTCCAGGGGCAACTCGGCGATCACCTTGCGCAAGCGCAGGGCCTGGGGCCAGGTGGCGGCGCCGCCCAGGCCCAGCTTGAAACCCAGCTTGAGGTATTCCCGGGCTTCCTCGCGGCTGCCGGCAAAGGCGTGGATGATGCCGCCGCGCTTGAGCTTGAAGCGCTTCAGGGTGGCGATCACCGCGGCGTGACTACGACGCACGTGCAGCAGGGCGGGCAAGTGAAAGTCCGCCGCCAGCTGCAACTGGGCCTCGAACAGCGATTGCTGGCGCTCGCGGTCCAGTTGTTCAAGAAAATAATCCAGGCCGATCTCGCCCACCGCGCATAGCTGCGGATGCCCCGCCAGCCGTGCCAGCCAGTCCTGCAATTGCTGGAGATGCTGCGGCTGGTGATCCTCCAGGTACACCGGGTGCAGGCCAAAGGCCGCATACAAGCGGGCATCGTTCTGCACCAGGTCCCAGAGCCGCTGCCAATTGGCCTGATAGACCCCCAGCACCACCATGCGCGAGACGCCCCGGACGCGGCTGTCGGCCAGCAGCGCCTCACGGTCGTCGTCGAAATCCGGAAAATCCAGATGGGTGTGGCTGTCGATCAGTTCCACGCTTCAGCCCTGTTGGATGCGCCGTTTGAAGGTCCGGGCGATGGCCTGGACGCCGGGTTGGTAATGCCCCTCTTCAATCGCTGCCAGGGCCAGTTGCAGGGCTTTTTCGGCAATCAGTTGATGCTGCTGGGCCATGGCGTTGACTGGCAGCGGCAGGAAATCGAGCAACTGGGTATCGCCGAAGGTGCCCAGGCGTAGCGGTCGGGACTTGAGCGGGAAGTCATGCAGGGCATCGAACACCCCCTGCAACAGCACATAGGAAGTGGTCACCAGGGCGTCCGGCAAATGACCCAGGCGCTGCAGCAGTTCTTCCATCAGTTGGCGACCGCAATCGCGGCTGAAGGCTTCGCCGTGCTCGATCAGCACCGCGCCGCCGAAGCCCTCCAGCGCCTGGCGAAAACCGGCGGCGCGCTCCTGGCTGATGCTCAGCTCCGGTCGGGCGCCAATCAGCACGATCTGCTTGGGCTCGGGCTCAAGCAGGCTTTGGGTCAACTGCCGGCTGGCCTGCAGGTCGTCGCTGATCACCGAGCAGAACTGCTCGGTCGGCATCACCCGGTCGATGGCGATGATCGGCAGACCCTGGGCCTGCAACTGCTGGTAGCTGTCGTCTTCCGGCGGCAGGCAACTGGCGACGAACAGCGCATCGCAACGCCGCGCGCGAAACAGCTGGAGCAACTGCCGCTCGCTGTCTGGCGCGTCGTCGGAGCTGGCGATCAGCAATTGATAACCCCGGGCCCGGGCGCCTTGTTCCAGCAGCTTGGCGATGCGCGCGTAGCTGGGGTTTTCCAGGTCCGGAAGAATGAACCCCAAGGTCCGGGTGTGCCGGCTGCGCAGGCCGGCAGCCTGGGGATTGGGGGTGAAGCCGTGTTCTTCCACCACCGCGCGCACCCGTTCCACGGTGGCGTTGCTGATGCGTTGTTGTTCGGCCTTGCCGTTGATGACGTAACTGGCGGTGGTGACGGACACACCGGCCAGGCGAGCGATATCACTGAGTTTCAACCCGGGATTTCCTTGTTTTTGGTGCTTGCCCCGACATTTTCGCCAATCCTACCTGATCTGGGCAGGCGACCAACGTCGGAACCGGCCATCGAGCGGAAGGACTTCAAGGCGACGAGATTATCGAGTAACTTAGCAAACTTGCTAGATTAAACGTTTCAGCAGGCGTATTTTCTAGGCTAGATCACAAACGAAAAAACACCTCTGCCAGGTAACAAGTCCCGTTTGTGGCCATAAAGACGCCTACGCTGCTTACTTAAAACAATACCTAGCGCCGCCACCTGCCGCGCTAAATAGGAGAAGCCATGCTCGAGCTCACTGTTGAGCAGATATCCATGGGCCAAACGGCTGTGGATAAGTCCGCGGCGCTGCATTTGCTGGCCGATAAACTGGTGGCTGACGGCCTGGTGGCCGAGGGCTACCTGGCTGGCCTCAAGGCCCGCGAAGCCCAGGGCTCGACCTTTCTCGGCCAAGGCATCGCCATTCCCCACGGCACCCCGGAAACTCGCGATCAGGTGTTTGCCACCGGCGTGCGCCTTTTGCAGTTTCCCGACGGCGTGGACTGGGGCGACGGGCAGATTGTCTACCTGGCCATTGGCATTGCGGCCAAATCCGATGAGCATTTGCGACTCCTGCAACTGTTGACCCGCGCCCTGGGGGAAACCGACCTGGGCCAGGCCCTGCGTCGCGCCAGTTCCCCGGAGGCCCTGCTCAAGCTGTTGCAGGGCGCCCCCCAGGAACTGGCGCTGGACGCGCAGATGATCGGCCTTGGAGTGGCGGCGGAAGATTTCGAAGAACTGGTCTGGCGTGGTGCCCGCCTGCTGCGCCAGGCCGAATGCGTGAGCAACGGCTTTGCCGCGGTGCTGCAACAGGTGGATGCGCTGCCCCTGGGCGACGGTCTTTGGTGGTTGCACAGCGAGCAGACCGTGTTGCGCCCAGGGCTGGCGTTCGTCACCCCGGACAAACCCATCCGCTACCTGGGCCAGCCTCTGAGCGGCCTGTTCTGCCTGGCCAGCCTGGGGGAAGCCCACCAGGCCCTGCTGGAGCGCCTGTGCGCGCTGCTGATCGAAGGCCGTGGCCAGGAATTGGGCCGCGCCACCAGCAGCCGCGCGGTGCTGGAAGTGCTCGGCGGTGAGTTGCCGGCGGACTGGCCCAGCGCCCGTATCGCCCTGGCCAACGCCCACGGCCTGCATGCCCGTCCGGCCAAGGAGCTGGCGCAGTTGGCGAAGAACTTCGAAGGCGAAATCCGCATCCGCATCGCCGATAGCGCGGCTTCGGCGGTCTCGGTAAAAAGCCTGAGCAAGCTGCTGAGCCTCGGCGCGCGGCGCGGCCAGGTGCTGGAACTGATCGCCGAGCCGAGCATTGCCGCCGATGCCTTGCCCGCATTGCTGGCGGCCATCGAGCAAGGCCTGGGCGAAGCCGTCGAGCCATTGCCGGCGGTCAGCGCTCCCCGGGAAGAGCCGCAGGACGTCGTGGAGCCGATCAGCGCCCCGGCTTCCGGCAGCCTGATCCAGGCCATCGCCGCCGCCCCCGGCATCGCCATCGGCCCGGCCCACATCCAGGTCCAGCAAGCCATCGACTACCCGCTGCGGGGCGAGTCCACCGCCCGCGAGCGCCAGCGCCTGCAGCAGGCCCTGGCCGATGTGCGCCAGGACATCGACGGGCTGGTCCAGCGCAGCCAGGCCAAGGCCATTCGCGAGATCTTCATCACCCACCAGGAAATGCTCGACGACCCCGAGCTCACCGACGAAGTGGACACTCGCCTCAAGCAGGGCGAAAGCGCTGAAGCTGCGTGGATGACCGTGATCGAAAGCGCCGCCAAGCAACAGGAAGCGCTGCAGGATGCCTTGCTCGCCGAACGCGCCGCCGACCTGCGGGACATTGGCCGCCGGGTGCTGGCGCAACTGTGCGGCATCGAAACCCCGGCCGAGCCGGACCAGCCTTACATCCTGGTGATGGACGAAGTCGGCCCCTCGGACGTCGCGCGCCTGGATCCGACCCGTGTCGCCGGCATTCTTACCGCCCGCGGCGGCGCCACCGCCCACAGCGCCATCGTCGCTCGGGCTCTGGGCATTCCGGCCCTGGTGGGCGCGGGCGCCAGCGTGCTGCTGATCAAGTCCGGCACGCCCCTGCTGCTGGACGGCCAGCGCGGCCGCCTGCATGTCGACGCCGATAGCCACACCCTGCAGCGGGCCGCCGAGGAGCGTGACACTCGCGAGCAACGGCTCAAGGCTGCCGCCGAGCAACGCCATCAACAGGCCCATACCACGGACGGTCACGCCGTCGAGGTGTTCGCCAATATCGGTGAAAGCGCCGGGGTCGCCGCCGCCGTGGAACACGGCGCCGAAGGCATCGGCCTGTTGCGCACCGAACTGATCTTCATGGCCCATCCCCAGGCCCCGGACGAAGCCACCCAGGAAGCCGAATACCGCCGCGTGCTCGACGGCCTCGCCGGACGGCCGCTGGTGGTGCGCACCCTGGATGTGGGCGGCGACAAACCACTGCCTTACTGGCCGATCGCCAAGGAAGAAAACCCCTTCCTCGGCGTGCGCGGTATTCGCCTGACCCTGCAACGGCCGCTGATCATGGAAGCGCAACTGCGCGCCCTGCTGCGCTCGGCGGACAACCGCCCGCTGCGGATCATGTTCCCCATGGTCGGCAGCGTCGAAGAATGGCGCCAGGCCCGGGACATGACCGAACGCCTGCGCCGGGAAATCCCGGTGGCCGACCTGCAACTGGGAATCATGATCGAAGTGCCGTCCGCCGCCTTGCTGGCGCCGGTGCTGGCCAAGGAAGTGGACTTCTTCAGCGTCGGTACCAACGACCTGACCCAATACACCCTGGCCATCGACCGTGGCCATCCGACCTTGTCGGCCCAGGCCGACGGCCTGCACCCGGCGGTGCTGCAACTGATCGACATCACCGTGCGTGCCGCCCATGCCCACGGCAAATGGGTGGGTGTCTGCGGCGAGCTGGCGGCAGACCCGCTGGCGGTGCCGGTGCTGGTAGGCCTGGGGGTGGATGAACTGAGCGTCTCCGGACGCAGCATCGCCGAGGTCAAGGCGCGGATTCGCGAGCTCAGCCTGACCCAGGCGCAAACCCTTGCTCAACAGGCTTTGGCCGTCGGCAGCGCTCACGAAGTGCGTGCCCTTGTGGAGGCCATGTAATGGCAAAGATTCTCACCCTGACCCTCAACCCGGCACTGGACCTGACGGTGCAGCTGGCCCGCCTGGAGGTCGGGGAAGTCAACCGCAGCAATGCCCTGCACAGCCACGCAGCGGGCAAGGGCCTGAACGTGGCCCAGGTGTTGGCCGACCTCGGCCATCAACTGACCGTCAGTGGCTTTCTCGGGGAAAACAATCCACAGGCGTTTGACGCGTTGTTCGCCCAGCGCGGCTTTGTCGACGCCTTTATTCGTGTGCCCGGCGACACCCGCAGCAACATCAAGCTGGCCGAAGACGACGGGCGCATCACCGATATCAATGGCCTCGGGCCCGAGGTCAGCGAGGCGGCGCAACAGGCCTTGCTTGAGCGTCTGGAGCAGATCGCGCCCGGGCATGACGCAGTGGTGGTGGCCGGTAGCCTGCCGCGAGGCATCAGCCCCGAATGGTTCCAGGCGCTGTTGCTGCGCCTGAAAAGCCTGGGCCTGAAGGTCGCCCTCGACACCAGCGGCGCCGCCTTGCGCGCCGGTCTGGCGGCGGGGCCCTGGCTGATCAAGCCCAACACTGAGGAACTGGCGGACGTGCTCGGCAGCCCGGTGCTTGGCGTGGCGGTGCAGGCCGAGGCGGCGCGTCTTCTGCTGGCCCAAGGCGTCGAGCACGTGGTGATTTCCCACGGCGCCGAGGGCGTCAACTGGTTCAGCGCCGCACCGCCCCTGCAGGCCCTGCCGCCCAAGGTCAGCGTGGTCAGCACCGTGGGCGCCGGCGACTCACTGCTGGCGGGCATGCTCCATGGCCTGCTCGGCGCCCAGCCGTTCGAACAGACCCTGCGCACCGCCACGGCGATTGCCGCCATGGCCGTGACCCAGATCGGTTTCGGCATCCGCGACAGGGCCCAACTGGCCCGGCTGGAGCAGGGGGTGCGCGTGCACCCCCTCATAGAACAATAAGAGGGTTGCGTATGAAGTTAGCCATTATTACCGCCTGCCCCAACGGCATGGTCACCAGCGTACTCTGCGCCCGCCTGCTGGACGCCGCGGCCCAGCGCCAGGGCTGGAGCACCAGCGTGGAAGTGCACGATGACGCACACCCGGAACGCCAACTCTCGGCCACTACCATCGAAGCCGCCGAGTGGGTACTGGTGGTCAGCACCGGGCCTGTGGACCTGTCGCGTTTTGTCGGCAAGCGGGTGTACCGCAGCACCCCGTCCCAGGCCCTGCAGGACGTCGATGCCGTGCTGCGTCGCGGCGCCGAAGAGGCCCAGATCCATGTCGCCGCCCAAGCCAGTGCCGAGCCGCTGATCGAGGCCGGCAAACGTGCGCCGCGCCTGGTGGCGATCACCGCGTGCCCGACCGGCGTGGCGCACACCTTCATGGCCGCCGAGGCCTTGCAGCAGACCGCCAAGCGCCTGGGCTACGACCTGCAAGTGGAAACCCAGGGCTCGGTGGGCGCGCGCAACCCGCTGAGCGCCGAAGCCATCGCCGCCGCCGACGTGGTGCTGCTGGCGGCGGACATCGAAGTGGCCACCGAGCGTTTTGCCGGCAAGCGCATCTACCGCTGCGGCACCGGCGTGGCCCTGAAACAAGCCGAGGCGACCCTGAACAAGGCCCTGGCCGAAGGCCAGCTGGAGACCGCCGCTCCCGGCGCCCAGGCACCGGCCAAGCAGGAAAAGACCGGGGTCTACAAACACCTGCTGACCGGGGTGTCGTTCATGCTGCCGATGGTGGTGGCGGGCGGCCTGATGATTGCCCTGTCCTTCGTCTTCGGCATCACCGCCTTCAAGGAGCAAGGCACCCTGGCCGCGGCCCTGATGCAGATCGGCGGCGAGACCGCCTTCAAGTTGATGGTGCCGCTGCTGGCCGGTTACATCGCCTACTCCATCGCCGACCGACCGGGGCTGGCGCCGGGGATGATCGGCGGCATGCTCGCCAGCACCCTGGGCGCGGGCTTCATCGGCGGCATCGTCGCCGGCTTCCTTGCCGGTTATGCGGCCAAGGCGATCAACAAATATGCGCGCTTGCCACAAAGCCTGGAGGCGCTGAAACCGATCCTGATCATCCCGCTGCTGGCCAGCCTGTTCACCGGGCTGGTGATGATCTACGTGGTGGGCAAACCGGTGGCGGGCATGCTCGAAGCCCTGACCCATTTCCTCGACAGCATGGGCACCACCAACGCCATTCTGCTGGGGGTATTACTGGGCGGGATGATGTGCGTCGACCTGGGCGGGCCGATCAACAAGGCGGCCTATGCATTCTCGGTGGGGCTGCTGGCCTCCCAGAGTTATGCGCCGATGGCCGCGACCATGGCCGCGGGCATGGTGCCGCCGATTGGCCTGGGGATTGCCACCTTCATTGCCCGGCGCAAATTTGCCCAGACCGAACGTGAGGCCGGCAAGGCGGCGCTGGTATTGGGTCTGTGCTTTATCTCCGAAGGGGCGATTCCATTCGCCGCCAAGGACCCGCTGCGGGTGATTCCGGCGAGCATTGCCGGTGGTGCTCTGACTGGGGCCTTGTCGATGTATTTCGGCTGCAAGCTGATGGCGCCTCATGGCGGCCTGTTTGTGATGTTGATTCCGAATGCCATCAACCATGCGTTGCTGTACCTGCTGGCGATTGTTGCGGGGAGTTTGCTGACGGCGGTGGTGTATGCGCTGGTGAAGCGGCCCGAAAGCGTCGAACTGGCTCTGGAACCGGCCAAGGCGGCCTGACCTGTTGCCAACGGCCCCCAACATTCGCACCTGTAGCCGCTGCCGCAGGCTGCGAACGGCTCCGTAGGAGACGGGGCGCAGAGGTTCGTCGGGAAATCGCCAAGCAAGGCCCTGCGGTCCTTTTCGCAGCTTCGCAGGCTCAGCAGCGGCTACAGGGCACGGCTTGGTGTAGCCGCTACCGCAGGCTGCGAACGCTCTGGGCGGCACTCCGTCGCAGGAGACGCGGCGATTTCAAGGACGCTGGTAAGCCTACGTCCGAATCTTGGTCGATCTCAGCCTTTGGTGGTGGTAACGGTCGGCCAAGTCTCTTTCTTTTGTAAGGCGTTTCCGAGACATTCCTTGGCGCTTGCGGCTGGGGACTCGGCTCACTAGGTTCGGTTCGTCACTGAATGTTCAGTGATCGGGTTTAGCCGCCTGATTCCGAGACACGCAAGTATTGCCCTGTCCCGGTTGGCTTTTGGCCTGCCGAGTTCTGTTATGGCGGCTGTGCGTGGGGCGCCCTTGGGTGCGCCGGATTCCTTGGACCGGTCTGCTAACCCGCGTACAGCTGCCACCTTACGTTTAGCAGCGTCAGGTGGTGGCTCCACCCCAAGGAGCTACACCATAAAAAAGATCGTCCCCGATCCAACTGTTTCCCTTTCTGTTTCCCGTCGTAATCCAGGCCACGATCTGGCCAACGAAGTCATTCGCCATGCACTGGCCAACCCCCGCATAAACGGCTCGTTGATCGCGGCTCTCCACCCCACCGCCGCGGGTCCTGCGGGCATCGACTCGCCCTTCAGCGTCCGCCCCGGCATCAGCGCCGAGGAAGCCTTGCTCCACGTTTCCATGCTGCTCAAAGCCGCTGAAGAGGTGTCCGACGAGATCACCGAGCAGGCCAGCGGCATCGAGCGTGGCTTGATCTGGTCCCTGGTGCATTCGGTGGAAATGGCCCGTGGCGTGGTCGATGCCTTGCTTGATGGCAATCGCCACGCTCCCGGTTGAGCGCGTAGCTAGCCGCTTGTTGTGGCGAGGGAGCTTGCTCCCGCTGGCGTGCGCAGCGTGCCCATGGCCAGCCACCGCCGTCTGTCAGGCATTTCCTGCATTCAGGAGTTACGGCCGCTGCGCAGCCGAGCGGGAGCAAGCTCCCTCGCCACCGTGCTGTCACACCCCCTTCATCCCCCCTGACTAAGGTTGCCTTTTGACCATTGTCAGGGAGTCACCATGAGCGAGTTCAACCTCGGCCGTCGTCGGATCATGCAAATCGCCGGGGCGGGGCTGTTGCTGCCGAGTCTGGCACCGGCGGTGATTGCATCGGTCAAGGATCGGCCGCAGCTCACCGATGGGGTGCAGTCCGGGGATCTGCTGGGGGACAAGGCGATGATCTGGAGCCGCACCGATCGCCCGGCGCGGATGGTGGTGGAGTGGGACACGCGAAGCATGTTCAGTAACCCTCGGCGTTTCATCTCGCCCCTGGCCGATGCGCGCACGGATTTCACGGCGCGGGTGGAGTTGACCGGGTTGCCGGCCGATCAGGCGATCTTCTACCGGGTGACCTTCGAGGACGCGCAATCCGGTGCGGCCAGTGAGCCGTGGTTCGGCCATTTGCGCAGTGCGCCGTCGCAACGCCGGGATATCCGCTTTGTCTGGAGTGGCGACACGGTGGGCCAGGGCTTCGGCATCAACCCGGACATCGGCGGCATGCGTATCTATGAGGCCATGCGCCTGCGCTTGCCGGACTTTTTTATCCACAGCGGCGACACCATCTACGCCGACGGCCCGGTGCCGGCGCAGTTGACCGTGGAGGACGGGCGCGTCTGGCGCAATATCACCACCGAGGCCAAGAGCAAGGTGGCCGAAACCCTGGATGAGTACCGGGGCAATTACCGCTACAACCTGATGGACGACAACCTGCGTCGCTTCAATGCCGAGGTGCCGCAGATCTGGCAGTGGGACGACCACGAGGTGGTCAACAACTGGTCGCCTGGCAAGCAGTTGGACGAGCGCTATGTGGTCAAGGACATCCAGACTCTGGTGGGCCGCGCGCGTCAGGCGTGGCTGGAGTATGCGCCGATGCGCCGGCAGAGCGCCGATGGCGGCGGGCGGATTTATCGCAAGCTCAGTTATGGGCCGTTGCTGGATGTGTTCGTGCTGGACATGCGCAGTTATCGCGGGGCCAACGATGACAACCTCGGGGGCGAGAAGCCCTTCCTGGGCCGTGAGCAGTTGGACTGGCTCAAGCGTGAACTCAAGGATTCCCAGGCTCAGTGGAAAGTGGTGGCGGCGGACATGCCGATTGGCCTGGGTGTGCCGGATGGCGAGGTCAGCCCGGGAGTGGCGCGCTGGGAAGCGATTGCCAACGGCGACCCAGGACCGGCCCAGGGGCGTGAGCTGGAGATTGCCGAATTGTTGGCGCACCTGCGCAAGCATCAGGTGCGCAACCATGTGTGGCTGACGGCGGATGTGCATTACTGCGCGGCCCACCATTACCACCCGGATCGCGCGGCGTTCCAGGATTTCGAGCCGTTCTGGGAGTTTGTCGCCGGCCCGCTGAATGCCGGGAGTTTCGGACCCAATGGGCTGGACAAGACCTTCGGCCCGGAAGTGGTGTTTCAGAAGGCGCCGCCGGCGCAGAACACTTCGCCCTTTGCCGGCTTCCAGTTCTTTGGCGAAGTGCAGATCGATGGGCAGACGGCAGAGCTGAAGGTGATCCTGCGGGACCTGGATGGTGTGGCGGTGTACGAGCAAAAACTGCAGCCGGTGTGATCGAGCTGCACCGGGGCGCGTTCTGGGGCGAGGTGGTCAAGGAGCTGCAACGGCCCTTTTGGGGGCGAGCGGATCAACCTCTGTTGTCAGAAATTTTCAGAGCGTGGCCGCGACTAAAGTCGGCCAAGTCTCTTTCTTTTGTAAGGGGTTTCCGAGAAACTCCCAGGCGCTTGCGGCTGGGTACTTGGCTCACTAGGCTCGGGGAGTCACTGAATGTTCAGTGATCGGGTTTAGCAGCTCGATAAGTCTCAGACGTATAAGCGCTATCTCTTTCTTGGCCAGATCTTGTTCTGGCCTGCTTGTTATGGCGGCTGTACGTGGGGCACCTTCGGGTGCGCCGGGTTCCTGAGCCCTGGTCTGCTAACCCGCGTCCAGCAGCCACCTTTCGTTTAGCAGCGATGGGGGAAGGCTCTACTGCTCGGGAGCTACACCATGAAAAAGATCGTCCCCGATCCGCCTGTTTCCCATTCTGTTTCCCGTCGTAATCCAGATCACGATCTGGCCAACGAAGTGGTTCGTTATGCCCTGGCCAACAATGCGTTGAACCGCTCGTTGGTCAATGAGTTGAAGCCCACGGCGGCGGGCCCTGCGGGCTCCGATTCGCCCTTCAGCGTCCGCTCTGGCATCAGTGCCGAAGAAGCTTTGCTCCACGTGTCCATGCTGCTCAAGGCTGCCGAGGAGGTGTCCGACGAGATCACCGAACACGCCAGTGGCATCGAGCGCGGGCTGATCTGGTCCCTGGTGCATTCGGTGGAAATGGCCCGTGGCGTGGTCGATGCCTTGCTCGACGGTAATCGTCACGCTGGCGGTTGAGCCAGCCAAAGCACCGACTGTGGCGAGGGGCTCGCACTGGCAGGCTGCTGACTTGTGGCGAGGGAGCTTGCTCCCGCTGGCGCGCGCAGCGCGCCCAAGGCCAGCCATCGCAACCTGTCAGACAGACCTCGCACTCAGGGGTTACGGCCGCTGCGCAGCCGAGCGGGAGCAAGCTCCCTCGCCACAGTCCTTTTTTCAGCCCTTCGACGCTGGCGCTCGCAGGCCGCCTGCAGCACAGAGCGCCCTGCGCCAGCGGTTTTGTCAGTAGACGTCGCGGCGGTAGCGTCCCTGTTCGATCAGGCGTTCGACCTGGTCGGCGCCCAGTACCTCGTCGAGCACCTGGTCGACCCCCGAAGCCATGCCCTGCAAGCTGCCGCAGATGTAGATCGCGGCGCCATCGGCCAGCCATTTCTTCAGTTCGTCGGCCGCTTGGCGCAGGCGGTCCTGGACGTAGATCTTCTCGGCCTGGTCCCGGGAGAACGCCAGGTCCAGGCGGCTCAGGTCGCCACGGGTGCGCCATTCCTGCAGTTCGTCCTTGAAGTAGAAATCATGCTCGGCGTTGCGCTCGCCAAAGATCAGCCAGTTGCGTTGCTGGCCGTCGGCGATGCGTGCCTTGAGCAAGCTGCGCAGGCCCGCCAACCCGGTGCCGTTGCCCAGCAGAATCAGTGGGCGAGGTTCGGCCGGCAGGTGGAAGCCGCTGTTGCGCCGCACCCGCAGGCTGATGCTCGAACCCACCGCGACATGTTCGGTGAGCCAGCCGGAACCAATGCCCAGGCTGCCGTCGGGGTGGCATTCCTGACGTACCAGCAACTCCAGGCAACCATCGGCGGCAATCGAGGCGATGGAGTATTCGCGCATGTTCAAGGGCACCAGGGCGTCCACCAGGGCCTGGGCGTGCAGGCCGATCAGATGGGCGCGGTTTTCCGGGAGCTGGCGGCTGCCCAGGGCTTGTTCGAGGCTTTCCTGCAGGCCATCCAGTTGCACCGGGGTGCTGCCGGAGAGGCCCAGGCCCACGAGGAAATCCGCCACCGCGCCACGGCTGTTGCGCGGCATCACTTCCACCAGATCCCCGGCCAGCCAGCCGCTGGCGCTAGGGGCCTGCAGTTGCAGCAGGTAGACCCCGGAGCCGCTGCTCTCGGGGTTGAGCAGGCGGCGGCTGGTCAAGGTCCAGTTGTCGAAGGCCGGGGCCTGCCACAGGTCCACCGGCGCATGGCCGGTGAGTTGCCCCAGTTGCTGCTGCCAATGACGCAGGGCGTAGCTGTCGCCGCTGTCCACTTCGATGGGGGCGAACAGGGTGCTGGCGCCCTGGTTCGCCAGCCAGTCGTGCAGGCGCCGGGCAAAACCGCAGAAGTGCGGGTACTGGCGGTCGCCCAGGCCAAGCACGGCGTATTCCAGGCTCGGCAGCGACAGCTCGCGGCCCAGCAGTTTGCGCTCGAAGCCGCGGGCACTGTCCGGGGCTTCGCCGTCGCCAAAGGTGCTGACCACGAACAGCGCACGCTGGGCACTACGCAAGTCCTGTTCACCGAGGTTGCCCAGGGGCAGGACGCGGGCGGCGATCCCCGCGCTTTGCAGTTGCCCGGCGGTCTGCCAGGCCAGTTGTTCGGCAAAACCGCTCTGGCTGGCGAAGCCGATCAGCCACGCCGAACCATCGTTGGCGGCACTTTCCAGGCCCTGGCGTGCGTCCTTGATCTGGCGCTTCTTGCGCCGGCGATCCAGGTACAGCAGCCAGCCGGTGATGAAGAACAGCGGCATGCTCAGTGAGGCCAGGGTCAGGACGATGCGCCCGATCAGGCCGAAGTAGCTGCCCACGTGCAAGGCGTAGACGCTGGTGAGCAGCTGCGCCTTGAGGCTCTGTTCGGCATAACGCTCATGACGGCTGATGACCCCGGTGACGGGGTCCAGGGTCAGCTGGTTCAGGGCGCGATCGTGGGGTGAACCTTTAAGCAGGTAGAACACCGTCGCCGGCTGCCCGGCCACCGGCGGCATGCGGATGTTGTAGGCGCTGAGGTCCTTGCCGGCGGCGCTGTAGATGCTGCTCCACAGGGCGTTGTAGTCCGCCACCGGGGCCGGACCCTTGGGCGGCGGGCCACCGCGCCCACCGCGCTGGCGTTCACTGTGTGGCGAGTCGGAGAGCAGCTTGGTCAGGCCTTCCCGATACCAGTCGTAGGACCAGTACAGGCCGGTGAGGGCGAACAGCAGGTAGAACAGCAGGCACCAGGTGCCGAACACCGCGTGCAGGTCCCAGTTGAAGCCGCGGCCTTTCTTGGCCCAGTCCAGGGTCAGCCATACTCGCCAGTTGCCAACCTGGCGCGGCCAGCGCAGGTACAGCCCGGACAGGCAGAAGAAGATCAGGATCAGGGTGCAGGCACCGGTGATCTGCCGGCCGGTGTCGCCGATGGCCAGGAAGCGGTGCAGTTGCAGCATGAAGCCGAAGAAGTCCTGGCCGACCGCGTCACCCAGGAGCTCGCCGGTGTACGGATCGAAGTAGCGCATCTGGCCGCGACGCTCCCCCGGCGGCGGGGTGAAGAATACCCGCGCAGCGTTGTCGCTGTCGGTTTCCACCCAGAGCATGGACACGTTCTTGCCTGCGGCGGCCTGGATTTTGTCCACCAGTTCGGCGGGCGGCAGCACCCCGGCCGGGAGCGGGTCGACTTGCAGCGCCGAAGGATTGAGGGCGCGCAGGATCTCGTCCTGGAACGACACTGTCGCCCCGGTGATGCCCATCAGGGCCAGGACCAGCCCCGCGCTGATGCCGAAGAACCAGTGCAGCTGGAACAGGGTTTTCTTCAACACGTCACTCGCCTTGTTCGTCCAGAGAGAGAAAACACGGCGCGCATTATGCCGTGTGTTGTCGAGAAGCATTCGTTTTTACACGCAAAAGCCCCAGGCACTCGGATGCGTGGGGCTTTTGCGCCCGTGGCCGGGGCCACAGGTGGGTGTCGTGCGGGATCAGAAGTGGAAGTTGGCACTCATCAGCGCGGTACGGCCGGCGGCAACGTGGGCGTAGTGGGTCTGGAACACCTGGTCGAAGTAACGCTTGTCGGTCAGGTTCTGCACGTTGAGCTGCAGGTCGACGTTCTTGGTCAGCTTGTAACTGGCCATGGCGTCGTAGCGCCAGTAGGACGGGATCTCCACCGAGTTGGCGATGTTGCCGAACTGCGAATCGACGAAGGTGGCGCCGGCGCCGACGGTGAGGCGTTCCGGGATCAGGTCATAAGTCGACCACAGGGTGAAGTTGTTCCGTGGCGTGCTCGGGGTGTGGTTGCCCTCGTCCACCGCCAGGGTGGTTTTGACCACTTCGCTTTCCATGTAGGTGTAGCCGCCGTAGACCTTCCAGTTGCGGGTCAGCTTGCCGCTGTAGGTCAGTTCCAGGCCGTTGACCCGTTGCTCACCGTCCAGCACCTGGGTGGCGCCGCCATCCGGGTCGTTGATCCGCGCGTTGGTTTTCTCGGTACGGAACAGGGCCGCGGTCAACGACAGGTCGTCATCGAAGAAGTCCCACTTGGTGCCCACTTCATAGTTGCGGTTCTTTTCCGGGTCCAGGCTGCTGTTGTTCGCCGCCAGGTCCAGGCCGCCGTTACCGCTGGTTTCGCCCGCCGGGTTGCTGGAGGTGGAGTAGGCCGCGTAGACGCTGCCGTTGGGCAGCGGTTTGTAGACCACGCCGATCTGGTAGTTCCACAACTGCGAGTTGTTTTCGCGGGCGAACTCGCCCACCGGGGCACGGGTGGCGTAGCCACTGGAGCGGGTCTGGTAGTCATCAAAGCGCAGGCCCAGGTTCAACGACCATTGCTCGTTGAACTTCAGGGTGTCGAACACGTAGGCCGCAGCGGTCTTGGTGTCGGTATCGGTGTAGGCCGCGCTGTCCTTGATGGTGCCGTTCCAGCCGGCGCCCGGTGTCGGGTTGTTGAGGCTGGTGCAGTCGCCATTGGCGATCAGGGCCGCGTTACAGGTGCTGCCGCTGACCGCCGAGGTAACGTCGTAGGCACGGTTGTGGGTATCCACGTAGGAGAACTCGATACCGGTCACCAGGCTGTGCTCGATGAAGCCGGTGTCGAACTTGGCGCTCAGGTCGGTCTGGTTGGTCCAGCCCTTGGAGGTCGAGTTGCGGCTTTTCGGGCTGCGATAGACGGTGCCGTTGGCCACGTTGCCACGGCTGTCGTCCGGGTTGGTGACGACGTAGTCCAGGGTCGAGCGCGACAGGCGGAAGCTGTTGGACAGGGTCAGGTTGTCGTTCAGGTCGTGTTCGATCTTGATCGTGCCGCTGTCTTCGCTGGTCTTGCGGTAGTCGCGGCCGGTGAGGCCGTAGAAGTTGTCACGATTGACGCTGACCGGTTTGTCGACGTTGTACTTGCTGCGGCGGGTGCCACTGTTGGTCAACGGGATGCCGTAGTCCGGGATGTCGTCGGTGTTGAGGTGGTAGTAGCCCACGGTGACCCGAGTGTCGGTGCCCAGGCCGAAGGCGAAGGAGGGCGCCACGCCCCAGCGGCTGACTTCCACGGCGTCGCGACCGGCCACGTTGGCCTCGTGCTTCATCAGGTTCAGGCGGAAGGCCGAGGTGTCGGTCATCTGCTGGTTGAGGTCCAGGGTAGTGCGTTTGGTCTGGTCCGAGCCCCAGGTGAACCCCCCGTTGTAGGAATTGCCCAGCTTGGCGGTCTTGGAGATCAGGTTCAGGCTGCCACCGGTGGAACCAGCACCGGTAAAGGCCGAGCCAGGGCCCTTGCTGACTTCGATGGATTCGACGTTGAAGATTTCCCGGCTTTGCGAAGCGGGGTCGCGCATGCCGTCGATGAACACGTCGCTTTCGGCGTTGAAGCCGCGAATGATCGGGCGGTCACCGGCCGGGTTGCCGCCTTCACCGGCGCCAAAGGTAATCCCGGGTGTGGTGCGCAGGGCATCCACCAGGCTGGTGGCGGCAGTGTCGCGCATCACTTGCTGGGGAATCACCGTCACGCTTTTCGGCGTTTCCCGAAGCGGGGCGGTGTATTTTTTCGACGAGGAGGTGTCGACCTTGTAAGACGTCTGCTCCTGGGCCTCACCGCTAATGCTGGTGGCATCCAGGGCAATGGCCTTGCCCGCGGTCTTTTGCTGGGTGTCTTCAGCAGCCTGGACCATATGGCCCGCAGAGCCGGCGCTGAGCGCTACGCCAATGGCGGAGGCCAGCAGGCGCGGTGAGCTGACAGCGGATGGTGGTTGTTGGCGTGACATGGTGGTTCCCCTCCCCAAGGATTTGAGGTCGCGGAATATAGGGGAAAGAAACAATCGTTATCAATTGCGAAACGTTACTATTCGCACTGAATTTACAATCTTTACAATTTATCCTTACGGTTTTTACCTGCTCATTCGTCACCGGGTTTTACACAGTCAATAAGAATCAATATCATTGACGACCTTTCGCTGCTCAGGTACCTGGCCATGTTGCTGCACATCCCCGGCGTGTTCACCCGTGATGAAGTGGGGCGCATCCGTGAAGCCCTGGAACAGGCGGACTGGGCGGATGGCAAGATCACCGCCGGTTACCAGTCGGCCAAGGCCAAGCACAACCTGCAACTGCCCGAGGGCCACCCGCTGGCTCAGGAAATCGGTGCGGCGATGCTCGAACGCTTGTGGCAGAACCCGCTGTTCATGTCCGCCGCCCTGCCGCACAAGGTGTTCCCGCCGCTGATCAACTGCTACACCGCCGGCGGCAGTTTCGACTTCCATATCGACAACGCCGTGCGCCAGCCCAAGGGCAGCCCGGAGCGGGTGCGCACCGATCTGTCTTCGACCCTGTTCTTCAGCGACCCCGAGGACTATGACGGCGGCGAGCTGGAGATTCAGGACACCTATGGCCTGCAGCGGGTCAAGCTGCCGGCGGGGGACCTGGTGCTGTACCCCGGCACCAGCCTGCACAAGGTCAACCCGGTGACCCGCGGCGCCCGCTACGCCTCGTTCTTCTGGACCCAGAGCCTGGTGCGCGAGGACAGCCAGCGCGCCTTGCTGTTCGAGATGGACGGGGCGATCCAGGAACTGACCCGGGATGTGCCCGAGCACCCTTCATTGATCCGCCTGACGGGCAGCTACCACAACCTGCTGCGTCGCTGGGTCGAGGTGTAAGCCGTGACTTTTCAACTTCGCCGCGAGGAAGTCCTCGATGGCGCGCAACTGAGCGCCATGCTCGAAGAGAGCCCGACTCGCGCCGCCCAGGCGATCCTGGTGGCCGCTGGCGAGGGCCTGGTGGAAGCCCAGGCGCTGCTGGGGCAGATCCTCCTCGACGGCCACGGCATCCAGCAGGATCAGGCCCTGGCCTTGCGCTGGTTCGAGATCGCCGCCCAAGGAGGTCATCTGATGGCCCGCAACATGCTCGGGCGCTGCCATGAACACGGCTGGGGCTGCCCGGCGGATGCCGCCCGCGCTGCCGGGCACTATCGATTGGCCGCCGAAGCGGGGCTGGATTGGGGCCTGTACAACTACGCCAACCTGTTGGCCACCGGCCGTGGCGTGGTGCAGAACCATGCCCTGGCCCTGGCCTGCTACCGCCGCGCGGCGGACCTTGGCCATGCCAAATCGATGAACCTGCTGGGGCGTTACCTGGAGGAAGGGCTGGTGTGCCCGGCCGACCCCGAAGCCGCGCGGGACTGGTATCGGCGTTCAGCCGAGGGCGGAGATTTCCGTGGACAGTTCAGCTATGCCGCGGTACTGGCCGATGCCGGGCGGATCGACGAGGCGGTGGATTGGCTGAAACAGGCCCTGGCGGGCGGCAATCTGAATTTCCTGCGAGTGGCCCGTGTTGCCTTGCTCGATGCCCGGCATCCCGAGATTCGCCAATTGGCCCAGGCCTATCATCGACGGGCGGCGGAGCTGGGGGATGAGCAGGATATTCAGCGGCTTGCCGCCTGCCCGGTCTAGAGGCGCACAACGGGCGCACGTTGAATCGATCCTGGCGATGAGCATTTTGCGTGACCGCACTCAGGCAATTGATTGTCCGCTGCCGCCGGGGCAGGGCAGCAGCGATTACGGCGCCGTGTTGGTGGCGAGTAATGCATGGCCCTGCGAGCGGTTAATCCGGCAGCTCATTCTTTTTGGTCTCTCGGTGTGGCGTGGTTTACCGCGCGGCTGGTTGGCCCTGCCATTTTGTGCCACTGAAATGGCGTGGCTGAACGCTCATCGTGAGTGTCGACAAACTGACCAATAGCCGCCTCCAGTTCGGCCAGGCTGGTGAGGGCCGTGCGGCACGGTACGCGTTTTTCCAACTGCGAGATCCAGCCCTCCGCGGCGTTGAGCCACGTGGCACTGGTCGGCGCGACGTGCAGCCTGAAACGCGGATACTTTTCCAGCCAGTGCTTGATGGCTGGGGTTTTGTGTATCGAGCCGTTGTCCAGGACGACATGCAGGTCAAGCGTCGCAGGCGTGGAGCGCTCGATGTGCCGCAGAAAAACCAACAGTTCTTTGCTCCGGTAGCGTTGGCTGGGGCGATCGTTCACCTGGCCTGTCAGGAGGTCGAATACGGCATACAAGCGACGCTTGTTATCCGGCGAGCGTCGCCCAAGTTGAGGGCAAGGCGGGCGCATCGTCTGCGTGCGGCTCAGGGGACGGATCTGCGACTTCTTATCGACTGAAAGCACAATGGCGTTGTCTGGCGGGCTCAGGTAAAGCCCGACGATATCGACGACCCTGTTGGCAAAGTGCGGGTTCTGGCTGATGTTGAATGTCTTCAAGCGATGGGGCTCCAGATCCGAAGCCGCCCAGACCTGGCGCACCTGCCAAGTCGTGACGGCGGCGTATTTGGCCATCAGGCGCACGCTCCAGTGCGCGGCCTCGCGAGGCACGCGCTGGGTGGTCAAGGTGAGAATCTCCCTGGTTTTTTGAGTGCTGAGCTTTCGGGGCTGACCACTTCGCGGCAGATCATTCAAACCCTCAAGGCCGGCCTCCAGATAGCGCTTTCGCCATTTGAACACCATGGGCGCCGAGACCCTGAGTTGCTGGCTGACTTCTTTGGGCGTTAATCCATCAGCCAACAACAGCAGGATTTTGGCCCGCATTCCCAGACGCTGGGCCAATGAACCCATTCGTGACCAGCCTTGTAATGTGGCCTGGTCGGCTAGCGTTAATACGAATGAGGCGGCTGGTTTAGACATGTGAACTATCGCTCCGTGATGTCGAAGTTGAGTCGGTTTGTCGGGCTTTTAGATAAATGAATTAAATATTCGTGACGTTGAAAAGGTCTTCAGACGATATTTTATGTTGTTATTGGTTATCGAAATAGTTGTAGGTTTTCAAATGTTCGTTTCATTTTTTTGTTGTTGTTCCAGGGGTGAGCTAGAGGTTGTGGGGCTCAATGCGAGAGTTTGTTCGTTTCGTGTGCTGGTATGTTTGGTAAGTATGTTTACTCATTAAGCAAGTTGGGTCTCTTTGCCGATTCCGGCAAGTAGGTATCCCCGTGCTTTTAACTTAGCACGATCGTCGTACCTAGGAGTGATGAGCAGAAAGTGCGGCTCAGTAAACTCCATGTTTCAATACGGATTTTATGCCGTAGCCCATCAGGTACGCGGCTTTTCGAGGTTTTTGATGATTCTGTCTCGCGCTCTTTATCCCTGCATAACATGCTGCAGACCTTCTGCTTTGAGGGATGCAAGAGGTAACGGATATGGCTGTCTTGTTCAGTTTTCAGGTGATTCTTAAAAGCGTTCTGGCCGCTCGTATCCAAGTAAATGTTTGGAGTAGGATGCGCCCCGTATCACCTGATACATGGAAGTAAACAGCAGAGCTCTGTGCAATATCTATCACTGTGTCCTAGGCAATTCTGCTTGTCGGGCATTTACGGAAAGAGAACTACAATGATCAAGGCAATTAAAAAAACTACCTGTGCGCTGGCTGTTCTGGCAGCCACTTCTGGTGCTGTTATGGCTGATAGTGTCGATGTAAGAGTTATCGGTTCTATTCAGCCTTCTGCGTGTAAACCTAGCCTGGCTGGTGGGGGTACTCTGGACTACGGCATCATCACTCCTCAGTCTCTTAAAACCAGTGACTACACCATCCTGGACAAGAAACAAGTTCAGTTAGCCATCACCTGCAGCGCACCCACCAAGGTTGCCCTTGTCTCTCGGACTGGCCGTCCTGGAACCGCGCTTGATGCGATGCTTCAGAGTCCCCAGGACATCGCTTATGCTCCTGGCGATCTTGGTTCAGCGTTTGGCTTGGGCCTGGCTAACGGTAAGGCGATAGGTGGATATAACCTGTTTTTGAACGATGTGACGGCTGATGGAACTGCTGTTCTAACCATTCGTCAGCATGACGACAAGACTTGGGGCTCGGTCGATGGCAACTTAGTCCATGGATCCATGCAGTCCTGGACCACAGGCGGCAATCAGCCGGTCAGCTTCACCACACTGAGCGGCACGATTAGCGCGCAGGCATACATCAACAAGGCCTCCGAACTCGATCTTTCCAAGCCTATCCAGCTGGACGGCCTGGCGACCCTGGAGCTGGTCTACCTGTAACTGTCCTCTCGACCGGGCCTCTGCGCCCGGTCTCTTTTCGGTCGTGTTTGACCGTTATCGTGATACTCGATGTGGACGATCTACGCATGAACCTATCTGCTTTTTACGCGGCCATAGGCACCGCGCTGTGGCTGGTGTCGGCCGCTGCCCAGGCCACGGGCGTTCTGCCCGAATCTTCAGTGGTTATCGTTGAGGAAAGTGATGGCGAAGGCGCCATCAACCTGAAAAACACCGATGCCTTTCCGGTTCTTCTGTTGACCTCCTTGTTGGATATCGATGAGGACAAAGAGGCGCTGCTGAGCGTCACGCCGCCGGCGGCCAGGGTGGAGCCCGACAAGTCCCAGCGTGTGCGCTTCATGCTCACCAGCCAGGCACCGCTTAAAACCGAGCGCCTCAAGCGCGTGGTCTTTGAAGGCGTGCCCCCGCAGAAAAAGGGCGAGAGTCTGATGCGCATGAACGTGCGCCAGAATCTGCCCGTTCTCATTCGTCCCGCGGGGCTGGCGCGTGATGAAGCACCGTGGAAACGCTTGGTCTGGTCCTTCAAGGCCGGTGTGCTGAGCGTCAACAACCCTTCGCCCTATGTGGTTCGCCTCGGCCAAGGTGTGAGCACCCTGCCAGACGGCTCAACCTGGCAGTTGCCACACAGCTACGTGTTGCCGGGTCAGCAACTGACGCTGGAGGCTCAAAAGCAGGGCGCCACCGGCACGCCGGGCGCGGTGCGCATTTCGCCGGCCACCACTTGGGGCTTTACCGTTGACAGCTATGAAGCGCCGTTGACGCTATAAAGTGACCGTTCAACATTTCAGGCTTTTGTGTTGCATCTCCCTAGTGTCGTGGGCCGCCGGCTGCATCAACACCGCCGGAGCCGTCACTGCCAAAGACGACTATGACAATCTCAGCTTCGATACCGGATTACTCGGCGTGCATGGGGTGGACGCCAGCATCTCCGAGCTGTTTCGTCATGCACCGCGCTTCATGCCGGGTGATAGCAGCGTGGTGCTGACGGTGAACGGCAGTAGTCGGGGGCGGATCAAAGCACGCTTCGATGCTGAGGGAGCCTTGTGTGCCAACCGGGACTTTCAACGTCAGGCCGGGCTGGTGTCGCCCCCCGGATATGCCCAGAGCATCGCCTGCTTCGACCTGCTGCGCGCCTGGCCTGAGGCTCAAGTGCTATCCGATCCGGGCGAGGGCAAGCTCAGCCTGGTCGTGCCCCCCGAGGCGCTCAGTACATCAAGCGCTGAGACGGGCAACTGGCAGCACGGCGGCATGGCCGGGATGCTCAACTATGACAGCCAATACATGACGTCTTCAGGAGGCGCCGGGGCGATCAGCTTTGCTCAAGTCGGCACCGAGGCGGGGATGAATGCCGGTGACTGGATCATGCGTAGCCGCCAAACCTTCAGCCGCTCCAATGGCCTGGATCAGATCAGCCATCAGAATGCCTATGCGCAGCGTAGCTTTGCCGGGATTAAAAAAGTGCTGCAGGTCGGTCAGGTCAGCCTATCCAACTCGCTGTTCGGGACGGGTCAGGTGCTGGGTTTCCAGATGTTCCCCGAGTTGGCGCTGACCAGCGCTGAGGGCGGCGCGGGCCTGGTGGAGGGCGTGGCGCAGACACAGTCCGTGGTCGAGGTTCGTCAATCCGGCGTGCTGGTGTATAGCACTGTGGTGTTGCCGGGTCCTTTCCGTTTGCAGGGGTTTTCTTTGCTCAATACCCGCTCCGATCTGCTGGTCACGTTGACGGGCAGCGATCGACAGGTGCAGCAGTTTACTGTTCCGGCCTCCCTGTTGCAGATGCGCTCGCCGTTGGTTGCGCCGGGCTTTTCGTTCGGCCTTGGCCGGCTCGACCAGCAGGATGGAGCGTCCCCCTTAGTAGGAACGGTAGCCACGGGATGGCAGTTGACGCCGTACGCCAGCCTCAATGCCGGGGTGTTGGGCGCAACCTCTTATCGCGCCGCATCAATGAGCCTGGACAGCCAATTGCTGAGCCCGACTCACCTCGGCCTGCAGACCTCCCTGGCTCAAGATGTGGAGCATGGCAACAGTGGCACGCTGCTGTCGGCCACGCTGAACCACAGCTTGAGCGAGCAGGTGGGCATCAACTTCAATGCCAGCCAGTACGGCGCCGGATACCGCGAGTTGAGCGATGCCTTGCAGCGTGGCCCGGAAAGCGATGTGGGCAGCCGTGGCCGTTTTCAGTGGGGCAGCGGCGTCAGTTGGTCGGCAGGTGACCTGGGCCGTTTTTCCCTATCTTGGGCGCGCGCCACTTCTGGTCAGAGCCGCAGTGATTATTTGCGTAGCAGTTGGAGTCGTCCGCTGGGCGACGGCTACCTGGGGGTCAGCCTTGAGCGCAATAGCGGTTCTTTTGGCGGTCAGTCGGATCAGCGCCTGCACGTTACGTTGAGCATGCCTCTGGGGGCAGGGCGCGATCTCCATAGCTATATGAGTAGGGTCAACCGCAGTACCCGGGCCGGCGCTCGCTACCACGACCGTACCCACCAAGACTGGGGGTGGAGTCTGAGCAGTGATCGCGACCTGAACGCTCGCCGCACCTCAGTCGGCGGCAACCTGGATGTCGTGACCCCGGTCAGCCAGCTCGGCATCAACCTCGGCCGCGACAGCGACAACTACAGCAACTGGTCGGTACGTGCCAGCGGCGCAGCGGTGCTCCATGAAGACGGATTGACCCTGTCGCCCTACCGCGTTGCCAACACCTTCGGCATTGCGCGGGTGGGAGAGGAGCCGGGCGTGCGGCTGGATACACCCTCGGGACCCGTGTGGACGGACGCTCGGGGCTATGCGGTGCTGCCGACGCTCAATGGCTACCGTCGTTCGAGCATCCAGGTGGATACCCGCAGCCTGGCCAAGAACGTCGATATCGGCAATGCCTGGCAGGAAACCGAAATGGCCCAAGGCGCCATCGGCCGCTTGGATTTTGAGGTGATGCGCACGCGGCGTGTGTTGGTCGCGGCGAGCATGGACAACGGCCAGCCCGTGCCCCATGGCGCCAGCGTATTTGATGAGGCCGGACAGCTGGTGACCGTCGTCGGTCAGAACGGCAGTGTCTTTGTGCCGGACGCAAGCCCGGGCATGGCGCTGGAGGTGCAAAGCTCCGGCAAGACCCTGTGCACGATGGCCATGGATCTGCCGGAGAGGGGCGAGGCGTCGGGCTTTTATGAGAATGCAGCGGCAGTGTGCCGTTAAGGAGAAGGGGATGAGTGTGTTGGCTTGCCGATGGGCGCTGGGGTTATTGATGGCTGCGGGTTATGCCCATGCCACAGTCTTGGGGCCCTTGCCTGGCGAGCAAGGCCAGGTGCCGTCGCCGTTGCCGTCCGACCCGCGTTGCACGATGACGATCAGTCATCCGGTAGTGGATTTTGGCGTGATGTCGCGTGGGCAGTTGCAGGAAATTCCGGGCCAGGGCCTGAGCCCTGGCATCCGCTCACTGAGTCTGAGCGTTGTCTGCCCCTACGCCCGGGCCATCAAGCTGCTCGTGCAGGGGGACGGTCGTGAGCAGGGGGGGATGCGCTATGGAAAAGACGGTTTCACCCGGTTTCGTCTGCTGGACGTGCAGGTGGACGGCCACGCCCAGGAATTGCGGGCATCGACGCCGGAAGGCGCGATCGCAGGTTCTGGTCAGGGGCTGGTGTTGATCGCAGGGCAACAGTTGGCCCCGGTGGCGCGGGATCAGTGGGTCGAGGGCCGGACACTGACCGCGCGCCTGGAGATACAGCCGGTGTTGTCACCTGCGCAGACACGGGTCAGCCACTGGGAGCGCAGCGAATCGACCTTGACCCTGACGCTGGTCAATTAGCTAAAAAGCCCATGACCGGTCATGGGCTTTTCTTGCAGCTTGTCGCTAACAGCTTGCAGCTGCCTTTAAACGTAGAAGGCCTTCAGCGGCGGGAAGCCGTTGAATTCCACCGCGCTGTAGCTGGTGGTGTAGGCGCCGGTGGACAGCCAGTACAGGCGGTCGCCGATGGCCAGGTTCAGCGGCAGGCCGTACTTGTAGTTCTCGTACATGATGTCGGCGCTGTCGCAGGTTGGGCCGGCGATCACCACTTCTTCCACTTCACCTTTCTTCTCGGTCCAGATCGGGAACTTGATGGACTCGTCCATGGTTTCGATCAGGCCGGAGAATTTGCCCACGTCGGTGTAGACCCAGCGCTCGACGGCGGTGCGGGATTTGCGCGCCACCAGCACCACTTCGCTGACCAGGATGCCGGCGTTGGCGATCAGCGAACGGCCCGGCTCGAGGATGATTTCCGGCAGGTCGTCGCCGAAGTCTTCCTTGAGGAAGCGGATGATTTCCTCGGCGTAGGTTTCCAGGCTGTTGGTGCGGGTGATGTAGTTGGCCGGGAAGCCGCCACCCATGTTGATCAGCTTGAGTTCGATGCCGTCTTCTTCTTTCAGGCGTTCGAAGATCACCTTGACCTTGGCGATTGCTGCGTCCCAGACACTGATGTCGCGCTGTTGCGAACCCACGTGGAACGACACGCCGTAAGGCACCAGGCCCAGGTCGCGGGCGAGGATCAGCAGGTCCATGGCCATGTCGGTCTGGCAGCCGAATTTGCGCGACAGCGGCCAGTCGGCGGTGGTGGAGCCTTCGGTGAGGATGCGCACATAGACTTTCGAGCCCGGGGCGGCCTTGGCGATGTTGCGCAGGTCGGCTTCGGAGTCGGTGGCATACAGACGCACGCCCTTCTCATAGAAGTAGCGGATGTCCTTGGACTTCTTGATGGTGTTGCCGTAGCTGATGTTGGCCGGGTTGACGCCGCGGCTCAGCACTTTGTCCAGCTCGTAGATCGAGGCGATGTCGAAGCTGGAGCCTTTTTCGTGCAGCAGGTCGATGATCTCGACGGCCGGGTTGGCCTTGACCGCGTAGTAGACCTTGGCGAATTCGAAGCCGGCGCGCAGGTCATCGTAGGCCTGGGCGATCATCTGGGTGTCGATGACCACGAATGGGGTTTCTTGCTTGTCGGCGAAGGCCTTCATTTTTTGAAAGGTTTCGCGCGCAAAATAGTCTTCGACGTTAATCGACATGCGTTGGGAGCTCCTGATGGCAAACGTTGCTAATCAATGGGTGTAAGGCTGTGCCGTGAGGCGCAGCCTTGTGAACGTCCTCCGTATCCCCACTTTGGTTCGCCTACTTCCCAAGGCATGTCGCCGAAAGCAAAAAGGCCATGGGCAATCTGCCCTTGGCCTTGCTGTCTCGTCGTCAGTACTTGAGCCGGATGGATCGTTTCCAGCATGGACGTTCGGCGCGAACTTTAGGCGGTGAGGGGCCTGAGATCAACAAAAAATGTCGCGTTTTTGCACTTGTCTGACGTGCGTAAACGACACCTCTCTTTGTAGCCGACACAGATGACGGACAGATGTTCCCGAAGAATTCGCCAGTGTTAAAAATACCTGCACGTTCGCTGCTTTTGCGTGCTAGTTGGCCGGTAAGTATGAAAGCGTCAACATCGGCGACGTTAGCGGCGAGAGGATGGTGTGAGGGGGATTTTGGCTGTTTCGGAAGGTGTCGCCGGACAGCTTTGACCGTGGCGGCTGTTGATATTTTTTTCCGGCGCGTTGGCGGGCAAAAAACCGTGTGGCGAGGGGGCTTGCTCCCCCGGGCTGCGCAGCAGTTCCACTCTTGTTTGCCAAGAGGGGCCGCTTCGCGGCCCAGCGGGAGCAAGCTCCCTCGCCACAGGTTGGCTGTTGGCTATTTATTGATCAGGCGACCACTGTTTCAGCCGGCGAGACGATATTGGTCTTCATTCCCCGCGAACGCCCGGAGCTCAGGTAGGCGGCGATGGATTCCTGAGTCACCTCACCCAGGAACACCCGTTCGGCATCCAGCACCGGCAGCCACGAACGGTTGAACTCGTACATGCGCGACAGCAGGATCCGCAGGTGTTCGTCGTAGGCGGCGGTGGCGTTGAATTCGCGCAGGAACTGGGCGCAGGTGCCGGTCTGACGGTATAGGTCGCGACGACGTACATAGCCCAGGGCCTTGTTCTCGGCGCAGGTCACCACCACATGGCGGCGGTCGTGTTCGTCCATCAGGTCCAGGGCTTCGGCCACCGGGGTTTCCGGGCTCACCGACGGGGCGTTGTCCGCCGCGTCTTCGGCCTTCACCAGCAACAGGCGCTTGAGGGTGCTGTCCTGGCCGACGAAGTTGCTGACGAAATCGTCTGCCGGGTGCGCCAGCAGGGTGTCCGGGTGGTCGATCTGCAGCAGCTTGCCGGCGCGGAAGATGGCGATCTTGTCCCCCAGCTTGATGGCTTCGTCGATGTCGTGGCTGACCATGATCACGGTCTTGTTCAGCGCCCGTTGCATCTCGAAGAACTCGTTCTGGATCATCTCGCGGTTGATCGGGTCCACCGCGCCGAAGGGTTCGTCCATCAGCAGCAGCGGGGCGTCCGCCGCCAGGGCGCGAATCACCCCGATGCGCTGTTGCTGGCCACCGGACAGTTCCCGTGGGTAGCGATGCAGGTACTGCTTGGGTTCGAGCTTGATCATGCTCATCAGCTCGCGGGCGCGGTCGTGGCATTTCTGCTTGTCCCAGCCCAGCAGGCGCGGCACCACCACGATGTTTTCCTCGATGGTCATGTTGGGGAACAGGCCGATCTGCTGGATCACGTAGCCGATGTTGCGGCGCAGGGTCACTTCGTCGAGGTCGGTGGTGTCTTCGCCGTTGATCAGCACCTTGCCCGAGGTGGGCATGATCAGGCGGTTGATCATCTTCAGGGTGGTGCTCTTGCCGCAGCCAGACGGCCCGAGGAACACGCAGATCTCGCCTTCATTGACGGTCAGGCTTACGGAGTCAACGGCGGTGATGGTCTTGCCGTTGCTTTGGAAGGTCTTGGTCAGGTTTTGAAGTTCGATCATTTGAGCAGTCCTTTTGGAGTCAGCGAGCGTTGCAGCCATTGCAGAAGCAGGTCGGCGAAGATGGCCAGGAGACTGACCAGCACCGCGCCGACGATCAGCATCGACATGTCGCTGCGGCTGATGGAAGCAAGAATGAGTACGCCCAGGCCGCCGGCGCCGATGGTGGCGGCGATGGTCATGACGCCGATGTTCATCACCACGGCGGTGCGCACCCCGGCGAGGATCACTGGCACCGCGATCGGCAGCTCGACCATGCGCAGGCGCTGGCCGAAGGTCATGCCGATGCCGCGGGCGGCTTCGCGGATGCCCGGCTCGACACCGGTCAGCGCCAGGTAGGTGTTGCGCATGATCGGCAGCAGGGAATAGAGGAACACCGCAGTGATGGCCGGCAGCGGTCCCAGGCCCTGGCCGAACTTGGAGTAGAACGGCAGCAGCAGGCCGAACAGGGCGATGGACGGAATGGTCAGCAGCACGGTGGCGCTGGCCTGCAACGGGCCGGCCAGGGCCGGGAAGCGGGTCATCAGGATGCCCAGGGGCACGCCGATGACTATGGCCAGGGTCACGGCGATGCCCACCAGGGTGATGTGCTGCCAGGTCAGGTGCAGGACCTGGGCCCAATCGAGATGGGAAAAGGCGTTCAAGAATTCCATGTCTTCTCCTCTCTATCAGTGGTTGAGCGGATGCTGGCGCAGGAAATCTGCAGCCACGGCGGAAGGGCTTTCGTGATCGACGTCGACCCGTGCGTTCAACTGGCGCATGGTTTCGTCATCGAACAGCGCCGCCAGCGGCTTGAGGTCTGCGGCCAGTTGCGGGTGGGCGTCGAGGTACGCCTGGCGCACCACGGGGGCTGCGGTGTAGTCCGGGAAGTAGTGCTTGTCGTCCTCCAGCAGCTTGAGCTTGAAGGCGTTGAGCCGACCGTCGGTGGTATAGACCAGGCCGGCAAACACCTGGCCGTTGCGCAGGGCGGTGTAGACCAGGCCGGCATCCATCTGCCGGGTGTTCTTGCGGGTCAGGTTCATGTCGTACAGCTTGACCATGCCGGCCAGGCCGTCGGAGCGGTTGGCGAACTCGGTGTCCAGGGCCACCAGGCGGTTCTCCTTGGCGTCTTCAGCCAGGGCTCGGGTCAGGTCGCTGATGCTGTTGATCTCGGGATGTTCCTTGGCCACGTTCTCCGGCAGGGCCAGGGCGTAGGTATTGCTGAACTTGGACGGCGCGAGCCAGACCAGGCCTTTTTTCGCGTCGAGTTCTTTGACTCGGGCGTAGGACTGCTGGCTGTCGAGTTTCTCGTCGATGTGGTTGTAGGCCACCAGCGACACCCCGGTGTATTCCCAGATCAGGTCCAGTTGCCCGCTTTCCTGGGCGCTGCGGGCCAGGTTGCTGCCCAGGCCGCCGGTGACGCGGGTGTCGTAACCCTTGCTGCGCAGGTATTGGGAGGTGATTTCCGCCAGCAGGGTCTGTTCGGTGAAGACCCGGGCACCGATGCGGATCAGTGGTTTTTCCGCGGCTTGCACCCACCCGGCGAAAAGCAGGAGGCAGCCGAGTATCAGGCTTGTTTTTTTCATGTTCATTCCTTGGCGCTTACGGACTTAGGACGGGCGCAGACCACGTTCCAGCCAGAGGCGGCTGGCCAGGGTGACCAGACCGTCGAGGAGCAAGGCCAGCAGCGCGGTACAGGCGGCGCCGAGCAGCAATTGCGGCTGATTGTTCAGGGCGATGCCGGGGAAGATCAGGCTGCCCAGGCTGTTGGCGCCGATCAGGAAGGCCAGGGGCGCGGTGCCGACGTTGATCGCCAGGGCTACCCGCACGCCACCGATGATGATCGGCACGGCATTGGGCAATTCGACTTTCCACAGCACCTGGCGCGGGGTCATGCCGATGCCGACCGCAGCTTCCTTGAGTGAACCCTGGACGTTTTTCAGGCCTTCGTAGGTGTTGCGCACGATGGGCAGCAGGGAGGCGAGGAACAGCGCGAAGATGGCCGGGCCGCTGCCGATGCCGAGAATCCCCAGGGCGATGGCCAGGACGGCCAGAGGGGGGACGGTGTTACCGATGTTGAACACTTGCATGAAGCGTTCGGCGCGTCCGACCATGCTCGGGCGGCTGAGGAGGATGCCGGCGGGGATACCCACCAGCAGTGCGGCGAGCATGGACGCCAGGACCAGGAACAGATGAGCTTGCAGGTAGAACAGTAGATCGTCGCGGTAGTGTTCGATCGTCGTGATGCCGATCCAGTGGACCAGCAGGGCCAGGAGGGCGATCACCGCAACCCCTCCTATCAGCCCTTTGCCATAGCGAATAGCCACAGGCGGACTCCTTTTGTCGGTCGGCGGGCACTTTCCCGTGTGGCAGGGCCATTCCTGGCTGCCGGGACAGTGCGCGCGAAAAGCAGCTCGTCGAGCGCCGGCAAAGCGGCGGGTGAACGAGCCATGAGCGCAGCTTCGTCAAGCTAACTTGCTGATATTTCAGCCCCTGACGACAGTGCGTGACAGGGGAGTGGACGTCTCCGGGTTTTAAAAGGTTCCATAATTGGCAGCATATAGCCACCGTTCATCTGCCGCGCGGTGGCTTCGGCGACGGGGGCAGCGGTGGCCCGCAAGGCTTTGTCTGGGCTATAATCTGCGCCCTTTTTTGATCACCGCCAGGCGATTTCCCATGACCCAACAGGCCGCCGAAGTCGCGAAACGCCGCACTTTCGCCATTATTTCCCACCCGGATGCGGGTAAGACCACCATCACCGAGAAGCTGTTGCTGATGGGCAAGGCCATTGCCGTGGCCGGTACGGTCAAATCGCGTAAGTCCGACCGCCATGCCACTTCCGACTGGATGGAAATGGAGAAGCAGCGGGGTATCTCCATCACCACGTCGGTCATGCAGTTCCCCTATCGCGATCACATGATCAACCTGCTGGACACCCCGGGCCACGAAGACTTCTCGGAAGACACCTACCGCACCCTGACCGCGGTGGACTCGGCATTGATGGTGCTCGACGGCGGTAAGGGCGTTGAGCCCCGGACCATCGCCCTGATGGACGTCTGCCGCCTGCGGGACACGCCGATTGTCAGCTTCATCAACAAACTCGACCGCGACATTCGCGACCCGATCGAGCTGCTGGATGAAATCGAAGCGGTGCTGAAGATCAAGGCTGCGCCGATCACCTGGCCGATTGGCTGCTACCGCGACTTCAAGGGCGTGTACCACCTGGCGGGCGACTACATCATTGTCTACACCCCCGGCCACGGCCATGAACGCACCGAAACCAAGATCATCGAGAAGCTCGATTCCGATGAAGCCCGTGCCCACTTGGGTGACGAGTACGAGCGTTTCATCGAGCAGCTGGAGCTGGTGCAGGGCGCCTGCCACGAGTTCAACCAGCAGGAGTTCCTCGACGGTCAGCTGACCCCGGTGTTCTTCGGTACCGCCCTGGGCAACTTCGGGGTCGATCACGTGCTTGACGCCGTGGTGGACTGGGCGCCGTTGCCGCTGCCCCGTGCAGCCAACGAGCGCAGCGTGGCGCCCCAGGAAGAAAAGTTCAGCGGTTTCGTGTTCAAGATCCAGGCGAACATGGACCCCAAGCACCGCGACCGTATTGCCTTCATGCGCATCTGCTCGGGCAAGTACGAGAAGGGCATGAAGATGCGCCACGTGCGCACCGGCAAGGACGTGCGCATCGGCGACGCCCTGACCTTCTTCTCTTCCGAGCGTGAGCAACTGGAAGAAGCCTACGCCGGCGACATCATCGGTCTGCACAACCACGGCACCATCCAGATCGGCGACACCTTCACCGAAGGCGAGGCCCTGGGTTTCACTGGTATCCCGCACTTCGCCCCGGAGCTGTTCCGCCGCGTGCGCCTGAAGGACCCGCTCAAGTCCAAGCAGTTGCGCCAGGGCCTGCAACAGCTGGCCGAAGAGGGCGCGACCCAGGTGTTCTTCCCCGAGCGCAGCAACGACATCATTCTTGGCGCCGTCGGTGTGCTGCAGTTCGATGTGGTGGCCAGCCGCCTGAAGGAAGAATACAAGGTCGAATGCGCCTACGAGCCGATCACCGTGTGGTCGGCTCGTTGGATCAGCTGTGACGACAAGAAGAAGCTGGAGGAGTTTTCCAACAAGGCGGTGGAAAACCTGGCCCTGGACGGCGGTGGTCACCTGACCTACCTGGCGCCGACCCGGGTCAACCTGTCGCTGATGGAAGAGCGCTGGCCGGACGTGAAATTCCGCGCCACCCGCGAACACCACTAAGTTCGCCTGTGACACCCCAAGCCCCGCCGTGCAGACAGCGGGGCTTTTTGTTGCGCGCAGGATTGGCCCGCTGCCGCCCCGTAGGAGCTGGCTTGCCAGCGAAGGCGGCAGACGCTGTGGTGCATGGCTTGCGGGCCTCTTCGCCGGCAAGCCGGCTCCTGCGGGGGGTGGTGTATTTCAGGGCGCGCCGTTAGTCGGAAGGGCTTGGACGGCTCGGCTATCGATAGCGGGGTGTCTGGAAAAGCTTGGGGATCGCGACTAGGTTTCAGACAGTGCTGTGGTCACTGTAAGGCAGGGCTCGCAGCCTTCGAAGATTCACCTATGAAGGGATGGAATCGACCATGAGAATTGTCCAACGCGTTGTGCTGTTGATCAAAGTGCTGGTGATGCTGTCGCTCGGAACCTCGGCGGCCTGGGCTCACAACCTGATGCAGGTGAAAGAGCCGGGCTATCAGTCGAGCCATAGCGCACCGGTGCAGATGCTTGCCAAGTCCGACTCGGAGCCGGGCGATCAAGGCCAGGGTGGCAGTTCAGGCGATGACGACCAGACCACCGATGACGGTGAAGGCGACAGCCAGGGCTAAAAGAAACCCCCAGCGACGGACTGATGCGCAATCCGTCGCCAGGGGCGGGTCGAACAAGGTTCAGGCGCTCCCGGAGATATTCGGGAGCGCCTTTTTCATGGCCGCTACAGCACGAATTGCTCGGCGTAGTGGCAAGCCACTTGCCGGTTGTCCAGCGGGCGCAGGGCCGGCTCTTGGGTGCTGCAAAGCTCGGTGGCGTAGGGGCAGCGTTTGTGGAAGGCGCAGCCGGGCGGCGGGTTCAGTGGGTTGGGCAATTCACCGACGATCTTGATCTTCGGCTTGTCCGGGTCCGGGTGAATGGTCGGGGTCGCCGACAGCAGCGCTTGGGTGTAGGGGTGCAGAGGGCGGGTGTAGATGTCCTCCTTGGGGCCCATTTCCACGGGGCGGCCAAGGTACATCACCAGTACCTGGTCGGCGACGTGACGCACCACTGCCAGGTTGTGGGAGATGAACACGTAGGCGGTGTTGAATTCCTGCTGCAGGTCCATGAACAGGTTCAGTACCTGGGCCTGGATCGACACGTCCAGGGCCGAGGTCGGTTCGTCCGCCACCAGCACCTTGGGTTGCAGCATCATCGCCCGGGCCAGGGCGATGCGCTGACGCTGGCCGCCGGAGAACATGTGCGGGTAGCGCTGGTAGTGCTCGGGGCGCAGGCCCACCTGTTTCATCATCGCCTGGACTTTCTCCCGGCGTTCGGCGGCCGACAGCTTGGTGTTGATCAACAGCGGCTCGGCCAGTTGGTCGCCGATCTTCTGCCGCGGGTTGAGCGAGGCATAAGGGCTTTGGAACACCATCTGCACGTCTTTGCGCAGTTGCTTGCGCTGGGCCTTGTCGGCGCCGGCGACTTCCTGGCCGGCGATTTTCAGCGAGCCGGAGGACGGCTCCTCGATCAGGGTCAGGGCCCGGGCCAGGGTGGACTTGCCGCAGCCGGACTCGCCGACCACGGCCAGGGTCTTGCCGGCTTCCAGCTCAAAGGACACACCATTGAGGGCGCGCACGGTGGCGTGGCCCTTGAACAGGCCTCGGGACACTTCGTAGTGACGGGTCAGGTCGCGGGCGGTAAGAACGACGGCCATTACGCCACCTCCTGATTCAGCGGGTAGAAGCAGCGCACCAGGCTGGCGGCTTGCGGATCAAGGCTTGGACGCTGCTGGCGGCAGTTGTCCTGGGCGTAGGGGCAACGCGGCGACAGCAGGCAACCCAGGGGCCGGTCATAGCGCCCGGGGACGATGCCCGGCAGGGTCGACAGGCGAGTGGCGCCCAGGCTGTGCTCGGGAATCGCCGCCAGCAGCGCTTCGCTGTAGGGGTGGGCGGGGATGTCGAACAGCTGCGGCACCTGGCCGACTTCCACGGCTTGCCCGGCGTACATCACACAGACACGCTGGGCGGTTTCGGCGACCACGGCCAGGTCGTGGGTGATCAGCACCAGGCCCATGTTCTGTTCCTGTTGCAGGTTGAGCAGCAGGTCCATGATCTGCGCCTGGATGGTCACGTCCAGGGCGGTGGTGGGTTCGTCGGCAATCAGCAGCTTGGGTTCGCCGGCAATCGCCATGGCGATCGCCACCCGCTGGCTCATGCCGCCGGACAGCTGGTGCGGGTAGGCGTCCATGCGGCTGGCGGCGCCGGGAATCTCGACTTTTTCCAGTAGTTCGATCGCACGCTTGCGCGCGGCCTTGCCGGACATCTTCAGGTGCAGGCGCAGCACTTCCTCGATCTGGAAGCCCACGGTGTAGCTGGGGTTCAGCGCGGTCATCGGGTCCTGGAAGACCATGGCCAGGTCCTTGCCGACGATCTGCCGGCGCTGGCGGGCGCTGAGCTTGAGCATGTCGCGACCGTCAAAGCTCAAGGCATCGGCGGTGACGATGCCGGGGTGCTCGATCAGGCCCATCAGGGCCATCATGGTCACCGACTTGCCGGAGCCGGACTCGCCGACAATGGCCAGCACTTCGCCCTTGTCGACCTTGAGGTCGAGGCCATCGACCACCGGCACCGCCGTGGCGTCGCCGAAACGGACATTGAGATTCTTGATTTCGAGCAGTGACATGGGAATCTCCTCAGGCGGCGTTCTTGAGTTTCGGGTCCAGCGCATCGCGCAGGCCGTCGCCCATCAGGTTGATTGCCAGCACGCTGAGCAAAATGGTCAGTCCCGGCAGGCTCACTACCCACCAGGCGCGTTCGATGTAGTCGCGAGCCGAGGCCAGCATGGTGCCCCACTCCGGAGTCGGCGGTTGCACGCCGAGGCCGAGGAAGCCCAGGGCGGCGGCGTCGAGGATCGCCGAGGAGAAGCTCAGGGTGGCCTGGACGATCAGCGGCGCCATGCAGTTGGGCAGCACGGTGATGAACATCAGGCGCGGCAGGCCGGCACCGGCCAGGCGCGCGGCAGTTACGTAGTCGCGGTTGATCTCGCCCATCACCGCGGCGCGGGTCAGGCGCACATAGGAGGGCAGGGACACCACGGCAATGGCGATCACGGTGTTGATCAGGCCCGGGCCGAGGATGGCGACAATCGCCACGGCCAGCAGCAGCGAGGGCAGGGCCAGCATGATGTCCATCAGGCGCATGATGGTAGGGCCCAGCAAACGCGGGAAGAACCCGGCGAACAGCCCCAGGAGAATCCCCGGGATCAGCGACATCACTACCGACGACAGGCCGATCAGCAGCGACAGGCGCGAGCCCTGGATCAGGCGCGACAGCAGATCGCGGCCCAGTTCATCGGTGCCCAGCAAGAATTGCATCTGCCCGCCTTCGAGCCAGGCCGGTGGGGTCAGCAGAAAGTCGCGGTATTGCTCGCTGGGGTTGTGCGGCGCCACCCAGGGGGCGAACAGCGCGCAGAAGACGATCAGCAACATGAACAGCAGGCCGGCCACCGCGCCCTTGTTGCGGGAGAAGTGCTGCCAGAATTCTTTGTACACGGACGGATAGAGCAGGCTTTGATCGACTGCTACTGAGGAAGTTGGAGTGCTCATGGGTCTTGATCTCAGCGCTGATGACGGATGCGTGGGTTGGCAAAGCCGTAGAGGATGTCCACCACGAAGTTGACCATGATCACCAGGCAGGCGATCAGCAGGATGCCGTTCTGCACCACGGGATAGTCGCGGGCGCCGATGGCTTCGATCAGCCACTTGCCGATGCCCGGCCAGGAAAAGATGGTTTCGGTCAGGACCGCACCGGCCAGCAGGGTGCCGACTTGCAGGCCGACCACGGTCAGGACCGGAATCAGTGCGTTGCGCAGGCCGTGGACGAATACCACTCGCGCCGGCGACAGGCCCTTGGCCTTGGCGGTACGGATGTAGTCCTCGCGCAGTACTTCGAGCATCGAGGAACGGGTCATTCGCGCGATCACCGCCAGGGGAATGGTGCCCAGGACGATGGCCGGCAGGATCAGGTGATGCAGGGCGTCGAAGAAGGCGTCGGTGTCTTTGGCCAGCAGGGTGTCGATGAGCATGAAGCCGGTTCTGGGCTCGATGTCGTAGAGCAGGTCGATGCGCCCGGACACCGGGGTCCAGCCCAGGCTCACCGAGAAGAACATGATTAGGATCAGGCCCCACCAGAAGATCGGCATCGAATAGCCCGCAAGCGAGATGCCCATTACCCCGTGGTCGAACAATGACCCTCGCTTCAAGGCGGCGATCACCCCGGCCAGCAGCCCGATGATGCCGGCGAACAGCAGGGCGGCCATGGACAGTTCCAGGGTCGCGGGGAACAGCGAGGTGAACTCGCTCCACACGCTGGTACGGGTGCGCAGGGATTCACCCAGGTCACCGTGGGCCAGCTTGCCGATGTAGTCCAGGTACTGGGCGTACAGCGGCTTGTTCAATCCAAGGCGTTCCATTGCCTGGGCATGCATCTCGGGGTCGACCCGACGCTCGCCCATCATGACTTCCACGGGGTCGCCGGGAATCATGCGTATCAAGGCGAAGGTCAGCAAGGTGATGCCGAAGAAGGTGGGGATCAACAACCCCACACGGCGGGCAATAAAACTAAACATCTTCTGAAGTACCTCAATCAGCCGGTTAGGCGTACCCGCCACCCTTGGGGTCAAGGGCGGCGGGCGTTTCTTATCACTTCACTTGGGTGGTCGCGAAGTTGTTGGTGGTCAGGGGGCTCTGGTGGTAACCCTCGACGTTCTTGCGCATGGCGGTGAACATTTTTGGATAGGCCATGGGAATCCAGGGTTGGTCCTGTTGGAAAACCAGCAGCGCCTTTTCATAGAGCGCGGCGCGCTTGGCAGGTTCAGCGTCGGCGCGGGCCTGGTCGATCAGCTCCTGGAACTCCTTGTTGCACCAGCGGGCGTAGTTTTCGCCGTTTTTCGCCGCGTCACAACTCAGGTTCGGAGTCAGGAAGTTGTCCGGGTCGCCGTTGTCCCCCGCCCAGCCGGCCGACACCATATCGTGTTCGCCGTTTTTCGCCCGCTTGAGCATCTCGCCCCATTCCATGACGCGGATCTCGAGCTTGAGGCCGATCTTGGCCAGGTCGGCCTGCATCATCTGCGCACCCAGCAGGGGATTGGGGTTGGTCGGGCCACCGCCGTTGCGGGTGAACAGGGTGATTACCGTGCCGTCCGGCACTCCGGCGTCCTTGAGCAGGGCGCGGGCCTTGTCCAGATCCCGGGGCGGATTCTTCAGGCTGTTGTTGAAGCCCAGCAGGGTCGGCGGATAAGGGCCGGTACCGATCAGCGCATTGCCTTTGCCGTACAGACTGTTGACGTAGGCTTCCTTGTCGAAGGCGATGTCGATGGCTTTGCGTACCCGCACGTCGCTCATGTATTTGCGGGTGGTGTTCATGGCGATGTAGCCGGTGGTCATGGCCGCCAGTTCATCGACCTTGAGGTTGGCGTCGGCCTTGATGCTGGGGATGTCATCGGGTTTGGGGTACAGGGCAACCTGGCACTCGTTGGCTTTGAGCTTCTGCAGGCGCACGTTGTTGTCGGTGGTGATCGCCAGCACCAGCGGGTCGGCCGGTGGCTTGCCGCGGAAGTAGTCCGGGTTGGCCTTGAAGCGTACCTGGGCGTCCTTGGCATAGCGGTTGAAAATGAACGGGCCAGTGCCGATGGGCTTGCTGTTGAGCTCAGAGGTCTTGCCTTCCTTGAGCAGCTTGTCGGCGTATTCCGCCGGGTAGATCGATGAGAAGGCCATGGCGATGTCGGCCAGGAACGGCGCTTCACGGCGGGTCAGGGTGAAGACCACGGTGTGCTCGTCAGTCTTCTCGACGCTTTTGAGCAGCTCCTTGAAGCCCATGCTTTCGAAGTAGGGGAAGCCCACGCTGGACTTGTCATGCCAGGGGTGCTTCGGGTCCATCTGGCGTTGGAAGCTCCAGAGTACGTCGTCGGCGTTCATGTCGCGGGTCGGGGTGAAGTAGTCGGTGCTGTGGAACTTGACGCCCTTGCGCAGGTGGAAGGTGTATTGCAGGCCATCCGGGCTGATGTCCCAGGAGTCGGCCAGGGCCGGTTCGATGTCAGTGGTGCCGGGCTTGAAGTCGACCAAACGGTTGAAGATGGTTTCTGCCACTGCGTCGGCCGTGACTGCAGTCGTGTACTGGACCATATCGAAGCCTTCCGGGCTGGCTTCGGTACAGACCACCAAGGGTTTGGCTGTGGCGCCGAGGGCGGCGCTCAGCAAGGCGGCGCCAATGGCCGCTTTCAGGGGAAGCATGTTCATCAGGAACCCTCTGCAATCATTGAACCAGATTAGCTTGATTGGCGGACTCGTCATGAATCCGCCCTTCAACTGGTGGGTTAGAGAATGTTGAACGGGATGGTGGTAACCAGACGGAATTCGTTGATGTTGCCGTCTGCCTGGTTCTTGCTGGCGCGGTGCGTGGTGTAGGTAGCACGGATCGCGGTGGCTTTGAGTGGTCCGCTCTGCACGGCGTAGGAGGCGCCGATGCCGTATTCGTAGTGGGTTTCGCCATCCATGGTCCTCACGCCGTAGAGTTTGCCTTCGGAGTTGATGCCGCCGTAGGCGCTGCCGGTGTAGTGGGTACCGTCGATGCCCCAGCCGCGAGCCTGGTAGACGTTGAACTTGAGGCCGGGCACGCCGTATTCGGCCATGTTCAGGCCGTAGGCGATCTGGAAGGATTTCTCGTTCGGGCCGTTGAAGTCCGAGAGCAGGGAGTTGGCCAGGTAGATGCCGTTGGTTTCGTGCAGGTAGTCGAAGTACTCGTTGCCGCTGACTTCCTGGTACGAGAAGGTCAGGCTGTGGGCCTGGTGGGTCAGCCCCATCGACAGGGAGTAGGTATCGTTGTCGATCTCGCCCATCTCTTTCTTGCCGGTGTCGACGGTCTTGTAGTAGTTCAGGCCGGTGGTCAGGCTCAGCACCGAGCTGTCGCCCAGCTCGTGGGTGGCGCCGAAGTAGTACTGGTTCCAGAAATCTTCCACCTTGGAGGCGTAGAGGCTGGTCTTCAGGCTTTTCAGCGGCTGGTAGTTGAGGCCGACGATGCTCACGCGGTCGGTTTCGGCGGTGTTGCTGGTGTACTCGGAGCGGAATTTCGACAGGCTCTGTTCGGTCCGTGGCGATACCCGGTCAAAGGTGCCGGCATCGAACGACAGGTTGTTGAACTCTTCGCTGTGGATGCTCACCCCTTCAAAGCTCGAAGGCAGCGCACGGTTGCCGATGACGTCGACGATCGGCGTGCTGAAGTTCTGCCGGCCGGCGGTCAGGGTGGTGTTGGATACGCGGAACTTGACGTTGGCCAGGCCGAGCTTGCTCCACTGGCCCACGGCGTCGCCGTCGGAATGGGTCAGGGTGCGGTTGTTCTTGCCGGCGATGTCCTTGCGGTCGCGATCTAGGGCAATGGCGTTGTAGGCCGCCACTTCGGTGCTGACCCCCACGGTGCCTTCGGTGAAGCCGGAGCTGTAGTTGAGGATGGTGCCCTGGACCCAGTTGATCCGGCGTGGAGTCGAGGTATCCACGCCATTGTGGTTGTACGAAAAACGATCATTGCGACGTTTCAGCTCGTTGGCGTACCAGTTGCGAGTGGTGCCCGACAGGCTCTGCCCTTCGATGAAACCCTTGGCTTCAGCCTGGGCATTGGTGCTGTTCTGTACAGTCGGGACGAAGTCCTGGCTGACGTTCTCCGCATAGGCCGTGGCGGTGATGCTACTGATAGCCAAGGCTAACAATGCGCTGCTGCTCAGTTTCATGGGTGAAGCTCCTTTGTTTTCTTTTTTAGATGCCGGTTTTTTTCGGCCGGCTGGTTTTTGGAACTCATTCACTGCATCGCAAACGTTTGCACTGGGCTTGATCGCCTAATTCAGGCAAAGCGCCTGCATGGGGGCTAATAATGCCCCCAGGGTTTTTGCTCATCGGTTATGGGACCAGGCTTACACCCGAGAAGGTGTTGCGGCCGAAAGGACTGACCTTGAAACCCTCGACTTTCGCGCTCAATGGCTGATTGATCGTCGAGTGGGCCACCGGCGTGATCGGCACCTGCTGCTTGAGCAACTGCTGGGCCTGTTTGTAGAGCTCGGTGCGTTGTTGACGGTCGGTCACTAGCTTGGCTTGCTTGATCAGCTTGTCGTACTGCGGGTCGCACCACATGGAGTAGTTGTTGCCGCCGATGGCATCACAGCTGTACAGGGTGCCCAGCCAGTTGTCCGGGTCACCGTTGTCTCCGGTCCAGCCGATCAGGCTGATGTCGTGCTCGCCATTCTTGGTGCGCTTGATGTACTCGCCCCATTCGTAGCTGACGATCTTCACCTTGAGGCCGATCTTCGCCCAATCGGCCTGCAGCATTTCGGCCATCAGCTTGGCGTTGGGGTTGTACGGACGCTGCACGGGCATGGCCCAGAGGGTGATTTCCGTGCCTTCCTTGACCCCGGCGGCCTTGAGCAGTTCGCGGGCCTTTTCCGGGTTGTAGACCGCATCCTTGATGGTTTCGTCGTAGGACCACTGGGTCGGTGGCATGGCGTTGACCGCCAGCTGGCCGGCACCCTGGTACACGGCGTTGAGAATGCTCTGCTTGTTCACCGCCATGTCCAGTGCCTGGCGCACTTCGAGGCGGTCGAAGGGTTTGTGCTGCACGTTGTAGGCGATGTAGCCGAGGTTGAAGCCGGGCTTCTCGATGACTTGCAGTTTCGGATCGTTTTTCAGCGCATCGATATCCGCGGGACGCGGATGCAGGGTCACCTGGCATTCGCCGGCCCGCAGTTTCTGCACCCGTACCGAGGCATCGGTGTTGATGGCGAAGATCAACCGGTCGAGTTTGACCTGGCTCGGGTCCCAGTAGTGCGGGTTGGCGGCGTAGCGGATCTGTGAATCTTTCTGGTAGCGCTGGAACACGAACGGCCCGGTGCCGATGGGCTGCTGGTTGATCTGGCTAGGGGTGCCGGCCTTGAGCAGTTGCTCGGCGTATTCGGCGGAGAGGATCGCGGCGAAGCTCATGGCCAGGTTCTGGATGAACGCCGCGTCCACGGTATTGAGGGTCATGACCACGGTCAGCGGGTCGGTTTTCTCGACCTTGGCGATGTTCTTGTCCAGGCTCATGCCGTTGAAGTAGGGAAACTCCGTCGGGTAGGCCTTACGGAACGGATGTCCGGCGTCGAGCATGCGATTGAAGGTGAACAGCACGTCATCGGCGTTGAGATCCCGGGTTGGCTTGAAGTAGGGCGTATTGTGGAACTTCACCCCTTCGCGTAGATGAAAGCGGTAGGTGAGGCCGTCTTCGGATATGTCCCAGCTTTTGGCCAGGGCGGGCAGCACGTTGGTGGCGCCTTTTTCGAACTCCACCAGGCGGTTGTACAGCGGCTCGGCGGCGTCGTTGTCGGTGGCGGTGGTGTACTGCGCGGTGTCGAAGCCCGCCGGGCTGCCTTCGGAACAGAACACCAGGCTGCGATCGGCGGCGCCGCCGGTAGCGCTGGCGGCCAGCAGGCTGCCGCCTATCAGGGCCGAGAAAATCAGGGAATGCCGCATAACCGTCCATCTCCATTTTTTGTTGTGATGATCAATGGACCATGGCTCCTTCCTGGAGCCTGTACAGGTCATTGATGCCAAACCATGGCTGTAGCAAATGCCCGCTGACAGACGCAGTCTTGCCTCGCCTCGACGTTAAGGGTCGAAGGCCGGGGCGTATATCCGCTGTGCCTGAAAGCCCTGTAAGAATCGGCTCTAAATTCGAGGGACCGCTCTTTGTCGAGGCGGTGTGTCGAAGATGGGCCGGGTGCTTACTGCGTGGGCCGGTAAAGCAGCGGCGACGTCAGGGACGCCGCCGTTGCCAGACCTTATTTGCCGATGCTGACGCCGTAGAAGGAGTTCAAGCCGAAGGGGCTGATCTTGAAGTCCTGCACGTTGGCGCGCATGGGTTGGAACACCGTCGAGTGTGCGATAGGTGTCATCGGAACGGCGTCTTTGAGGATGTGTTGCGCCTGCTTGTACAGCTCGGTGCGTTTGGCCACATCCGACGTGGCCTTGGCTTGCTTGATCAGCGCGTCGTAAGGCTTGTCGCACCATTTCGAGAAGTTGTTGCCGTTCAGTGCATCGCAACCGAACAGGGTACCGAGCCAGTTGTCGGGGTCACCGTTGTCACCGCTCCAGCCGATGATCATGGCCTGGTTCTCGCCGCCTTTGGAACGTTTGATGTACTCGCCCCATTCGTAGCTGACGATGTTGACCTTGAGGCCGATCTTGGCCCAGTCGGACTGCAGCATTTCAGCCATCAGCTTGGCGTTGGGGTTGTAGGGACGCTGTACCGGCATGGCCCACAGGGTGATCTGGGTGCCTTCCTTGATGCCGGCTTCCTTGAGCAACTGCTTGGCTTTCTCGGGGTCGTACTTGGCGTCCTTGATGCTGGTGTCGTAGGACCACTGGGTCGGCGGCATGGCGTTGACCGCCAGTTGGCCGGCGCCCTGGTACACCGAGTCAATGATCTGCGGCTTGTTGACGGCCATGTCCAGCGCCTGGCGAACCTTGAGGTCGGCCAGCGGGTTGGCGTCGGTACGGCCCTTGAGCACCGGCATCACGTTGTAGGCGATGTAGCCGAGGTTGAAGCCTGCCTGTTCAGGCATCTTCAGGTCCTTGTCTTCCTTGAGGGCCTTGAGGTCGGCCGGACGCGGGAACAGGGTCACCTGGCATTCGTTCTTCTTCAGCTTCTGAATACGTACCGACGGGTCGGTGGTGATGGCGAAGATCAGGTTGTCGATCTTCACGTCTTCAGGCTTCCAGTAGTCCTTGTTGCCGGTGTAGCGGATGTTGGAGTCTTTCTGGTAGCTCTTGAACACGAACGGGCCAGTGCCGATCGGCTTCTGGTTGATGTCGCTGGTCTTGCCTTCCTTGAGCAGCTTGTCGGCGTACTCGGCGGACTGGATGGAGGCGAAGCTCATGGCCAGGTTCTGGATGAACGCGGCGTCCACGGTCTTGAGGGTGAACTTGACGGTCTTGTCGTCGATTTTCTCGACCTTGGTGATGTTGGTGTCCATCCCCATGTCGGTGAAATACGGGAATTCGGTGGGGTAGGCCTTACGGAACGGCATGTCCTTGTCGAGCATGCGGTTGAAGGTGAACAGCACGTCGTCGGCGTTGAAGGTGCGGGTCGGGGTGAAGTACGGCGTGGTGTGGAACTTGACGCCTTCACGCAGATGGAAGGTGTAGGTCAGGCCGTCGTCCGAGATGTCCCAACTGGTGGCCAGGCCCGGGATGACGGCGGTGCCGCCACGCTCGAACTGGCTGAGGCGGTTGTACAGGGTTTCGGCTGAGGCGTCGAAGTCGGTTCCGGTGGTGTACTGGCCCGGGTCGAAACCGGCCGGGCTCCCTTCAGAGCAGAACACCAGGTTAGTTGCCGCCTGGGCGAAGGGGGCGCTGGCAAGCAAGCCGGCGCTGACTAAAAACGGAAGGACTGCTTTCTTGAACATGGTGGCCTCATGATTTGTTGTCATTTTTGGTGTAGAGGGCGACCTTGTGAGTCGACCCGCCGATACTTATGCAGGCCCCGTACCCAATGCAAGATGCGGGGCTGTCACAAGTCTCAAAGAGTGGAACGAACGTACACGAATGACGCATTTGTATAAAACTTGACGCATTTGACCGTTTGCGTGGCTTGTTTCTGGTGCATGCGTTGCCTTTTTCTTGGGCGGGCAGGGCGGGCCGTGCCTCCAATGGGTACTTCGCTGGCGCCGACGCCGAGGGGCTTGTGCCGCAGCCGCCGGGCCTTGGCTGGCGCACACGGGGGCTCGGCGCATTCGCTTGGGCGGATGACGGCGTTTGCCTGGTTGGGGGAGGCCGTGGGAGACGGATGCCCGGGACCTTGCAGGCGATGGCGGGGGAACAGCGCATCGTCGGCGGTGTGGGAGTCTTGGCTCGCAGTGAGGTGGTCACTGTGGAGTTTGCTGGAGGCGTTCGACCGTCCGCGGGGGTGGGTCAGCCTCGTTGTTCGCCAAACCTGAAGCGCAAAGGTCTTACACATGCAAACCTCATTTTTTCTTCTTCTAGGGCAGATCTGAGGATTGGCCTTGTGGGCCGTGGCAATTCGCCTTGCTATGGGGCGTTGAGCCAGCCCCATGGACCCTGTGTGGCGACGGCGATCGCTTGTTATGTGATTGATTGTCGATTCGCCGATGCCGAAATTAAGTCATGCTGAAATCGTGGTCAACGAAAATTAAGCCTGACTAACATTTCTCTGCGGCACAGGGCCGCTTGTGCGGTTCTATGGGGGGCTGTGGAGTTGGCTCAGGCCGCTGAATGATCGTCGAACAGGCCCATGGTGGTGACGGTCAGCACTTCCGCCGGGCCATGGCCGGCATTGGCCAGGAAATGGCTCTTGGTCGCGTCGAAGTGCACCGAGTCTCCGGGACTGAGTGGGTATTGCTGACCTTCGATGGTGTAGACGATCTGCCCGGAAAGCACATAGGAAAACTCCGAGCCGTCATGGGAGATCAGCTCCGACTGATAGCCCACCGGTATGTTCATCTTCACCGCGTTGATCAGGTTGCCGGGAAAGGAGCTGGACAGCCGCTCGTAGGCGAGCGGCTGCCCCTCGATGGTGTAGCGCACCCGCTTGCCGTCGTGGGAGTCGGGTTGCGCCTGAATCGGCTGGTCGAACAGGGCGTTCAGGGGGACGTTCAGCGACTTGGCAATGTTGACCAGGGAAGAGATGGAAACCCCAGTGAGGTTACGTTCTGCCTGGGAGAGGAAACTGGCGGTCAGTCCCGATTCACTGGCGATCTGACGCAAGGTTTTCTTGGCGGCGCGGCGATAGCGACGCAGGCGTTCGCCGATGCGATCTGCGGTCATTGACGAGACTCTTATAGGAAAGGCGCAGTATACCCGGCGGACATCAGTAACATCTGACCTGCCCCATGCCGGGGCCACAACTCTAACATCTGCGAACCGAGTTCCCCGGGTCCGGATTGAAATAGTTGGTAATGAAAAACGGCGATAACCTTTCTGCAGAAGGTTATCGCCGCTGGAAGAGGCGGGGAAAAGGTTACGGCATCAGCACTTCGATGGCGCCATCGGCGGTCATGCTGACCTGGCTGGTGCCGGCTTCCACTTCCGGAGTGACCGGTGCCGAGTCCATGCTGGCGGCCTTCATCATCATCGGCGCGCGCATGTAGGGCTGTGGATAACCGTTGCTGTTGAGGTTCAGGTTGACGATCTTGTAGCCCTTGCCACCCAGGGCATCGGTGGCCAGTTGTGCGCGGGCCTTGAATGCCTTGACCGCGTCCTTGAGCAAGGCATCTTCGCTGGCCTTGCGGGTCGGATCGGCGATGGCGAAGTCCATGCCGCCCATTTTCAGGTCGCCCAGCAGCTCACCGGTGAGCTTGGACAGCGCGGCGAAGTCGGAGCTTTCCAGGCGCAGTTCGGCGCGCTCACGCCAGCCGGTGATCTTCTGGCCCTTGCCGTCGTAGATCGGGTAGCTGTTGCGGCTGCCCTGGCGCAGGGTCACGTCCTTGACCTGGCGGGCCTGCTCCAGGGCTTTGTTCATGGTGGTGGTGATTTCCGTGGCGAGCTTGGCCGGGTCGCTGTTCTGCGATTCGCTGTAGAGGGTCACGATCATCAGGTCGCGGGCCACTTCCTGGCTGACTTCGGCGCGCAGGGAAATCTGGTTGTAGTGCAGTTCATCGGCGGCCAGGGCGGGCAGGCTGGTGAGCGTGCCGGCGCTGAGGGCCAGAAGGGCGAGGCTGCGACTGAAATGCTGCATGGAAACTCCTTGAGTGCGGTCCGCAGGGTGGATCCCGACCTGCGCGAAACCTTCAGACATGTAAGGCAGTGGCAAGTTTCAAGCCGCAAGCGGCAAGCCACTACGCTTGTAGCTGAAAGCCTGCAGCTTGCCACTGTTTTTCTGTGACGCTTTGCCGCAGTTTTGCCTGGGTCGGGGGCTGCTTGGTTATACTCCCGCCGATTGCCCTGGAGCGCTCATCAGGAGAGCTCATGCTCGCCCCCTTAAAATTGCTGTCCGCCACCCGTCAGAATCTCTGGCGGCTGACCTTCATCCGCACCCTGGTGCTGGCCGCTCAGGCAGGTTCGGTAGGGCTCGCCTACTGGTTCGACCTGTTGCCCCTGCCCTGGCTGCAGCTGGGTGTCACGCTGATGTTTTCCATGGTGCTCTGTGCCTTCACGGCCATCCGCCTGCGCACCTCGTGGCCGGTGACGGAGCTGGAATATGCCCTGCAACTGGCCTGTGACCTGTTTATCCACAGCGTGCTGCTGTACTTCTCCGGGGGCTCAACCAACCCCTTCGTCTCCTATTACCTGGTGCCCCTGACGATCGCCGCAGTGACCCTGCCCTGGCGCTATTCGGTGGTGCTGTCGGGCATTGCGCTGACGCTCTACACCTTGCTGCTGGCCCGCTTCTATCCCTTGCAGACCTTCCCCATCGCCCGGGAAAACCTGCAGGTCTACGGCATGTGGCTGAGTTTTGCCCTGGCGGCAGCAGTGATCACTTTTTTCGCCGCACGGATGGCCGAAGAGCTGCGCCGCCAGGAAGAGCTGCGGGCGATCCGCCGCGAAGAGGGATTGCGGGATCAGCAATTGCTGGCCGTTGCGACCCAGGCCGCCGGCGCCGCCCATGAGCTGGGTACGCCGCTGGCGACCATGAGCGTATTGCTCAAGGAGATGCGCCAGGACCATCCCGACCCGCTGTTGCAGGATGATCTCAGCGTGCTCCAGGACCAGGTCAAGCTGTGCAAGGAAACCCTGCAGCAGTTGGTGCGCGCCGCCGAGGCCAATCGCCGTCTGGCGGTGGAGATGCAGGAAGTCACCCAGTGGCTGGACGAAGCCTTGAATCGCTGGCACCTGATGCGCCCTGAGGCCAGCTACCGTTTTCATCTGCTGGGAGAGGGGCCGGTGCCGCGCCTGGCGCCGCCGCCGGACCTGACCCAGGCCTTGCTCAATCTGTTGAACAATGCAGCCGATGCCTGTGCCGAAGGCCTGGAAGTGCGCCTGGACTGGGATGCGGAAAACCTCACCATCAGTATTCGCGACCACGGCGCCGGAGTACCCTTGGCCATCGCCGAGCAGATCGGCAAGCCGTTTTTTACCACCAAGGGCAAAGGCTTCGGCCTGGGCCTGTTTTTGAGCAAGGCCAGCGTGACCCGTGCTGGCGGCTCAGTGAAACTCTACAGTCATGAGGAAGGCGGAACGCTCACCGAGCTGCGCCTGCCTCGTGCCGCCCGAGGAGACGACCATGAGTGAAGAGATCCAAGTCGAAGGCGAAGAACTGCCGCACCTGTTGCTGGTGGACGATGACGCCACCTTTACCCGGGTCATGGCCCGGGCCATGAGCCGGCGGGGTTTTCGCGTCAGTACCGCGGGTTCTGCCGAGGAGGGCCTGAGCATCGCCCAGCAGGATCTGCCGGACTACGCCGCGCTGGACCTGAAGATGGACGGCGACTCCGGTTTGGTGCTGTTGCCCAAGCTGCTGGAGCTGGATCCGGAAATGCGCGTGCTGATCCTCACCGGCTACTCGAGCATTGCGACAGCGGTGGAGGCGATCAAGCGGGGCGCCTGCAACTATCTGTGCAAGCCGGCGGACGCCGACGATGTGCTGGCTGCACTGCTCTCCGAACACGCCGACCTGGACACCCTGGTGCCGGAAAACCCGATGTCCGTGGACCGCCTGCAATGGGAGCACATTCAGCGTGTACTGACCGAGCACGAAGGCAATATCTCCGCCACGGCCCGCGCGCTGGGCATGCATCGTCGTACCTTGCAGCGCAAACTGCAGAAGCGCCCGGTCCGTCGCTGAACCGCGACTGAACGAATGTCCGCCGGACATCGTGAAAAAGCGAGCCGATCTACTAAGATCGGCTCAATGCTTGTCCTCCTTCCAATCGAGCCTCAACGATGAATCAGAACGCTGAATACTCTGCGGTCAACGACGCTGTGCGCGGTCAATTCTTCCGACGGGTCTGGGCCATGATCACGCCTTACTGGCGCAGTGAGGAAAAGGGCAAGGCCTGGTTGCTGCTGATTGCCGTGATTGGCTTGTCGCTGTTCAGCGTGGCCATCTCGGTGTGGATCAACAGTTGGTACAAGGACTTCTACAACGCCTTGCAGAAGAAGGATGAGGCGGCTTTCTGGAGCCTGATCCTGTATTTCTGCGGGATCGCCGCGGTGGCCATTCTGGGGGCGGTTTATCGTCTCTACCTGACCCAGATGCTGACCATCCGCTGGCGGGCCTGGCTGACCGAAAGGCACTTTGCCCGCTGGCTTGGCAACAAGAACTACTACCGGCTGGAGCAGGGCGGCTACACCGACAACCCGGACCAGCGGATTTCCGAAGACCTCAACAGCTTCACCAGCAATACCTTGTCCCTGGGCCTGGGGCTGATTCGCAACGTGGTCAGCCTGGTGTCGTTCTCGATCATTCTGTGGGGCGTGTCCGGCAGCATCGAGGTGTTCGGCTACACCATTCCCGGTTACATGTTCTGGTGTGCGCTGGTGTATGCCGCCGTCGGCAGCTGGCTGACCCACTTGATCGGACGTCGCTTGATCAGCCTCAACAACCAGCAACAGCGTTTTGAAGCCGATCTGCGTTTCTCCATGGTGCGGGTCCGGGAGAACGCCGAGAGCATTGCCCTGTATGACGGTGAGAATAACGAAAACCAGCGCCTGAGCAGCCGCTTCGGCAAGGTCTGGCACAACTTCTGGGACATCATGAAGGTGTCCAAGCGCCTGACCTTCTTTACCGCCGGTTACGGTCAGATCGCGATCATCTTCCCGTTCATCGTGGCCGCGCCGCGCTATTTCGCCGGCAAGATCGAGCTGGGCGAGCTGATGCAGATCAACTCGGCCTTCGGCAACGTCCAGGAGAACTTCAGCTGGTTCATCAGCGCCTATTCGGACCTGGCCGCCTGGCGCGCCACCTGTGATCGTCTGCTGAGCTTTCGTCAGGCCATGAGCGAAAACGAAGAGTGTCCGCCGGCGATTGACGTGCAGCATCAGGGCGAGCAATTGCAAGTGCGTGACCTGAGCCTGGACCTGGCAGACGGCCGGCATCTGCTGGCTGGAGCCCAGATGACCGTGAATCCCGGCGAGCGGTTGATGCTCAGTGGCCGCTCCGGCAGTGGCAAGAGCACCCTGCTGCGCGCCATGGGACGCTTATGGCCGGCGGGGCATGGCAGCATTCTGCTGCCCAATCAGCGTTACCTGTTCCTGCCGCAGAAACCCTACCTGCCCATTGGCAGCCTGCGCGACGCCTTGAGTTATCCACAAGCCGGCGACAGCTATGCCCAGGAGCGTTATGCACAGGTCCTGGAGACCTGCCGCTTGCCGCATCTGGTGGCGCGCCTGGACGAAAGCAATCACTGGCAACGCATGTTGTCCCCGGGCGAACAACAACGTCTGGCCTTTGCCCGGGCGCTGCTCTATGCGCCGCAATGGCTGTACATGGACGAGGCGACTTCGGCCATGGATGAGGAAGACGAGGCCAGCCTGTACCAGGCACTGATCGATCAGTTGCCGGGCTTGAGCATTGTCAGTGTCGGTCACCGCAGCAGTCTCAAGCGCTTCCACCCGCGGCATGTGCGCATCGAGCAGGGGCATCTGCGGGAGCAGGCTGTCACCGCTTGAGGGCGCTGCCGGCGAGGCGGCAGGGGCTCCCTGCCGCTCGAATCCCGTCGCACGCCGCCGGCCAGGGCGGCGCAGGCCCCAGGCTCATGGCGTAGCCGTGGCGCTGAGGCCGTTTCGCGGGCAAGCCCGCTCCTACAGGGAGCGATCAGGCCTGGGGCAGGATCGAGCGGTCTACACGCACGGCCAGTTGGCCAGTTCCCGGTTTGGCGTTGAAGGTCACGTTGCCGCGTTCATCCACGCGCGCTCGGGCTATGGGCGCGCCGTCGAGCAACAGCTCCAGTGGTGCATCCTTCAGGGATTGGCCAGAGGCCAGTTGCAGGTTCAGGTTGATAGTCATGGTGATGTCCTTATCAGGCGTTGCGATCGATGAAGCGGCTGGCGTTCTTGTCGATGGAGCCGATCAGCTCCGGTGAGCCTCCGCGGAACTGACGGAATACATTGCGTCCGGTGGCGCCGCTGTTGCTGGTGCCGGGTGGGATGCCCAGGGTGGGTTGGAAGCTGTCGCTCAGTTCGACATAGGCCGACCAGGGGCCGATGTAGGACTCGTTCAAGCCGTTGGTTTCGCTGAGGGCATAGCGCACTGCCTGGCCTGGCAGCCAGTTGGGCTCACTGGGGCTGTGGCTCTGCCAGCCGTCGGCGAGGATCGACGGCACCGCACTTGGGGTGTCCAGATAACCCGCCGGTTTGTTCGGGCTGTAGTTCTTCAGCAGCAGGTAGGTGCTCCAGCCCCACCAGTTGTCGATGGTTTTGCTGTCGTTGAGGTTGTTGACGTCGCTGCGGCGCAGCACTTTGTCCCCGCTCATCACGAACAGTGGCGAGAAATTGCCGGTTTTCGCCGCGTTCAGATCCGGCAGCACCTGAAGCGCCCCATAGCTGCCGGCAGCCGGCACGTTGCCGCTCAGGTAGCAGGCGAAGATCTCATCCGCCGAACGCTGTACTGCCTGTTTCACTTGCTGGCGATTGCGGTGATCGACACTGTCGAAGTAGCGCTTGTCGCCGTAGGCATGCCAGCGCTCGCCCAGGGCGTTGCTGACATTGAGGCCGAACTTGCTGTCTTCGTCGTGCATGAAGCGAGTGATCAACGAGCCCAGGTCGCTGGGGGTGACTACCGCGGCCAGTTGCTTGCGCGGTACTCGGACATGGCCGGCGGAAAACAGGTCGGTGAGGAAGTGGTCGGCGAAGGCGTTCATCGCGTAGGCCAGTTCCAGTTGCTTGTCGTCCGCGGCTTTGCCCGCCAGAGCCGCCTGTTGCAGGGCAGCGGTATGCCCGGCGACATAGGCCGCCAGGGCCCACTCGCCAAAGTGGTCGGCGTTGTTGGCCGCCAGCTTCAGATAGCGGCCCAGGGGGAACAGCGCGGATACCACGCTGCCGCCGCCGGTAATCCGGTTCCACTCTTCGGACAAGGTATCGCCCAGGGCGTCATAGGCTTCATGGGGCTGTTTGCCATCGCGGATCGCCTGATTGGCGGCGAGAACTTCCTTCTGCATCACGGCCAGGATCTGTCGGGCTTCGTCCTTGGACGCCGGCAGCACCGCGAGGGAATTGAAGGCGGCGTTGAAGCGCTGCACCCGCTCGGCGGCGGTGGCGCCTTCGCAGATGGGGCGCTCGGGAATGCCGTAGAAGTCGCCTCCCAGGGCCACCACCTGGCCGTAGGTCAGGGCCAGGCCGTTGGGCAGGTGCAGCTCCACCTGCCAGGCGGGAATGGTCGGGCCATCCTTGACGAAGCGCAGCAGAGTGCTGTCACCGATGGCGGTGTGTTCGCCTCCCTCGAAACGCAATTGCGGCAATGCCTTGCGGGCGTTGCGCGCTGGTTGGGGAAGGTCTTGCGGGCGGTGGTACTTGACGGTGTGGTGGCCGTCGGCGGTCAGCACCAGGGGGTCGCCATCGCCAGTGATGGCGATCCCCTGTTCACTGAACAGGCGATCCAGGTCGGCAATGATCTGGCCCGCCGGTTGTGACTGTTGCTGCATCTGTGCAGAGATTCCTGACATTTCTAGCTCCTTGAGATGTCATGTTTATGTCTGGATTTACTGTATGCATATACAGTTGTTTTTCAGCATAATTGAAAATCACCGGGCGTCAAGCAGCCCACTGCGACGGCGTTGCTCGATTGGATTATCATTAGCGCCCTAACGACAGGCTCAAGGCCCCCGTGCATGCTGGCAATCTTCTTCGAAACCCTGAGCATCACCGCGCCGGTCTTTGCCATGTTGTTTCTTGGGCTGGTGCTCAAGCGCGTTGGCTGGATCAACGACAACTTCATCCATACCGCGTCGGCTCTGGTGTTCAACGTCACCATGCCGGCGCTGTTGTTTCTCGGCATCGTCCACGCCGATCTGCATGCCTCGCTAAAACCCGGGGTGCTGATCTACTTCTCCGTGGCCACCCTGGCCTGTTTCGTCCTGGCCTGGTGCTGGGCGATCTGGCGCTGTCCCAAGGAGGATCGGGGGATCTATACCCAGGGGGCATTTCGCGGCAACAACGCGATCATCGGTCTGGCCCTGGCGGCCAGCATGTACGGGGATTACGGGATTTCCCTGGGGGCGTTGCTCGCGGCGCTGGTGATTCTCTTCTACAACACCCTGTCGACCGTTGTCCTGGCGGTCTACAGCCCGGTGATCAAGTCCGATCCCTGGAGCATCTGCAAGAGCGTATTCAGCAATCCGTTGATCGTCAGCGTGCTGGTGGCGGCGCCGTTCGCCTATTGGCAGATCGGCCTGCCCGGCTGGCTGGAAACCTCGGGCCGCTATCTGGCGCAGATGTCCCTGCCTCTGGCGTTGATCTGCATTGGCGGCACGCTGTCTCTGGCGGCCTTGCGCAACAGCGGGCGGATGGCCATGAGTTCCAGCCTGCTGAAGATGGTGAGCTTGCCGACGCTGGCGACCTTCGGCGCCTGGCTATGCGGCTTTCGTGGTGCGGAGCTGGGGATTCTGTTTCTGTATTTTGGCAGCCCCACCGCGGCGGCGAGCTTTGTCATGGCCAGGGCGGCCAATGGCAATCATGAGCTGGCGGCGGCCATTATCGTCATCACCACGGTGATGGCGGCGGTGACCACCAACATTGGGATCTTTGTCTTGCAGTGGGGCGGTTGGATCTGAGGCTGTTCGCCGGCAAGTCGGCTCCTACAGGGCGAGGGTAGGAGCCGGCGTGTCGGCAAATGACGGGTTCACTGCGCTTGCTGATAGGTCTCTATCACTTCCTGGGCCGCGCGAAATGCATCGATGGCCGCCGGCACTCCGGCATACACCGCGCAATGCAGCAAGGCTTCACGTATCTCTTCCACGGTGCAGCCATTGTTCAGGGCGCCGCGCACGTGGCCTTTAAGCTCCTGCGGGCATTTCAAGGCGGTCAGGGTGGCCAGGGTGATCAGGCTGCGGGTTTTCAACGGCAGCCCTTCACGATTCCATACCCCGCCCCAGGCGTGCTCGTTGACGAAGTCCTGCAGCGGTTGGGTGAACTCGGTGGCATTGCCCAGGGCGCGATCGACGAAGGCATCGCCCATCACCTGGCGACGCATCTGCAGTCCGCTTTTCTTGTTCTCGCTCATGGCGTTTCTCTCTTGTGTTGGCGGCGCCAGGCCCGTAGCGAACTGAACAGCAGAAACGCTACCAAGGCTGGCAGGACGAAAAACAGCATCAAGTGTTCCAGCTTGCCGGCCAGCGGCATGCCGGTGGTGAAGGACACCACGTGCAGCCCGTAGGCGAGGTACAGCCCGAGAAACAGCAGGCCTTCGGCGCGGGTTATGCGATACCCCGAATAGAACACCGGCAGGCACAGCAGGGCCACGCTGAGCAGTACCGGCAGGTCGAAGTCCAGGGCATTGGGCGAAACCGAGAGCGGAGTCGGCGCGACCAGCGCCGTGAAGCCCAGTACGCCCAGCAGATTGAACAGGTTGCTGCCGATCACGTTGCCCACGGCAATGTCCCTCTGGCCCCGCAGGGCGGCGAGCAGCGAGGTGGCCAGTTGCGGCAGGGAGGTACTGATTGCGATCACGGTCAGTCCCATGACCCGTTCCGACAAGCCAAGGTCGTCGGCGACGGTGACCGCCGCCCCCAGCAGCAGGTGACCGGCGAACACCAGCAGCCCCAGACCGAGAAGCACCAGCAACATGCTGCTCAGGCGCGGGGCGCTGCCGCGGCGGCCGGTGGCGCAAGGCAGCGGCCGCGCCGGGTGCCTGGATTGGCGCAGCAGCAGAACCAGATAGAGCACCAGGGCCGCCAGCAGGATCAGGCCGTCTGAGGGTGTCAGGCGTTCGTTATAGGCCAGGACAAACACAAGCACACTGGCGCCGATCATCAGCGGGATATCCAGGCGCACCAGCTGTCGCGACACCCGCAGGGGAATGATCAAGGCCGAGAGGCCAAGGATCACCAGGATGTTGAAGATGCTGCTGCCGATCACGCTGCCCACGGCTATGTCGGTGTTGTCGGCCAGGGTCGCCTGCAGGCTGATGGCCATCTGCGGCGCGCTGCTGCCGAAGGCGACGATGCTCAGGCCCATGATCAGTGGACGCACCCGCAGGCGCGCCGACAAGCGCACGGCCGCGCGCACCAGCAGTTCGGCACCGGCGATCAGCATCACCAGGCCGCTGATGAGCTGGATCACGCTGAGCAGGGGCAGTTCGGCAAAGGCGGTAATGGCTTGGGCTCCGTCGGTCAGTCGCTGAGGGCCTGGACCCGTACTTTGGCGGTACCGCTGCGCAGCATGTCCAGCTGTTGCGCGGCGCCGCGTGATAGGTCGATCAGGCGGCCGCGGGTGTGCGGGCCACGATCATTGATACGGACCACGACGCTCTTGTCGTTGCCCAGGTTGGTGACTTGGACCCGGGTGCCGAAGGGCAGCTCGCGGTGGGCGGCGGTCAGGCCGTTCTGGTCGAAGGGTTCGCCGCTGGCGGTGCGATTGCCGTGGTGGCGAGCGCCGTAGTAGGAGGCCGTGCCGGTTTCGTCATAGCCCCGAGGGTCGATGACGTGGCTGGTGGCGCAGCCGGTGAGCAGAGCGAGCAGGGCGCTAGCGGCAACCAGACGCTTCATTCGGGGGCTCCGATGGTTGATGTGGCGAGGGAGCGAGCTCCCGCCGGTCTGTCTGGCAGACCGCAAGCCGGCGGCGATGTTCCTTGGGGAATGGTGCCGGCCGGTATGCCGTTGCTGCGCGACCGAACGGGAGCCCGCTCCCTCGTCACACGCAAGCGGCCCGGGCCGCTTGCGGTTAAACCGCGATCAGCCTTCGAGCTTGCTTTTCAGCAGTTCGTTGACCTGTTGCGGGTTGGCCTTGCCTTTGGAGGCTTTCATCGCCTGGCCGACGAAGAAGCCGAACATCTTGCCGCGCTTGGCCTCATCGGCGGCGCGGTATTGTTCGACCTGTTCGGCGTTGGCCGCGAGCATTTCGTCCAGCACGGCGGAGATCGCGCCGGTGTCGGTGACTTGCTTGAGGCCGCGCTTGTCGATGATCTCGTCCGCCGTGCCCTCGCCATTGGCCATGGCTTCGAACACGGTCTTGGCGATCTTGCCGGAGATGGTGTTGTCCTTGATCCGCAGCAGCATCCCGCCCAGCTGTTCGGCGGAAACCGGGGCTTCGTCGATTTCCAGGCCCTGCTTGTTCAGCAGGCTGCCCAGCTCGACCATGACCCAGTTGGCGGCGAGCTTGGCGTCACCGGCGATGCTCGCGACTTTCTCGAAGTAGTCTGCCTGTTCGCGGCTGGTGGCCAGGACGCTGGCGTCGTAGGCCGAGAGGCCGAACTGCTCCTGGAAGCGCTCGCGTTTCTGCGGTGGCAGCTCGGGCAGGGTGGCGCGCACCTGGTCGAGGAAGGAGTCCTCGATGACCACCGGCAGCAGGTCCGGATCGGGGAAGTAACGGTAGTCGTTGGCTTCTTCCTTGCTGCGCATCGGACGGGTTTCGTCCTTGTTCGGGTCGTACAGGCGGGTCTGCTGGATCACCTTGCCGCCGTCTTCGATCAGCTCGATCTGGCGACGAATCTCGGTGTTGATGGCCTTTTCGATAAAGCGGAACGAGTTGACGTTCTTGATCTCGCAGCGGGTGCCGAACTCGACCTGGCCTTTAGGCCGGACCGAAACGTTGCAGTCGCAACGCAGCGAGCCTTCGGCCATGTTGCCGTCGCAGATGCCCAGGTAGCGCACCAGGGCGTGGATCGCCTTGACGTAGGCCACGGCTTCCTTGGCGCTGCGCATGTCCGGCTCGGAGACGATTTCCAGCAGCGGCGTGCCGGCACGGTTCAGGTCGATGCCGGTAGAACCGTTGAATTCTTCATGCAGGCTCTTGCCGGCGTCTTCTTCCAGGTGCGCGCGGGTGATGCCGACGCGTTTCATGGTGCCGTCTTCCAGAGGGATGTCCAGGTGGCCCTTGCCGACGATTGGCAGGTCCATCTGGCTGATCTGGTAGCCCTTGGGCAGGTCCGGGTAGAAGTAGTTCTTGCGGGCGAACACGTTGTGCTGGCCGATCTCGGCGTCTACCGCCAGGCCGAACATCACCGCCATGCGCACCGCTTCCTGGTTCAGCACCGGCAGCACGCCGGGCATGCCCAGGTCGACCAGGCTGGCCTGGGTGTTGGGCTCGGCACCGAAGGCGGTGGAGCTACCGGAGAAAATCTTCGATTGAGTGGTGAGCTGGGTATGAATCTCCAGCCCGATCACGACTTCCCATTGCATGTGTGTCTCCTCAGAAGCCGGTTGGGGTGCGGGTGTGCCAGTCAGTGTTCAACTGATACTGGTGCGCAACGTTGAGCAAGCGGCCTTCCTGGAAATACGGGGCGAGCAGTTGCACGCCGACCGGCAAGCCGTCGACGAAACCGGCCGGCATCGACAGGCCCGGCAGGCCGGCGAGGTTGGCGGTGATGGTGTAGACGTCTTCCAGGTACTCAGCGACCGGGTCGCTGCTCTTGGCGCCGAGCTTCCAGGCCGGGTTGGGCGTGGTCGGGCCGAGGATGATGTCGACCTCTTTGAACGCGGCCATGAAGTCGTTCTTCACCAGGCGACGGATTTTCTGCGCCTTGAGGTAGTAGGCGTCGTAGTAGCCGGCGGACAGGGCATAGGCACCGACCATGATCCGGCGCTGCACCTCGCTGCCGAAGCCTTCGCCGCGGGAGCGCTTGTACATGTCTTCGAGATTGGCCGGGTTCTCGCAGCGGTAGCCGAAACGCACGCCGTCGAAACGCGACAGGTTGGAGGAGGCTTCCGCCGGGGCGATCACGTAGTACGCAGGGATGGCGTGCTGCATGTTCGGCAGGCTGATTTCCTTGATCACCGCGCCGAGCTTTTCCAGCTCCTTGATGCTGGTGTGGATCAGCTCGGCGATGCGCGGGTCGAGACCGGCGCTGAAGTACTCCTTCGGCACGCCGATGCGCAGGCCCTGCAGCGAACCGTTGAGGCTGGCGCTGTAGTCCGGCACCGGTTCATCGATGCTGGTGGAGTCGTTCGGGTCGAAGCCGGCCATGCCTTGCAGCAGGATTGCGCAGTCTTCGGCGGTGCGTGCCAGCGGGCCACCCTGATCGAGGCTGGAAGCGTAGGCGATCATGCCCCAGCGGGAAACGCGACCGTAGGTCGGCTTCAGGCCGGTGAGGTTGGTGAAGGCGGCCGGTTGGCGGATCGAGCCGCCGGTGTCGGTGGCGGTGGCGGCTGGCAGCAGGCGCGCAGCAACGGCCGCAGCGGAACCGCCGGACGAACCACCCGGTACGTGTTCCAGGTTCCACGGGTTTTTCACCGCGCCGTACCAGCTCGACTCGTTGGCCGAGCCCATGGCGAATTCGTCCATGTTGGTCTTGCCCAGGGTCACGGTCCCGGCGGCGGCCAGCTTGGCGACCACGGTGGCGTCGTAGGGCGCCTTGAAATTGTCGAGCATCTTCGAGCCGCAACTGGTGCGGATGCCCTGGGTGCAGAACAGATCCTTGTGGGCGATCGGCGCGCCGAGCAGGGCACCGCTCTCACCGTTGGCGCGACGGGTGTCGGCGGCCTGGGCCTGGCTCAGGGCCAGGTCCTGGGTGAGGCTGATGAAGCTGTTGATCTGCGGATCCAGCTGGGCGATACGCGCCAGCAGGGTCTGGGTCAGTTCTACGGAAGAGAATTTCTTGTCGGCGAGGCCGCGGGCGATCTCGGCCAGAGTCATGTGGTGCATTGCAGGCTCTTTCCCTTTAGTCGATGACTTTCGGAACCAGATACAGGCCGCTTTCGACCGCTGGTGCGATGGACTGATAAGCCTCGCGATGATTGGACTCGGTCACAACGTCTGCGCGCAGGCGCTGGCTGGCTTCCAGAGGGTGAGCCAGGGGCTCGATACCGTCGGTATCGACTGCCTGCATTTCATCCACCAGCCCGAGAATGCTGTTCAGGGCGGAGGTGATGTGTGGAAGATCGCCTTCATTGAGCTTGATGCTGGCCAAATGAGCGATTTTTTCCACGTCGGAGCGTTCAAGCGCCATGGGATTCTCCAGTGGAAAACAAAAACGGATTTCGTCCGCGTGTTAGATTGTCGGAACACTACCGCATTTCTACGGTCTTATGGCCGCGATTGTGGGGTTTGGTGCACAGAAAAGCGGCCAATTTAACATATTGGCGCCTTGCCCAAAATCCCTGTCGTTGTTAGAGTTTGCCGCACTTTTTTACCCACGCGTTGCCTAGGGTCCCTTTCCCATGTTCAAGAAACTGCGTGGCATGTTTTCCAGCGATCTTTCCATTGACCTGGGCACTGCCAACACCCTTATTTACGTGCGCGAGCGCGGTATTGTCCTGAATGAACCATCGGTTGTGGCCATTCGGACCCACGGTAATCAGAAAAGTGTTGTCGCGGTTGGTACTGAGGCCAAGCGCATGCTCGGTCGTACTCCGGGCAACATTGCCGCCATTCGTCCGATGAAGGACGGCGTGATCGCCGACTTCAGCGTCTGCGAAAAGATGCTGCAGTACTTCATCAACAAGGTTCATGAAAACAGCTTTCTGCAGCCCAGCCCTCGCGTGCTGATCTGCGTTCCATGCAAGTCCACCCAGGTTGAACGTCGCGCCATCCGTGAATCGGCCCTTGGTGCCGGTGCCCGTGAAGTGTTCCTGATCGAAGAGCCTATGGCCGCCGCCATCGGTGCCGGCCTGCCGGTTGAAGAAGCTCGCGGTTCGATGGTCGTGGACATCGGTGGCGGTACCACTGAAATCGCCCTGATCTCCCTGAACGGCGTGGTCTACGCCGAATCCGTGCGGGTTGGCGGCGACCGTTTCGACGAAGCGATCATCACCTACGTGCGCCGCAACTACGGCAGCCTGATCGGCGAATCCACCGCCGAGCGCATCAAGCAGGAAATCGGCACCGCCTACCCGGGCGGCGAAGTGCGCGAAGTCGACGTGCGCGGCCGTAACCTTGCTGAAGGCGTGCCACGTGCCTTCACCCTGAACTCCAACGAAGTGCTGGAAGCTCTGCAAGAGTCCCTGGCAACCATCGTTCAAGCGGTGAAAAGCGCCCTGGAGCAATCGCCGCCGGAACTGGCTTCGGACATCGCCGAGCGTGGCCTGGTGCTGACCGGTGGTGGTGCCCTGCTGCGTGATCTGGACAAGCTGCTGGCACAGGAAACCGGTCTGCCGGTGATCGTTGCCGAAGATCCGCTGACCTGTGTTGCTCGCGGCGGTGGCCGTGCATTGGAAATGATGGACAAACACACCATGGACCTGCTCTCCAGCGAATAACTTCGCTGCGGGCATCTATGCTGTTGCGCTCACAGGCAGCACTTTGCAGTGCTGCCTGTGGCGTTTGTCTTCTATCAATCTGCATCCAGGCCGGTTTGATGCCGTATGAATAAACACAACATTTGCCTGGGAGGAGCGGCTTATTAAACCGCTTTTCGCCAAGGGCCCCTCATTAGGCGTGCGCCTCCTGGTGCTGGTCGTGCTGTCGGTCGCACTGATGGTGGTCGATGCCCGCTTCACACTGCTCAAGCCGGTGCGTAGCCAGATGTCGCTGGTGCTGATGCAGTCCTACTGGATCACCGACCTGCCGCAGCGGCTATGGCAGGGCGTGGCCAGTCAGTTCGGCAGTCGTACTGAACTGGTCGCTGAAAACGAAAAACTCAAGACCGAGAACCTACTGCTGCAGGGGCGCATGCAAAAACTAGCGGCCCTGACCGAGCAGAACGTGCGTCTGCGCGAGTTGCTCAACTCCTCGGCGCTGGTCAACGAGAAGGTCGAAGTGGCCGAGTTGATCGGGATGGACCCGAACCCCTTCACCCACCGCATCATCATCAATAAAGGTGAGCGCGATGGCGTCTTTCTCGGTCAGCCGGTGCTCGATGCCCGTGGCCTGATGGGCCAGGTGGTGGAGTTGATGCCCTACACGTCCCGCGTCCTGCTGCTCACCGACACCACCCACAGCATTCCGGTACAGGTCAATCGCAACGGCCTGCGCGCAATCGCCAGCGGCACCGGCAATCCGGAGCGCCTGGAGTTGCGGCATGTGGCCGACACGGCGGATATAAAGGAAGGCGACCTGCTGGTCAGCTCCGGCCTCGGGCAGCGTTTCCCGGCTGGCTATCCGGTGGCCACGGTCAAGGAAGTGATCCACGACTCCGGCCAGCCGTTCGCCATCGTGCGGGCGGTGCCCACTGCCGCGTTGAACCGCAGCCGCTACCTGCTGCTGGTGTTCAGCGATCCGCGCACTGCCGAGGAGCGAGCCAACGACGCGGCCCAGGCCCAGGAGGCCCAGGATCAGCAAGGTGGCAGCGCGGCGCCGGTGGTGCCGGCCACGGTGCCCAAGCCGGCGGCGAACGCTGCTGCACCCGCCAGCGCGGCTCCTGCTGCGCCGGTGACTCCGGCCAAGCCTGCGGCCCGTGCTCCGGCCAAACCGGTCCATAAACCTGTGGTGAAGCCTGCGGCGGCAGCACCGGCCACCACCGGAGGGAGAGAATAATGGCGGGCACCCCCTATTCACAAAACGGCTGGATCGTCTGGCTGACGTTCCTGATCGGCATGTTGCTCAGCGTGTCGCCACTGCCTCAATTCATGGAAGTCCTGCGCCCGTTGTGGCTGGCCCTGTTGCTGGCTTTCTGGGCCCTGGCCCTGCCGCACAAGGTCGGCATGGTGACGGCCTGGTGCCTGGGGCTCGCGGAAGACGTGCTCTACGGCACCCTGCTGGGACAGAACGCACTGATTCTGACCCTGATCACGTTCCTCGTGCTGTCCTTGCAGCAGCGCCTGCGGATGTTCCCGATGTGGCAGCAAAGCCTGGTGATTCTGGTGATCTTCGGTCTGGCGCAGTTGGTCCAGCTCTGGCTCAGTGCCCTGACCGGCAATCGCCAGCCAACCCTGGCCCTGGTGCTGCCAGCCCTGGTCAGCGCCTTGTTGTGGCCGTGGGTCAGCTTTGGCCTGCGTGGCTTGCGTCGACGTTTCAAAATCAATTAATTCGGTCAGGCATTGGCCCGCACCTCGACAGGGAGATGTCTTGATGAATCCGCTTTACCTCGCCTCCGGTTCGCCCCGCCGACGTGAGCTGCTCACCCAGATCGGCGTGCCGTTCACCGCCATCAGCGCTGACATCGATGAAACGCCGCTGGCCGACGAATCTGCGGCCGCCTATGTCGAGCGCCTCGCTCGGGGCAAGGCGGCTGCCGGCCGTGCCCTGATCACCAGCAGCGAGTCCCAGGCGCCGGCCTGTGTGCTGGGAGCCGACACCGCCGTGGTGCTCGATGGACGGATCCTGGGCAAGCCGCGGGACCAGGCCGACGCCCAGGAAATGCTCATGGCGTTGTCCGGCCGCGAGCATGAAGTGTTGACCGCCATAGCCCTGCTCGACGGCTCGCGCTGCGAGTCGCGAGTGGTGCGCAGCCTGGTGCGTTTTCGTCCCATCTCGGCAGCCGAAGCGGCGCTCTACTGGGCCAGCGGCGAACCCCGGGACAAAGCCGGTGGTTATGCGATCCAGGGACTTGCAGCGGTGTTTGTCGCAGGGCTCAATGGCAGTTATTCCGCCGTGGTCGGCTTGCCGGTATGCGAAACCGCAGAATTGCTCGGCCATTTCGGCATACCCTGTTGGCAAAACCTTCCAGTGCGCTAAAGCGCCGTGTAAGACAGCTACGGCCTTCTATGAACACGCCTGAACGAGACACTGCCATGAGTGAAGAGATTCTGATCAACATCACGCCGATGGAATCGCGGGTGGCGGTGGTCGAAAACGGAGTGCTGCAAGAGGTTCACGTCGAGCGCACCCAGCGCCGTGGCATTGTCGGCAACATTTACAAAGGCAAGGTGGTACGGGTTCTGCCCGGCATGCAGGCGGCCTTCGTCGACATTGGCCTGGACCGCGCGGCATTCATCCACGCCTCGGAAATCTCCACCCGCGAAGGCACGGCGGTGGAAAGCATCAGCGCCCTGGTCCATGAAGGGCAGAGCCTGGTGGTGCAGGTGACCAAGGATCCCATCGGCACCAAGGGCGCGCGCCTGACCACCCAGTTGTCGATTCCCTCGCGCTATCTGGTGTACATGCCCCGCACCGCGCATGTCGGCATCTCGCTGAAGATCGAGGACGAGGCCGAGCGCGAGCGCCTGAAACAGGTGGTCAGCGACTGCGTGGCCCAGGAGGGCATCAAGGAAGCGGGCGGCTTCATTCTGCGCACCGCCGCCGAGGGGGCCGGTGCCGACGAGATCCTCATGGACATCCGCTACCTGCGCCGGCTGTGGGATCAGATCGGTGCGCAGATCAAGACCATCGGCGCGCCCAATGTGATCTATGAAGACCTGGGCCTGGCCTTGCGCACCCTGCGTGACCTGGTGAACCCGAAGATCGAGAAGATCCGCATCGACTCCCGGGAAACCTTCCAGAAAACCACGCAATTCGTGGCCGAACTGATGCCGGAAATTGCCGACCGCCTGGAACACTATCCCGGCGAGCGGCCGATTTTCGACCTGTACGGAGTCGAGGACGAAGTGCAAAGGGCGCTCGAACGCAAGGTGCCGCTCAAGTCCGGTGGCTATCTGGTGGTGGACCCGGCAGAAGCCATGACCACCATCGACGTCAACACTGGTGCCTTTGTCGGTCATCGCAATCTTGAGGAAACCATCTTCAAGACCAACCTCGAGGCCGCTACCGCCATTGCCCGGCAACTGCGCCTGCGCAACCTGGGCGGGATCATCATCATCGACTTCATCGACATGGAAGACGAAGAGCACCAGCGCCAGGTGCTGCGCACCCTGGAAAAACAGCTGGAGCGCGATCACGCCAAGACCAACATCATCGGCATCACCGAGCTGGGGCTGGTGCAGATGACCCGCAAGCGTACCCGGGAAAGTCTGGAGCAAGTGCTCTGCGAGCCCTGCAGCAGTTGTCAGGGGCGGGGCAAGCTGAAGACCCCGGAAACCATCTGTTACGAAATATTCCGCGAAATTCTCCGCGAGGCCCGGGCTTATCAGGCAGAAGGATACCGAGTGCTGGCCAATCAGAAAGTGGTGGATCGTCTGCTGGACGAAGAATCGGGCAACGTTGCGGAGTTGGAAGGTTTTATCGGTCGGACCATCAGGTTCCAGGTCGAAACCATGTATTCCCAGGAACAATACGACGTGGTGCTGCTCTGATTCCCCGTGTCTTACCTCAGTGGAAACGGCTGGCTTCAGCTTTTTGCATGACTTTTGCCGTGGGAGCCAACTGAAATGGAGCGGCTGATCCGTCTGTTCGCCACGCTGACTCGCTGGGGCCTGGGCCTCTGCGCGTTGCTGTTGGTGGTGATTGCCCTGTACGTCAGTCTGGGTCGGGAGCTGACGCCGTTGGTGGCCGAGTACCAGGCCGAGGTCGAAGCCAAGGTGCAACAGGCCGTGGGCTTGCCGGTGCAGATCGGCAGCCTGGAGGGGCGTTGGAGCGGCTTGTCACCGATCCTGCTGGCCCACGATGTGACGGTGGGCGACGGGGCCAATGCCCTGCGCCTGGACCAGGTCAGCGTGGCCCCTGACATGCTCGGCAGCCTGTTGGCCCGGGACCTGCGCATCGGGCGCCTGGAACTCAGTGGCCTGAGCTTGAGCCTCAAGGAAGGCGCGGACGGCCAGTGGCAATTGCAAGGCCTGCCGATGCAGCAGGACCAGCCCATGGACCCGGAGCAACTGCTGACCCGCTTGCAGCAAGTCGCCGAACTCTCCTTGCTGGACAGCCAGGTCACCTTGCTGCCGCAGGATCATGCGCCGCTGGCCCTGACCTATGTCGGCCTCAACCTGCGCACCGGCCCCAGTCGCCAGCGTCTTGACCTGCGCCTGACCCTGCCGGATGGGCAGCCCCTGGCCGTCAACCTGCGCACGCGGATCCAGGCGCAGGCATGGCGCGACGCCCAGGCCGAGCTGTACCTGAGCCTGCCGCAAAGCGACTGGTCGCGCTGGCTGCCGGCGCGTGTCACTCAGCAATGGAAACTCTCCGAACTCAAGGCCGGCGGCGAGCTGTGGCTGAACTGGGCCAAGGGTGGCGTGCAGAGCGCCGCGCTGCGCCTGAACGCGCCCCAGCTCACTGGCGCCTATGCCGAGCGGACGCCGGTCACCCTGAAGAACCTGGCGTTGAACGCCTTCTTTCAGCGCAGCGACCAGGGCCTGCAGGTGCAACTCGACTCCCTGGCGCTGAGCCTTGGCGAGACTCGTTGGGAATCGCGCCTGCAACTGCAGCAAACCCAGGCCGGCGACAACCGCGAAGAACTCTGGCATCTGCAGGCCGATCGCCTGGACCTGACGCCGCTCACGCCGATCCTCAATGCCCTGGCCCCTCTGCCGGAAGGCCTGGCCACCACCATCGAGCGCTTGAAGGTCAGCGGCGGGCTGCGCAACGTGCTGCTCGACTATCGTCCGCAGAACACCGGCGACCAGCGCCTGAGCTTTGCCGCCAACCTGGATCGGGTCGGCTTCGACGCCTATCACGGCGCTCCAGCGGCCCGCAATGTCAGCGGCAGCATCAGCGGCGACCTGGGGCAGGGCGAGCTGCGCATGGACAGCAAGGATTTCTCCTTGCACCTGTATCCGATCTTCGCCAAGCCCTGGCAGTACATCCAGGCCAACGCGACCTTGACCTGGAAACTGGACCAGCAAGGTTTCACCCTGATCGCTCCGTACCTCAAGGTGCTGGGGGAAGAGGGCAAGATTGCCGGCGATTTCCTGATCCGGCTGCACTTCGACCACAGCCAGGAAGACTACATGGACCTGCGGGTCGGCCTGGTGGAGGGCGATGGCCGCTACACCGCCAAGTACCTGCCCCAGGTGCTCAGCCCGGCGCTGGATGAATGGCTGCGCACGGCGATTCTCAAGGGCGCGGTGGATGAGGGCTTCTTCCAGTACCAGGGCTCGCTGAACCATGACGCCATCGAAGCGGCCCGTAGCATCAGCCTGTTCTTCAAGGTGCATGACGCCGAACTGGCCTTCCAGCCAGGCTGGCCGCACCTGAGCAAGATCAGTGGCGATGTGTTTGTCGAAGACAGTGGCGTGCGCATCGTCGCCAGCAAGGGCCAGCTGTTGGATACCAAGGTGCGGGATGTCTTCGTCAACATTCCTCATGTGGCCAGCGGGCACAGCAGCCACATGCTGATCGACGGCAGTTTTGCCGGCGGCCTGGGCGACGGAGTGAAGATCCTGCAGGAGGCGCCGATCGGCACCGCCTCGACCTTTGCCGGCTGGCAGGGCGAGGGCGATCTGCAAGGCAAGCTGAATCTGGACATCCCGCTGGTCAAGGGCGAAGAGCCGAAGATCGTGGTGGATTTCAAGACCGACAAGGCGCGCCTCAAGCTCAGTGAGCCGTCGCTGGAGTTGAGTCAGCTCAAGGGCGACTTCCGCTTTGACAGCAGCAAGGGGCTCAGTGGCGAGGGCATCAGTGCCCAGGCCTTCGACCGGCCGGTGACCGCGCAGATTTTCGCCGATGGTAAGCCTGGCAAGCCCAATACGCGGGTGGTGGCCAAGGGGCAGGTGGCAATCAAGAAACTCACCGATTGGCTGCAGGTCAGCCAGCCGTTGCCGGTATCTGGCGAGCTGCCCTATCAGTTGCAACTGAACCTCGATGGCGCCGACAGCCAGTTGATGGTCAGTTCCAGTCTCAAGGGGGTGGCGGTGGACCTGCCGGCACCGTTCGGCATGAGCGCCAGTACTGGCCGCAACAGTGTGTTCCGCATGACCCTGCAAGGGGCCGAGCGTCGCTACTGGTTCGATTATGGCGAGCTGGCCGATTTCACCTTCGCCGCCCCCAGCGGCAAGCTCGGCGAGGGCCGTGGCGAACTGTTTCTCGGTGACGGCGCGGCCTTGCTGCCCACCAGCAAAGGGCTGCGGGTGCGGGGGATCTTGTCCGAGCTGGATGTCGAGCCCTGGAAGAACCTGGTGGACCGCTATGCGGGGAAGGACCCGGGAGGCAGCGCCAAGCAGTTGCTCAGCAGTGCTGACTTCAAGGTCGGGACCCTCAGCGCCTTTGGCACTCGCCTGGATCAGGTCAACCTGCAGCTGACCCGGCAGCCCGCCGCCTGGACGTTGCAGATTGACAGCCAGCAGGCCAAGGGCAATGTCGGCATCCCCGATGCCAAGGCGGCGCCGATGGCAATCAATATGCAGTACGTGCGCTTGCCGGCCGCGGACCCTACGGCGCAGGCCGATGAGAATGCTCCCGATCCGCTGGCTTCGGTGGACCCCAAGAATGTGCCGCCGCTGGATATCGCCATCGAGCAACTGTTCCAGGGCCCGGACCTGATCGGCCGCTGGGCGCTCAAGGTGCGTCCTACCGCCAAGGGCATGAGCTTCAACAGCCTGGACCTGGGGCTCAAGGGCATGCAGCTGCAAGGCGAAGGTGGTTGGGAAGGCCAGGCCGGTGCCAGCAATAGCTGGTACCGCGGGCGCATTGGCGGCAAGAACCTGGCCGACGTGCTCAAGGGCTGGGGCTTTGCACCCACGGTGACCAGCGAAGACTTTCATCTGGATGTTGACGGGCGCTGGCCCGGCTCGCCGGCCTGGGTCGGCCTCAAGCGCTACTCCGGCAGCCTGGACGCCACATTGCGCAAGGGCCAGTTCGTTGAAGTCGAGGGCGGCGCCCAGGCGCTACGGGTATTCGGCCTGCTGAACTTCAACTCCATCGGCCGGCGCCTGCGTCTGGACTTCTCCGATCTGTTCGGCAAGGGGTTGAGCTACGACCGGGTGCGTGGCGTGCTGGTGGCAAGCAACGGTGTCTATGTCACCCGCGAACCCATCACGCTGACCGGGCCGTCGAGCAATCTGGAGCTCAATGGCACCCTGGACATGGTAGCCGATCAGGTGGACGCCAAATTGCTGGTGACCTTGCCGGTGACCAACAACCTGCCGATCGCCGCGCTGATTGTCGGCGCGCCGGCGGTGGGTGGGGCGCTGTTTTTGATCGACAAGCTGATCGGTGACCGCGTGGCGCGCTTCGCCAGCGTCAAGTACAACGTCAAGGGCCCGTGGAAAGAGCCGAAAATCACCTTCGACAAGCCGTTTTGAGAATCCTCGATGCGTGCCCATGGAGTAGCATGGCGGCCTACCCAATACGGAGTGCGCCATGTCTCTTGCGGTGATTCAAATGGTCAGCCAGAGCGATGTTCTGGCCAATCTGCAGCAGGCCCACAGCCTGCTCGAACGCGCTGCCGAAGGTGGCGCCAGGCTGGCGGTGCTGCCGGAAAACTTCGCCGCCATGGGCCGCCGCGACATGGCCGCCATCGGTCGCGCCGAAGCCCTGGGCGAGGGACCGATCCTGCCGTGGTTGAAACAGACCGCCCGCGACCTCAGGTTATGGATTGTCGCCGGCACCCTGCCGCTGCCACCCGAGCATCAGCCCGATGCCAAGTCCAACGCCTGTTCGTTGCTGGTGGATGACCAGGGACAGTGGGTGGCGCGCTACGACAAGTTGCACCTGTTCGACGTCGACGTGGCCGACAATCGCGGCCGCTATCGTGAATCCGATGACTATGCTCATGGAAACCGCGTGGTGGTGGCGGATACGCCAGTAGGACGGGTAGGGCTGACGGTTTGCTATGACCTGCGCTTTCCCGAGCTGTACAGCGAGCTGCGCGCTGCCGGTGCCGAGTTGATTACCGCGCCTTCGGCGTTTACCGCGGTCACCGGTGCTGCCCACTGGGAGGTGCTGATCCGGGCCCGGGCCATCGAGACCCAGTGCTATGTACTGGCGGCGGCCCAGGGCGGCGTGCACCCGGGCCCGCGGGAAACCTACGGCCACGCGGCGATCGTCGACCCCTGGGGGCGAGTGCTGGCGCAGCAGGATCAAGGTGAGGCTGTGCTGTTGGCCGAGCGCGACAGCAGTGAACAGGCGTCCATCCGGGCGCGGATGCCGGTGTTCAGTCACCGGCGCATTTTCTCGCAAGGCGTTCAACGGCTTGCATAAGTACGACGAATTTAAGGCCAAAGCATATGAGCGGGTTGTTGTCCTCAGTCAGTGAACATCTTCTAGCCCCTGGCGGCGTGACCATCGAAAGCCTGCAGGGCGTGCTGGGGGATTTGGCCGGCCCGGGCATCGACGCCGCCGACCTGTATTTCCAGGGGCAGATTTCCGAGTCCTGGTCCCTGGAAGACGGGATCGTCAAGGAAGGCAGTTTCAACCTTGATCAGGGGGTCGGGGTGCGCGCGCAGTCCGGTGAGAAGACCGGCTTTGCCTACAGCAACGCCATCACCCTTGAAGCCCTGGGCCTCGCCGCCCGAGCGGCGCGTTCGATTTCCCGGGCCGGGCAGAACGGCACGGTGCAGGCGTTCTCGACCCAGGACGTGGCTCAGCTGTACGCGCCGGACAATCCGCTGGAGGTCATCAGCCGCGCCGAGAAGGTCGAGCTGCTCAAGCGTGTTGACGCCGCGACCCGGGCCCTGGATCCGCGTATCCAGCAGGTTAGCGTGAGCATGGCCGGGGTCTGGGAGCGAATCCTGGTGGCCTCCACCGACGGCGGCCTGGCGGCGGATGTGCGGCCGTTGGTGCGCTTCAACGTCAGTGTCATCGTCGAGCAGAACGGCCGTCGCGAGCGCGGTGGCCACGGCGGTGGCGGGCGGACCGATTACCGCTATTTCCTCAGCGAGGACCGGGCCATGGGCTATGCCCGTGAAGCGTTGCGCCAGGCCCTGGTCAATCTGGAAGCGATTCCGGCACCGGCCGGCACCTTGCCGGTGGTGCTGGGCTCCGGCTGGTCCGGAGTGCTGCTGCACGAAGCCGTGGGCCATGGCCTGGAGGGCGACTTCAACCGCAAGGGCAGTTCGGCGTACAGCGGGCGCATGGGCGAAATGGTGGCCTCCAGGCTTTGCACCATCGTCGACGACGGCACCCTGGCCGGGCGCCGTGGTTCCCTGAGCGTGGACGACGAAGGCACCCCGACCGAATGCACCACGCTGATCGAGAACGGCGTGCTCAAGGGCTACATGCAGGACAAGCTCAACGCCCGCCTGATGGGCGTGGCCCGTACCGGCAACGGGCGGCGCGAATCCTATGCCCACCTGCCCATGCCGCGCATGACCAACACCTACATGCTGGGGGGCGAAAGCGACCCGGCGGAAATCATTGCTTCGGTGAAGAAGGGCATCTACTGCGCCAACCTCGGCGGCGGCCAGGTGGACATCACCAGCGGCAAGTTCGTGTTCTCCACCAGCGAGGCCTACCTGATCGAAGATGGCAAGATCACCGCACCGGTCAAGGGCGCGACCCTGATCGGCAACGGACCCGAGGCCATGAGCCGGGTGTCGATGGTGGGCAATGACTTGTCCCTGGACAGCGGCGTCGGTACCTGCGGCAAGGATGGACAATCGGTGCCGGTGGGCGTCGGCCAGCCGACCCTGAAGATCGATGCGATCACCGTGGGTGGCACTGGGGCATAAGGAAGGAGGGCGTCGGGTGAGCTGCCGGGCAGCTCACCCCGTGGAAGGCTCAGCGCAGGCCGCGTTGAGTCTCGTCCAGTTCGCGGATGTACTTGAAGATTTTACGGCTGGAGGCCGGCGCCTTGTTATGGGCCACCTCATGCTGGGCCTGACGGATCAGGGAGCGCAGCTGTTGGCGATCGGCATCCGGGTACTCGTTGACGAACTTTTCCAGCACGTCATCGCCGCCGCCGATCAGGCGGTCACGCCAACGTTCCAGGTTATGGAAGCGTTCGTTGTACTGCCGGGTGGAGGCATCGAGTTGATCAAGCAGTTGCAGAATCGCGTCGGTGTCCTGGTCCCGCATCAGCTTGCCGATGAATTGCAGGTGGCGTTTGCGGGCGATATGGGCGACGTGCTTGGGCGCATCCGCCAGGGCCCGGCGCAAGGCGTCGGTCAGAGGCAGTTTGTTCAGCAGGTCGGGCTTGAGGGTGGTAAGGCGCTCGCCGAGATCAACCAGAGCATGCAGCTCGCGTTTGACCTGGGATTTGCTTTTCTCCCCATCGAGGGAGTCGTCGTAAGAATCAACCATGGTGGCAGTCCGCAAAGAAACGCCGCCATGATAACCAGTCGAGGGCCGCTTGTCCGGCTCGGTCGCTCGCCGGCCTTAATCGAAAGCAGAATTTGAGTGGAGAACAGCATGAGTGCAGCACAAAGCGTCGGCCCACAGGCTTTGCCGGCCCTGCAGGAGCAAGTCGAGCAGATCGTTGCCGAGGCCAAGCGCCAGGGGGCCAGTGCCTGCGAAGTGGCGGTGTCCCTGGAGCAGGGGCTGTCGACGTCGGTGCGCCAGCGGGAAGTGGAAACCGTGGAGTTCAACCGCGACCAGGGCTTTGGCATCACCCTTTATGTGGGCCAGCGCAAGGGTTCGGCCAGCACGTCCGCCAGCGGTCCGGAGGCCATTCGTGAAACCGTGGCCGCGGCTCTGGCGATTGCCAAGCACACTTCGGAAGATGAAGCTTCGGGCCTGGCCGATTCCTCCCTGATGGCCAAGGATCTGCCGGACTTCGATCTGTTCCATGCCTGGGACATCACCCCCGAGCAAGCGATCGAGCAGGCCCTGGCCTGCGAGGCGGCAGCCTTTGCCGCCGACAGCCGGATCAAGAATGCCGATGGCACCACCTTGAGCACCCACCAGGGGTGCCGGGTGTATGGCAACAGCCATGGTTTCATCGGCGGTTACGCCTCGACCCGCCATAGCCTGAGCTGCGTGATGATCGCCGAGGCCAACGGCCAGATGCAGCGTGACTACTGGTACGACGTCAATCGCCAGGGCCAGTTGCTGGCGGATCCGCAGAGCATTGGCCAGCGTGCGGCCCAGCGCGCGGCGAGCCGGCTGGGTGCCCGTCCGGTGCCGACCTGCGAAGTGCCGGTGCTGTTTTCCGCCGAACTGGCCGGCGGGCTGTTCGGCAGTTTTCTCGGGGCAATCTCCGGCGGCAACCTGTACCGCAAATCTTCGTTCCTTGAAGGCGCTCTGGGCCAGCAGCTGTTTCCCCAGTGGCTGACCATCGACGAGCGGCCGCACCTGATGCGCGCCATGGGCAGTTCGGCGTTCGATGGCGATGGCCTGGCCACCTATGCCAAGCCCTTCGTCAAGGACGGCGAGTTGGTGTCCTATGTGCTCGGCACTTATTCCGGGCGCAAACTGGGCATGCCCAGCACCGCCAATGCCGGCGGCGTGCACAACCTGTTCGTCACCCATGGCGATGAAGATCAGGCTGCGCTGTTGCGGCGCATGGGACGCGGCCTGCTGGTAACCGAGCTGATGGGCCATGGCCTGAACATGGTCACTGGCGACTACTCCCGTGGCGCGGCGGGCTTCTGGGTCGAGAACGGCGAGATCCAGTTCGCGGTGCAGGAAGTGACCATTGCCGGGAATTTGCGCGACATGTTCAAGCAGATCGTGGCCGTGGGCAGCGACCTGGAACTGCGCAGCAACATCCGCACCGGCTCGGTGCTGATCGAACGCATGACCGTCGCCGGCAGCTGACCGGTTCTGTGCCAGCCAAACGCGCCACCTTCCCCGGGTGGCGCGTTTTTTTATGCGCGCAATTCTCGTAGGAGCTGGCTTGCCAGCGAAGGCGTCCTGACGCCTCAGGGCCTCTTCGGCGCCAAGCCGGCTCCTACAGGCGTTGGGTGAAAATCGTACAAGTCAGATTGATTTGATTCTCAATATCATTTAATAATGAAAATCATTAATCAATGAGCCCAGGTCATGAGTTCTGCCTTGCACGAGCAGCCCTACCTCGAAAGCTGGCGCTGGATGAGTCGCCAGATCCGTTGCGCGCTGGAGCCGGATGAACCGCGTCTGATTGAGCACTACCTGGCCGAAGGGCGCTATCTGGCGTGCTGCACCTCCATGTCGGCGTGGACCGTCGCTGAAACTTCCTTCCGTTTATTGATCGATACCGCTACCGATACCGCCTTGCCCTGGCACTGGCGCAGCCTGTGCCTGGACCAGGCCTGGCGCCCATTGCGCGATCTGGAGCGGTTGTCGTTGTGCAAGTGCCGGCTCAAGCGCTGGCAAAGACATGCCTGGCAGTTGGCGACGGTGTCGCTGCTGCCTTCCATTCCCCTGATTGAACTGATGCAAGGATTTCCCGATGAGTAACTTTCGTATCGAACGTGACAGCATGGGCGAACTGCAGGTCCCGGAGCAGGCGCTGTACGGCGCGCAGACCCAGCGGGCGGTGGATAACTTTCCCATCAGTGGCCAGCGCATGCCGGCAGCCTTCATCCGTGCTCTGATCCTGGCCAAGGCCGCTGCGGCCCGGGCCAACGTCGAACTGGGTCAGCTCAGCCAATCCCAGGGCAAGGCCATTGTCGATGCCGCTCAGGGCCTCCTGGAAGGCGACTTCATGCAGCACTTCCCGGTGGATGTCCTCCAGACCGGTTCAGGCACCAGTTCCAACATGAACGCCAACGAAGTGCTGGCGACCCTGGCCGGCCGCCTGTTGGGCGAGCCGGTCAATCCCAACGATCACGTCAACTGTGGTCAGAGCAGCAACGACATCATTCCCACCACCATTCACGTCAGCGCCGCCCTGACCCTGCACGAGCGCTTGCTGCCGGCACTGGTGCATCTGGTGGAGGTCATCGAACGCAAGGCGGTGCAGGTGCATCCCTTCATCAAGACCGGGCGTACTCACCTGATGGACGCCATGCCGGTACGCATGAGCCAGGTGCTGGACGGCTGGGCGCAACAGCTCAAGGCCAACATCGCTCACTTGCAGGATCTGTTGCCGAGCCTGCAGGCCCTGGCCCAGGGCGGCACTGCGGTGGGCACAGGGATCAACGCCCACCCCGAGTTCGCCGCGCGCTTCTGCCAGCAGTTGAGCCACCTGACCCAGGTGCAGTTCACCCCGGGCAAGAACCTGTTCGCCCTGATCGGTTCCCAGGACACCGCGGTGTCGGTATCCGGCCAACTCAAGACCACCGCGGTGTCGTTGATGAAGATCGCCAACGACCTGCGCTGGATGAACTCCGGCCCGCTGGCGGGGTTGGGCGAGATTGAGCTGCAAGGGTTGCAGCCGGGTTCGTCAATCATGCCGGGCAAGGTCAATCCGGTGATTCCGGAGGCGGTGGCGATGGTTGCCGCCCAAGTCATTGGTAACGACAGCACCATCACCGTGGCTGGCCAGTCGGGCAACTTCGAGCTCAACGTGATGCTGCCGATCATTGCCCAGAACCTGCTGGGCAGTATCGAGCTGCTGGCCAGTTCCAGCCGGCTGCTGGCGGACAAGGCCATTGCCAGCTTCAAGGTCAATGAGCCCAAGCTCAAGGAGGCGCTGTCGCGCAATCCGATCCTGGTCACCGCTCTGAACCCGATCATCGGCTACCAGAAGGCCGCAGAAATTGCCAAGACCGCCTACAAGCAGGGACGGCCGGTGATCGATGTGGCGTTGGAGCTCACCGATCTGCCGCGTAGCCAGCTCGAAACTCTGCTGGATCCGGAAAAACTCACCGCAGGCGGCCTGTAACCCTCGACACCGTTTTGGAGGCGCACCATGGAGCACTGGAAACGCACGATCGAAAGGGCCAATCGTCTCTTTATGCGGGGTGAACTGGTGGATGCTCGCGAGTTCTACCTGCAGGCGCTGGCGCTGGCCCAGGTGTTGTTCGAGCGCTGGGCGGATGCCGACGAAGCGGTGGCGGCCTGCGTGATTTCCCATCACAACCTGGCGGACCTGCATCTACGCCTGAACCAGCCGGAGGAGAGTGCGGAATACCTCTGCGCCATCCATCAGCGCCTGCTGCAGACCATGCAGGACAGTCGCCTGACCCCGGCCTTGCGCGAAGCCGCCTGGCGCCAGAGCAGCAAGACCTATGTCGAGCTGCTGAATTTCATCGGCGAGCACGGTGAATACCCCCGCACCCATCGTCTGCTGGGCGACAACGCCGCGGGCCTGTCGACCGACATCCCCCGCGCCGGCGGCGCCATTTTCGGAGTTCATTGATATGTCCTTTACCTTGCCTGCACTGCCTTATGCCTACGACGCCCTGGAGCCGCACATCGATGCGCAGACCATGGAAATTCACTACAGCAAGCATCACCAGACCTACATCAACAACCTGAATGCCGCAGTGGAAGGCACCGAGTGGGCCGGTTGGGAGATCGAGAAGCTGGTGGCCAGCGTCCAGCAACTGCCCGAGCAACTGCGTGCCGCGGTGATTAATCAAGGTGGTGGTCATGCCAACCATTCCCTGTTCTGGGCGGTCATGACCCCGGCCGGCGGTGGCAAGCCCGAAGGTGCCTTGGGGCAGGCCATCGAGCAGCAACTGGGCGGTTTTGAACGCTTCAAGGAGGCCTTCACCAAGGCCGCGCTGACCCGTTTCGGTAGTGGCTGGGCCTGGCTCAGCGTGACTCCGGAGAAAAAGCTGGTGGTGGAAAGCAGCGGCAATCAGGACAGCCCGCTGATGAACGGCAATACGCCCATTCTCGGTCTGGACGTGTGGGAGCACGCCTATTACTTGCGATATCAGAACCGGCGGCCGGAATACATCAACGCGTTCTACAACGTGATCAACTGGCCGGAAGTGGCTCAGCGCTACCGGGCCGCGATGGTTTGATCCCTTCTCCTGGATACAAGATCTAAGGCCGATTATGGGCACTGAAACACTGGCGATCAGCAGCGGGCGAATGTTTCGTTATGCCTTCGGTTCGCTGTTGCTGTTGGCGGGTACTGCTTTGCTGGTGGCTCAAGGGCTGAGCTGGCTGAGCCTGGAGCCGCGCCTGCTGCGCGCCTTGCAGGGCGGTTCCATTTGCGCCCTGGGCACGGCATTGGGGGCGGTTCCGGTGCTGGTGATCCGGCAGATGCCGGTGGCGGTGAGCGACACCCTGTTGGGTTTTGGTGCCGGAGTGATGCTGGCGGCGACGGCGTTTTCACTGGTTGTCCCCGGCATTGCCGCAGCCCAGGATCTGGGCTTGTCTGCCTGGGGCTCCAGCGGCCTGATCTGTGCCGGCATCATGCTGGGGGCCTTTGTCCTGTTCCTGGTGGATCGCAAGATTTCCGGGGGCAGTCCGGAGCTGCTGGTGGGCACGTCGGAGCATCCGGTAATTGCCCCGCGTATCTGGTTGTTCGTCTTCGCGATCATTGCCCACAACATTCCTGAAGGGATGGCGGTGGGAGTGTCGGCCGGAGGCGGCATGCCCGATGCGGACAGTCTGGCCATGGGCATTGCCTTGCAGGATGTGCCGGAAGGGCTGGTGATTGCCCTGGTGTTGGCGGGGGCGGGGATGTCGCGGGTCAAGGCGTTCCTGATCGGCGCCGCTTCAGGTCTGGTGGAGCCGGTCTTTGCCTTGCTCTGTGCCTGGCTGGTGAGCCTGGCGCAGGTGCTGCTGCCCTTGGGGCTGGCCCTGGCAGCGGGGGCGATGCTGCTGGTGGTCACTCATGAAGTGATTCCGGAGTCGCGGCGCAATGGCCATGACAAGCTCGCCAGTCTCGGCCTGTGTATCGGTTTTTGCCTGATGATGGTGATGGACACGGCGCTTGCCTGAATGCCGCGTGGCGAGCGGCTCGCTCGTGCCTACTCGCCTTCGTCGAAGTAGTTGTTGATCAGGGCAACCAGCGCATCCATTGCTTCCTGTTCCTGCTCGCCTTCGGTCTTGAGGTGGATCTTGGTGCCCTTGCCGGCGGCGAGCATCATCATGGCCATGATGCTTTTGCCGTCGACCATGGATTCCGGGGTCCTGCCGGCGCGGATCTGGCAGGGGAACTGGCCGGCCACGCCGACGAACTTGGCCGAGGCGCGAGCGTGCAGGCCCAGTTTGTTGATGATCTCGATTTCCAGAGCTGGCATCGCGGGGTAGATCCTTTCAGCTAAGGTCGCGGTGGCGAACCTGGACGTTCTTCAGGGTTTTTTGCAACACCTTGCCCAGGCGCTCGGTCAGGTACACGGAGCGGTGGTGCCCGCCGGTACAGCCAATGGCAATGGTCACGTAGGCGCGGTTGCTGGCGGCGAAGCGCGGCAGCCACTTGAGCAGATAGCTTTCGATGTCCTGGAACATCTCTTCGACATCGGGTTGCGCAGCCAGGTATTCCGCCACCGGGGCGTCCAGTCCGGATTGGGCACGCAGTTCGGGTTTCCAATACGGGTTGGGCAGGCAGCGAACGTCAAACACCAGGTCGGCGTCCACCGGCATGCCGCGCTTGAAACCAAAGGACTCCACCAGGAACGCGGTACCCGGTTCCGGCTGGTTCAACAGGCGCAGCTTGATGGTGTCTCGCAGTTGGTAGAGGTTCAGATTGGTGGTGTTGACCTTGAGGTCGGCCAGATCGACGATCGGGCCCAGCAGTTGGGTTTCATCGTGGATTGCTTCGGCCAGCGAGCGATTGGCGCTGCTCAGCGGGTGACGACGACGAGTTTCCGAGAATCGCTTGAGCAGGGTTTCCTCGTCGGCATCCAGATAAAGAACGTCACACTGGATATGCCGGCTGCGCACTTCTTCCAGCAGTTCGGGGAAGCGTGAAAGGTGGCTGGGCAAGTTGCGGGCATCAATGGACACCGCTACCAGCGGTTGCGCCAGTTCAGTGTGAATCAATGCGCGTTCGGCCAGCTCGGGCAGCAAGCCGGCGGGCAGGTTGTCGATGCAGTAGTAGCCGTGATCCTCGAGAACATCGAGGGCGGTGCTTTTACCTGAGCCGGATCGGCCGCTGACGATGATCAAGCGCATGATTACTGACCGTTTTGCTCGTCCAGGACAACCTGATACAAGGCTTCGTTGCTGGTGGCACTGCGCAGGCGATCGCGAACTTCCTTGCGATCGAGCATGCTGGCGATCTGCCGCAGCAGTTCCAGATGAGCATCGGTGGCGGCTTCCGGGACCAGCAGGACAAACAGCAGGTCGACCGGGGCGCCGTCGATGGCGTCGAAATCGATGGGAGCGTCCAGATGCATCAGTGCACTGATGGGCGACTCGCAGCCTTTGAGGCGGCAGTGAGGAATGGCGATGCCGTTGCCAAAACCGGTGGAGCCGAGTTTCTCACGGGCGATCAGGCTCTCGAAGACGTCCTGCATCTCCAGATCAGGCACTTCACGGCTGATCAGGTTGGCAATTTGTTCGAGGGCGCGTTTTTTACTGCCGCCCGGCACGTTCACCAGGGAACGGCCGGGGGTCAGGATGCTTTCAAGTCGGATCATGGGAGGGGAGTGTTAGCGACCCGTGCCTTGGAGAAGGTGGAGTTGCTTTTCCTTATGCTTTTTCAGTTGGCGGTCAAGCTTGTCCGTGAGCAGGTCGATTGCGGCATACATATCGTCATGTTCTGCATTGGCGACAACCTCCCCACCGTGGATGTGCAAGGTGGCTTCGATTTTCTGCTTCAATTTCTCGACGGCCATGGTGACCTGCACATTGGTAATCTTGTCGAAATGCCGCTCCAGCCGGTCGAGTTTTTCGCCGATGTAAGCGCGCAGAGGTTCAGTCACTTCGAGTTGGTGTCCACTGATGTTGACTTGCATACAGCTTCTCCTTCGTTGCCAGTGCATAACGCGGCAGGCTGAGATGCCTGCCACCTAGACCATGCCTGCAACCGGCTGGCTCAGCCAGCTTGCAGGCACACTCCGAAACGCTGTGGCCGGCCCGGCGGTTACATCAACCGCTTGCGTTCGCTGGAAGGCGCGATCCCAAGGGATTCGCGGTACTTGGCGACGGTCCGACGGGCTACCTGAATGCCTTGTGCCTCCAGTAAACCAGCGATCTTGCTGTCACTCAACGGCTTTTTCTGATTTTCCGCAGCCACCAGTTTTTTGATGATCGCGCGGATTGCCGTGGACGAGCATTCGCCGCCTTCCGAGGTGCTGACATGGCTGGAGAAAAAGTATTTCAGTTCATATATGCCCCGAGGGGTATGCATGAATTTTTGTGTGGTCACCCGGGAAATCGTTGATTCGTGCATGCCTACCGCTTCGGCAATGTCATGCAGAACCAGGGGTTTCATGGCTTCGTCGCCATATTCGAGGAAGCCCCGTTGGTGCTCGACGATCTGGGTGGCAACTTTCATCAGGGTTTCGTTGCGGCTCTGCAGGCTCTTGATGAACCAGCGGGCTTCCTGCAACTGATTGCGCATGAAGGTGTTGTCGGCGCTGGTGTCGGCACGGCGTACAAAACCGGCGTACTGGGCGTTGACCCGCAGGCGTGGCACGGATTCCTGGTTCAGCTCCACCAGCCAGCGTTCGTTGTCCTTGCGCACGATGACGTCTGGAACCACGTACTCGGCTTCGCTGGATTCGATCTGCGAGCCGGGACGCGGGTTGAGACTTTGCACCAGTTCGATGACTTGGCGCAGTTCGTCTTCCTTGAGCTTCATGCGACGCATCAACTGGCTGTAGTCGCGACTGCCCAGGAGGTCAATGTAATCGCAGACCAGGCGCTGGGCCTCGCTCAGCCAGGGAGTTTTCGCCGGCAACTGGCGCAATTGCAGGAGCAGGCATTCACCCAGGTTGCGTGCGCCGATACCGGCAGGTTCGAATTGCTGGATGCGATGCAGTACGGCTTCGATCTCGTCCAGTTCGATGTCCAGCTCCGGATCGAAGGCCTCAAGGATCTCCTCAAGGGTTTCGTCCAGGTAGCCCTGATTGTTGATGCAATCGATCAGGGTAACGGCGATCAGGCGATCGGTGTCCGACATCGGGGCCAGGTTCAGTTGCCAGAGCAGGTGGCTCTGCAGGCTTTCTCCGGCCGATGTGCGGGTGGTGAAGTCCCACTCGTCGTCATCGCTGCTGGGCAGGCTGCTGGCGCTGGTCTGGTAGACGTCTTCCCACGCGGTATCCACCGGCAACTCGTTGGGGATGCGTTCGTTCCATTCGCCTTCCTCGAGGTTGTCCACCGTGGGGGCGGTTTCCTGGTAGGAGGGTTCCTGGATTTCGGTATTGGTTTTGGACTCGGTGTTGTCGGCCAGGGGGTCGCTGTTGTCGAAGTCGTCGCCGTCTTCCTGGCGCTCGAGCATCGGGTTGGACTCCAGGGCTTCCTGGATTTCCTGTTGCAGGTCCAGGGTCGACAATTGGAGCAGGCGGATGGCCTGTTGCAGCTGCGGTGTCATCGTCAGCTGCTGGCCCATTCTGAGGACTAGCGATGGTTTCATGGCAGGGGCTTAACACCTTATTTGCCGGCGCACATGCGCCATCCACTACAGGGCGCCGAAGCGCCAAACATAAGCAAATTATATGCCTGAAACTGAAGTGTTTGCCTAGAGCGCTGTAACAATAAAGTTTGTGGGGATTTATCGTTTGCGGCGCTCTGGCGTCTGGCCCGACACCTCAGCCGTTACAGGCGGAACTCATGGCCCAGATAGACTTCCTTGACCAGTTCGTTGGCCAGGATAGTCTCGGAGTCGCCCTCGGCGATCAGTTGCCCGTCGTTGACGATATAGGCGGTTTCACAGATGTCCAGGGTTTCCCGGACGTTGTGGTCAGTGATCAGTACACCGATGCCTTTGGCCTTCAGGTGATGGATGATCTGCTTGATATCGCCGACCGAGATCGGGTCGACCCCGGCGAAGGGTTCGTCCAGCAGGATGAACTTGGGGGCGGTGGCCAGCGCCCGGGCGATTTCCACGCGGCGGCGCTCGCCACCGGACAGGCTCATGCCGAGGTTGTCGCGGATGTGGTTGATGTGGAATTCCTGCAGCAGGCTTTCCAGCTCCTGGCGGCGGCCGGCCTTGTCGAGCTCCTTGCGGGTCTCGAGGATGGCCATGATGTTGTCTGCGACCGACAGCTTGCGGAAGATCGAGGCTTCCTGAGGCAGATAGCCGATGCCGGCGCGGGCGCGACCGTGCATCGGTTGGTGGCTGACATCCAGGTCGTCGATCAGGACGCGCCCCTGATCAGCCTGGACCAGGCCGACGATCATGTAGAAGCAGGTGGTCTTGCCGGCGCCGTTGGGGCCGAGCAGGCCGACGATCTGCCCGCTGTCGATGGACAGGCTGACATCACGCACGACCTGGCGGCTCTTGTAGCTCTTGGCCAGGTGCTGAGCTTTCAGAGTTGCCATTACTGGGCCTTTTGCTCGTCGGTTTTCTTTTTCGGCTGGATGACCATGTCGATCCGCGGACGTGGCGCGGTGACCGAGCTGCCGTTGGCGCGACCGGCGTTAGCCACTTGCTTGACGGTGTCGTAGACGATTTTCTCGCCTTCGGTGGTATTGCCGTCGTTGATGACCTTGGCCTTGTCGATCAGCACGATGCGGTTCTGCTGGGCATGGTACTGGATGGTCACGGCGTAGGCCTGGACCGGTTTCGGGTCGGTCTGCTTCTGCAGCTGTTCGAAGTAGGCCAGGTTGCCCACCGACGTCACGACATCGATTTCGCCAGTCTTGGATCGGGTGATGGTCACGGTGTTGCCGGTGATCTTCATCGAACCCTGGGTGATGATCACATCGCCCTTGTAGGTAGCCACGCCGTTCTTGTCGTCCAGCTGGGCGTCGTCGGCCTGAATGCGGATGGGCTGTTGGCTATCGTTCGGCAGAGCCCAGGCGCTCACGCTTCCCAGTGCTGCGCCCAGACTGAGCAAAATAGGGAGGGTTTTAACGAGCCTCATACTGTCCTCTTACGTTCGATAGCAGGTTCATCCTGCCGTCTTTCAAATACGCTTTCATTCCCTTGGCAGTGGTCACGCCGTCGGCGCCGTCGATTCTAACGGCTTGCTCGGTCTGCGCATATTGCTTCTGCGGGAATACTGTCATGCGGCTGGTGGTGATCAGCAGGTTGCGATTGTGCTCGTCTGTGCGGGAAACCCGAACCGAATCGATCAGCTCGACCTCGGTGCCGTCCGGATTGACTTCGCCGCGCTCGCTCTGGACATGCCAGGGATAAGTGGTGCCGCGGTACATCTGCAGGTCGGGCTTGGTCAGCAGTGTCACTTCGCTGGCCTTGATGTGTTCGACCTTGTCCGAGGTCATTTCGTACTGCAGTTTGCCGTCTGGCAGGTACTGCACGCTGCGGGCGTTGATCGCGTAATAGTCGATGGCGCTCTCGTCGACCTGCACCACAGGCTTGTCGAGGAAGCGTTCCGGGCTGATGTTCCAGTAACCGACCGCCGCGAACAGCAGGGCGATGGTCCCGAAGATCAGGATGGTGCGAATCTTTTTACTCAGCATGGGAGGGCTCTATAGATAAGCGGCATTGGCTGCTTCAAGACGATCCTGGGCACGCAGGATCAGCTCGCAGAACTCCCGTGCGGCACCTTCGCCGCCGCGGGCAGCGGTAATGCCGTGGGCGTGTTCGCGGACAAAACCGGCGGCGTTGGCCACCGCCATGCCCAGGCCGACACGGCGGATCACCGGCAGGTCGGGCAGGTCGTCACCCAGGTAGGCGACCTGTTCATAGCTTAGGCCCAGTTGGGCGAGAAGCTCGTCCAGTACCACCAGTTTGTCTTCGCGGCCCTGGTACAGGTGGGGAATCCCCAGGTTCTTGGCGCGGCGTTCGACCACCGGGGTCTTGCGCCCGCTGATGATCGCGGTCTGCACCCCGGCGGCCATGAGCATCTTGATGCCCTGGCCGTCGAGGGTATTGAAGGTCTTGAACTCGCTGCCGTCTTCAAGGAAGTACAGACGACCGTCGGTCAGGACGCCGTCGACGTCGAAGACCGCCAGCTTGATGTGTTTACCGCGTTGCAGCAGGTCGGCACTCATTTACATCACTCCCGCGCGCAGCAGGTCGTGCATGTTCAAGGCGCCGATCGGCCGGTCTTCCTTGTCCACCACCACCAGGGCGCTGATTTTATGGTCTTCCATGATCTTCAGGGCTTCGGCGGCCAGCATATCGGCGCGGGCGGTCTTGCCATGAGGGGTCATGACCGAATCGATGGTGGCGTGGTGGATATCGATGGCGCGATCCAGGGTGCGGCGCAGGTCGCCGTCGGTGAAGATCCCGGCCAGGCGACCGTCGGCCTCCAGAATCACGGTCATGCCCAGGCCCTTGCGGGTCATTTCCATGAGCGCATCCTTGAGCAGGGTGCCCCGTTGCACCTGCGGCAGATCGTTGCCTTCATGCATCACGTTCTCGACCTTGAGCAGCAGGCGGCGGCCCAGGGCGCCGCCGGGATGGGAGAACGCGAAGTCTTCGGCGGTGAAGCCGCGGGCTTCCAGCAGGGCCACGGCCAGGGCATCGCCCATGACCAGGGCCGCGGTGGTCGAGGAGGTGGGAGCCAGGTTCAGCGGGCAGGCCTCGTGCTCGACATGCACGTTGAGATTGACGTCGGCGGCCTTGGCCAGTGGCGACTCAGGGTTGCCGGTCAGGCTGATCAGCTGGATGCCCAGGCGCTTGATCAGCGGCAGCAGGGTGACGATTTCGTTGGTGGAACCCGAGTTGGAAAGGGCCAGGATCACGTCATCGCGGGTGATCATGCCCATGTCGCCATGGCTGGCTTCGGCTGGATGGACAAAGAAAGCCGTGGTTCCGGTACTCGCCAGGGTAGCGGCGATCTTGTTGCCGACGTGCCCGGATTTGCCCATGCCGACCACGACCACGCGGCCTTTGCTGGCCAGAATCATCTCGCAAGCGCGTACGAAATCTGCGTCGATATGGGGCAGCAAGCCTTCTACGGCCTGAAGTTCGAGGCGGATGGTGCGTTGTGCTGATTGAATCAGGTCGCTGGATTGGCTCATGTCTGAAATCGTATAGCCCGATGAAAAGGCGGCGATTATAGCGGTAATGAGCAAATCCCTCACGCAAGTTCGTCAGCCTTTATCTGGCCGGTATCAGGAATCCTCCGATTTTGCCTGTCCTGGACCTGAACGTTCACGGCTTCGGCCTTGGGGGCGTCGTATCAGCAGTGATATAGTTCGCCGCCAGTTCGGCCTGCCCAGGGGCACGTACTCCCGGCAGGGAGCCAAGCGTCCGAGTGATAGGCTGCATCGCAAGGAGTTTAGATGAGTGCCGATAACGCCTACGCGGTCGAGCTGAAGGGACTGTCCTTCAAGCGCGGTGCGCGCAGCATTTTCAATAACGTGGATATCCGTATTCCGCGAGGCAAGGTCACCGGCATCATGGGGCCTTCCGGCTGCGGAAAAACCACCCTGTTGCGCTTGATGGGCATGCAGTTGCGGCCCAGCAGCGGCGAAGTGTGGGTCAACGGCCAGAATCTGCCGAGCCTCTCGCGCAGCGATCTGTTCGATGCGCGCAAGCAGATGGGCGTGCTGTTTCAGAGTGGCGCCCTGTTCACCGATCTGGATGTGTTCGAGAACGTGGCTTTTCCGCTGCGGGTGCATACCGAACTGCCGGACGAGATGATTCGCGACATTGTCCTGCTCAAGCTGCAGGCGGTGGGCCTGCGGGGTGCCGTCGACCTGATGCCCGATGAGCTGTCCGGCGGCATGAAGCGCCGGGTCGCCCTGGCCCGGGCCATCGCCCTGGACCCGCAGATTCTCATGTACGACGAACCTTTCGTGGGGCAGGACCCGATTGCCATGGGTGTCCTGGTGCGGCTGATCCGTCTGCTCAACGATGCCCTGGGCATTACCAGCATCGTGGTGTCCCATGATCTTGCGGAAACCGCGAGCATTGCCGATTACCTCTATGTAGTCGGTGATGGCCAGGTGTTGGGTCAGGGAACTCCTGACGAACTGATGGACTCCGACAATCCGCGTATCCGTCAATTCATGAAGGGTGATCCCGACGGCCCGGTGCCGTTTCACTTTCCAGCGACGGATTACCGCGCAGATCTTCTGGGGAAGCGCTGATGCGCAAAATATCGCTAATCGAGAGGGTTCGCCTCTTCGGTCGCTCAGGCATTGATGTCCTGGCGGTACTGGGGCGTTCCACCCTGTTCCTGTTTCACGCGTTGCTGGGCCGCGGTGGCATCGGTGGCAGTTTCGGCTTGCTGATCAAGCAACTGCACTCCGTGGGCGTGATGTCCCTGGTGATCATCGTCGTGTCCGGAATCTTCATCGGCATGGTGCTGGCGCTGCAGGGCTTCAACATTCTCTCCAGCTACGGTTCGGAGCAGGCGGTGGGGCAGATGGTCGCCCTGACCCTGTTGCGTGAGCTGGGGCCGGTGGTTACCGCGCTGTTGTTCGCTGGTCGTGCAGGTTCGGCGCTGACTGCCGAGATCGGCAACATGAAATCCACCGAGCAGCTCTCCAGCCTGGAGATGATCGGGGTCGACCCGCTCAAGTACATCATCGCGCCACGCCTGTGGGCCGGCTTCATCTCCCTGCCGCTGCTGGCGATGATTTTCAGCGTGGTGGGGATCTGGGGCGGTTCCTGGGTTGCTGTGGACTGGCTGGGGGTCTATGAAGGTTCCTACTGGTCGAACATGCAGAACAGCGTGACCTTCAGCGGTGACGTACTCAATGGCGTGATCAAAAGTATCGTCTTTGCGTTTGTAGTGACCTGGATCGCCGTATTCCAAGGCTACGACTGTGAGCCCACTTCAGAGGGGATCAGCCGTGCCACTACCAAGACCGTGGTGTACGCCTCGTTGGCCGTACTGGGCTTGGACTTTATTCTGACCGCCTTGATGTTTGGAGATTTCTGATGCAAAACCGCACCCTGGAAATCGGTGTCGGCCTTTTCCTGCTGGCCGGCATCCTGGCTTTGCTGTTGCTTGCCCTGCGAGTCAGTGGCTTGTCTCCGAGCGCAAGCACCGATACCTACAAGCTTTACGCCTACTTCGACAATATCGCCGGTTTGACGGTCAGAGCTAAGGTCACCATGGCTGGGGTCACCATCGGCAAGGTTACGGCGATCGATCTGGACCGCGACAGCTTCACCGGTCGGGTGACCATGCAGCTGGAAAAACGTGTGGATAATCTGCCGACCGACTCCACTGCATCTATCCTGACGGCTGGCCTGTTGGGTGAGAAATACATCGGTATCAGCGTGGGCGGGGAAGAAACCTTGCTCAAGGATGGTGGGACCATCCACGACACCCAGTCGTCGCTGGTGCTGGAGGACCTGATCGGTAAATTCCTGCTCAATACCGTTAGCAAAGACGCCAAATGAGGAGTTTTTCGATGATCTCTATCTTGCGACGTGGCCTGTTGGTGCTGCTGGCGGCCCTGCCGTTGCTGGCTAACGCGGCCAGTGCACCTTCCGCCCACGATCTGGTGCAGGACACCACCACCCGCCTGCTGGCGGATCTGGCGGCCAACAAGGAAAAGTACAAGCAAAGCCCGAACGACTTCTACAACGCCCTGAACGGCATTGTCGGTCCGGTGGTGGATGCCGACGGCATCTCCCGCAGCATCATGACCGTGAAGTATTCGCGCAAGGCCACCCCGGAGCAGATGGCGCGCTTCCAGGAGAACTTCAAGCGCAGCCTGATGCAGTTCTATGGCAACGCCTTGCTCGAGTACAACAACCAGGGCATCACCGTTTCTCCGGCCAGGGATGAAAGCGGCACCCGTACCAGCGTGGACATGCAAGTCAAAGGCAACAACGGCGCTATCTATCCGGTGTCCTACACCCTGGAGAAGATCAACGACGAGTGGAAAGTGCGTAACGTGATCATCAACGGCATCAACATCGGCAAGCTGTTCCGTGATCAGTTCGCCGACGCCATGCAGCGCAACGGCAACAACCTGGACAAGACCATCGACGGCTGGGCCGGCGAAGTGGCCAAGGCCAAGGAAGTCACCGAAGACGCCGCCCATAAGGCTGCGCAATGAGTGAGTCGGCCGTACGCCTGGGTGACGCCGGGGAGCTGCTGATCGGTGGCGTGCTGGACTACCGCAGCGGCCCGGGCCTGCGCAAGCAGGGCCGGGCGCTGATCAAGTCGAGTCCGGGCACGGCCCTGGTGCTTGATTGCTCGGCTGTGGAAAAATCCAGCAGTGTCGGTCTGGCCCTATTGCTGGCCTTCATTCGCGATGGTCAGGGGCTGGGCAAGACGGTGAGCGTTCGCGCCCTGCCCGAGGGCATGCGGGAAATCGCCGAGGTATCCGGGGTCACCGAGATCCTCCTCCATCCGTAGTAACCCACATCTATATAGAAGCCCCCCGTCAGAGTCCTGCTATGCGGGGTTCGCAGGCGCGGGGCTTTTTTGTATGATGTCCGACCCGCGCGCACAGGGCGCCGATTGAGGTTGAGCATGCAGGCCAACGAAGTGAAGAGCTTTCTTGAGGGAAAGCTGCCCGGAGCTCAGGTAGAAGTTGAGGGCGAAGGCTGCAACTTTCAGCTGAACGTGATTAGCGACGAACTGGTGGCCTTGAGCCCGGTCAAGCGTCAGCAGAGCATCTATGCCCATTTGAATCCATGGATTGCCGATGGCAGCATCCACGCGATCACTATGAAATTTTTCAGCCGCGCGGCTTGGGCCGAGCGCACCTGAGCCCAAGGGCGTCGAGACTGTTATGGATAAATTGATTATTACCGGCGGCGTTCGCCTTGATGGCGAGATCCGCATTTCCGGGGCCAAGAACTCCGCGCTGCCGATTCTGGCGGCAACCCTGCTGTGCGATGGCCCGGTCACCGTGGCCAACCTGCCGCACCTGCACGACATCACCACCATGATCGAGCTGTTCGGTCGCATGGGCATCGAGCCGGTGATCGACGAGAAACTCAGCGTTGAAATCGACCCGCGCACCATCAAGACCCTGGTGGCGCCTTACGAGCTGGTGAAAACCATGCGCGCCTCGATCCTGGTGCTGGGCCCGATGGTTGCCCGTTTCGGCGAAGCCGAAGTGGCCCTGCCGGGTGGTTGCGCCATCGGCTCGCGCCCGGTTGACCTGCACATCCGCGGCCTGGAGGCCATGGGTGCAGTGATCGACGTCGAAGGCGGTTACATCAAGGCCAAGGCCCCTGAAGGCGGCCTGCGCGGTGCGAACTTCTTCTTCGATACCGTGAGCGTGACCGGTACCGAAAACATCATGATGGCCGCGGCGTTGGCCCGTGGCCGCAGCGTGCTGCAGAACGCCGCCCGCGAACCTGAAGTCGTCGACCTGGCCAACTTCCTGATCGCCATGGGCGCGAAGATTTCCGGCGCCGGCACCGACACCATCACCATCGATGGCGTCGAGCGTCTGCATTCGGCGATCTACAAGGTCATGCCCGACCGTATCGAAACCGGCACCTACCTAGTGGCGGCAGCCGTCACCGGCGGCCGGGTCAAGGTCAAGGACACCGATCCGACCATCCTTGAAGCCGTACTGGAGAAACTCAAGGAAGCCGGCGCTGAAGTCACCACCGGCAGCGACTGGATCGAGCTCAACATGCACGGCAAGCGCCCGAAGGCGGTCAACGTGCGTACCGCTCCGTACCCAGCGTTCCCGACCGACATGCAGGCTCAGTTCATTTCCCTGAACGCGATTGCCGAAGGCACTGGCGCGGTGATCGAGACCATCTTTGAAAACCGTTTCATGCACGTGTACGAACTGCACCGCATGGGCGCCAAGATCCAGGTCGAAGGCAATACCGCGATCGTCACCGGCACCGAAATCCTCAAGGGCGCGCCGGTCATGGCCACCGACCTGCGGGCCTCGGCCAGCCTGGTGATCTCGGCCCTGATGGCCGAAGGCGATACCCTGATCGACCGCATCTACCACATCGACCGTGGTTACGAGTGCATCGAAGAGAAGCTGCAGATGCTCGGCGCGAAGATCCGCCGCGTACCGGGCTAGTTGCATGACGGGCACAGGGAGGTGCCCACAGCCGAATCTGTTCCACGTCGAGCCTGTCTTCAGGCTCGACGCATGTCTGGCGCCGTTTGCGTCCGGGCATCAGTCGCCGCATAAGGACTTACGTTACTCATGTTGACCATCGCACTGTCCAAGGGCCGTATCCTCGACGACACGCTGCCGCTTCTGGCTGAAGCGGGCATCGTGCCGACCGAGAATCCGGACAAGAGCCGCAAACTGATCATCCCCACGACCCAGGACGATGTACGCCTGCTGATCGTGCGCGCCACCGATGTGCCGACCTATGTCGAACATGGCGCCGCCGACCTCGGGGTGGCCGGCAAGGACGTCCTCATGGAGTACTCCGGCCAGGGCCTGTACGAACCGCTGGACCTGCAGATTGCCCAGTGCAAGCTGATGACCGCCGGAGCCATCGGCGCCGTCGAACCCAAGGGGCGCCTGCGGGTAGCCACCAAGTTCGTCAACGTGGCCAAGCGTTACTACGCCGAACAGGGCCGCCAGGTGGACATCATCAAGCTCTACGGCTCCATGGAGCTGGCGCCGCTGATCGGTCTGGCGGACAAGATCATCGACGTGGTCGACACCGGCAACACCCTGCGGGCCAACGGTCTGGAGCCCCAGGAACTGATCGCCACCATCAGCTCCCGTCTGGTGGTCAACAAGGCATCGATGAAGATGCAGCACGCCCGTATCCAGGCGTTGATCGACACCCTGCGCAAGGCAGTGGAGTCGCGACACCGCGGCTGATTCACATGCGTGGCCTTGAGCCGCGCCCATCTATCCGCGTCATAGCCAGAATGCTCAGGTGCCCACGCGGATGGCTTGGTAGTCTTGCGGCGCCTGAGCTTTGCAAATCCAAGCTTGCCCTTTTGAGCACTCGCCAATTACTGAGGCCTTCGCTATGACCGCTCCGACTGCAATTCGCCGACTCAACGCTGCCGATCCGGATTTCGCCCGTCATCTGGATCATCTGCTGAGCTGGGAAAGTGTCTCTGACGATTCGGTCAATCAGCGGGTGCTGGACATCATCAAGGCCGTGCGTGAGCGCGGGGATGCGGCGCTGGTGGAGTTCACCCAGCGTTTCGACGGTTTGCAGGTGGCTTCCATGGCCGATCTGATCCTGCCGCGCGAGCGCCTGGAACTGGCCCTGACCCGAATCACCGTGGCCCAGCGCGAAGCCCTGGAAAAGGCCGCGGCGCGGGTGCGCAGCTATCACGAGAAACAGAAGCAGGATTCCTGGAGCTACACCGAGGCCGACGGCACGGTGCTGGGCCAGAAGGTCACGCCGCTGGACCGCGCCGGCCTGTATGTACCGGGGGGCAAGGCGTCATACCCGTCGTCGGTGCTGATGAACGCGATCCCGGCCAAGGTGGCGGGCGTGGCTGAAGTGGTGATGGTGGTGCCGACCCCGCGTGGTGAAGTCAACGAACTGGTGCTGGCGGCGGCCTGCATTGCCGGGGTCGACCGGGTGTTCACCATCGGCGGCGCCCAGGCTGTTGCCGCGCTGGCCTACGGCACCGAAAGCGTGCCCCAGGTGGACAAGGTGGTCGGTCCGGGCAACATCTATGTGGCCACCGCCAAGCGCCACGTATTTGGCCAGGTCGGCATCGACATGATCGCCGGCCCGTCGGAGATCCTCGTGGTCTGCGACGGCCAGACCGATCCGGACTGGATCGCCATGGACCTGTTCTCCCAGGCCGAGCACGACGAAGACGCCCAGGCGATACTGGTCAGCCCGGACGCCGAGTTCCTGGATAAAGTCGCTGCGAGCATCGCCAAGCTGCTGCCGACCATGGAACGCGCAGAGATCATCAACACCTCGATCAATGGCCGTGGCGCCCTGATCCTGGTTCGCGACATGCAACAAGCCATGGACGTGGCCAATCGCATTGCCCCCGAGCACCTGGAGTTGTCGGTGGCCGACCCGCAAGCCTGGCTGCCGCAGATCCGTCACGCCGGGGCGATCTTCATGGGCCGTCACACGTCCGAGGCGCTGGGCGATTATTGCGCCGGGCCGAACCACGTGCTGCCGACGTCCGGCACCGCGCGTTTCTCCTCGCCGCTGGGGGTGTATGACTTCCAGAAACGCTCGTCGATCATCTTCTGCTCCGAGCAGGGTGCGTCCGAGCTGGGCCGGACCGCCTCGGTGCTGGCCCGTGGCGAGTCGCTGACCGCCCACGCCCGCAGCGCCGAATACCGCATCGTCGACGACCAAGATCAGGGGCAATGAACATGAGCAAATTCTGGAGTCCGTTCGTCAAGAACCTGGTGCCTTACGTGCCGGGCGAACAACCCAAGCTGACCAAGCTGGTCAAGCTCAACACCAATGAAAACCCCTATGGCCCGTCGCCCAAGGCCCTGGCGGCGATGCAGGCCGAGCTCAACGACAACCTGCGCCTGTACCCCGACCCCAACAGCGACCTGCTCAAGCAGGCAGTGGCCAGTTACTACGGGGTGCAGGGCAACCAGGTGTTCCTCGGCAACGGTTCCGACGAAGTCCTGGCGCACATTTTCCATGGCCTGCTGCAGCAGGATCAGCCGCTGCTGTTCCCGGACATCAGCTACAGCTTCTACCCGGTGTACTGCGGGCTGTATGGCATCGATTACCAGGCGGTGCCCCTGGACGAACAGTTCCAGATCAACGTAGCCGACTACGCCAAGCCCAACGGCGGGATCATCTTCCCCAACCCGAACGCGCCGACCGGCTGCCTGCTGGCCCTGGAGGCGGGGGAGCAGATCCTCCAGGCCAGCCCGGGTTCGGGGGTGGGCGTGGACGAAGCCTATATCGACTTCGGCGGCCAGACCGCCATCAGTCTGGTGGACCGCTACCCCAACCTGCTGGTGACCCAGACCCTGTCCAAGTCGCGCTCCCTGGCCGGCTTGCGGGTGGGCCTGGCGGTGGGCCATCCGGACCTGATCGAGGCCCTGGAGCGGATCAAGAACAGCTTCAACTCCTACCCGCTGGATCGCCTGGCGATCGTCGGTGCGGCGGCGGCCTTCGAGGACCGCGAATATTTCGCCAAGACCTGCCAGCTGGTGATCGACAGCCGCGAGTGGGTGGTGGCGCAGTTGCAGGCCAAGGGCTTTGAAGTGCTGCCATCGGCGGCCAACTTCATCTTTGCCCGCCACCCGCAGCACGATGCGGCGGGGCTGGCGGCCAAGCTGCGCGAGCAAGGGGTGATAGTGCGTCACTTCAAGCAGGAGCGGATCGCCCAGTTCCTGCGGATCAGCATCGGCACCCCGGAGCAGAACCAGGCACTGATCGACGGGTTGGGGCAGCTCTAAGTCGTGAGCTGCAAGCTGCAAGTTGGAAGCCCAGAGCAATGCCAGGAGCCTCTGACTTGCAGCTACAAGCTTGCCACTTGTAGCTGCAGCCCCCGGCTGCCCTCATTCGTGGTGCGGGTTGCCGAGGAAGGTCAGGGAGCTGAACAGGCCGCGTGAAGCCACATCCGGATCGTCCTTGAGCGGTACTTCAAGCTCTGCGGCAATCACGTTCAAGCCTTCATTTCTCACCAGCACTTGCGCGCGTCCCTGGGCATCGGTCTCGGTGCTCAGGGTGCTCGGTGCATTGCGATAATCGCCGATCAACTTGACCCCAGCCACGGGCTGCCCATCCAGCAGTACCCGCACCGGCAGGCTGTTGCCCTGGCCCACCGTCAGCGGGTCGACTTCCGGCAGGATCAGCAGCTTGAGCTGTTCCAGCTTTGGCAGCTTCGCCCCCGCTTGATAGATCGCCAGGCTGTACTTGAAGGTGTGGGTCGAGGCGATCGCCCCCGGGACTTTACTGCGCCCCTGGTTGACCCAGCCTTTGTCCGCCGTTTGCGACCACGGACCGTTGTCCAGCGCCACGGCCAGCACCGCCGGTGGCTTGAGTGGTTGCAGGCGTGCGTGGTCGGCCAGGCGTTGCACGGTCACTGGAATCATTCTGGCGGCGCCGTCGTAGGCCCAGGCACCGCTGACCTTCTTGGCCTTGAAGGCATCGTCTTCGGCCCCGTGGCCGTAGATCACTTCGATATTCCCGCGTCGCTGTTCGGTCCACAGACCGTGGGCCGAGGCCTGGGTTGTACCCAGGGTGGCGAGCAGGCCCAGCAGGGCGATTGATTTGAGGTTGTGCATGGCGATTTCCGGCTACAGGTTGAGGGTCAGGCTGACGGTGAAGTTGCGCGGCTCGCCTGGAGTGACCCAGTAGTTGCTGTAGGAGCGCTCGTAGTACTTCTCGTCGAACAGGTTGTTCAGGTTCAGGCCCAGGGTCAGGTTGTCGCTGGCCTTGTAGTGGGCCAGCAGGTCCAGGGTGCGGTAGGCGGGCAACTCGAAGCTGCCTCCAGCCTCGCCCGAGCGATCGCCGACGTAGGTCAGGGCGGCGCCGACGTCCGAGCCTTTGAGTCGCCCGTCCTGAAATTCATAGACGCCCAACAGGCTGCCGCTGTGCTTGGCCACGCCGAGTATGCGGCTGCCGGACGGGATCGCCCGATCGCCCTTGGTGACCTCGGCATCGATCAGCGCATAGGCACCGATCACCCGCACCGCATCGGTCAACTGGCCGGTCACTTGCGCATCGAAGCCCTGGCTGCGGGCCTTGCCCACGGCGCGGCTGGAGTCGCTGCCGGGGTCCAGTGCCAGGACGTTTTCCTTGTCGATATGGAAGGCGGCCAGGGTCGCGCTCAGGCGTTCGTCGAACAGCTCGCTCTTGATCCCCACTTCATAACCGACACCTTCCTCGGGCTTGAAGGTCTTGCCGGCCGCATCCAGCCCGTTGTTGGGCTTGAACGAGGTGGAGGCGTTGGCGAACAGGCCCCACTGCGGAGTCAGTTGATACAGCAGGCCGGCGCGCTGGGTCAGGGCGTCGTGAGTCTGGCGGCTGCGTTTGCCGGTGGTGTGGTCGTCGATCTTTTGCTCGAAGTGTTCAAAACGGGCGCCGAGCATGCCGCGCAGGCGGTCGGTGAAGATGATCTGGTCCTGCAGGTTGAGGGCCCGGCTTTCGATATGCTCGAAAAAGTCCGTGCCGGAACGCTTGCCGTCGGGCTTGGCCTGGCCGTAGATCGGATCGTGGATATCAATGGCGTAAGGGCCGCCGGCGAAGGTGGTGACTCGTTCGTTCTTGCGGTAGTTCTCGTATTCGCTGCCGATCAACAGTTCGTGCTGCCAGCTGCCGGTATCGAACAGGCCGCGCAGTTCCAGCTGGGTGATGCTGTCGTGCCAGTTGTTGTCGCGCTCGCGGTAGCGCCGATTGACCGTGCGCTGGTCGGCATTCAGCGGACGGGCCTCCGAGGCGAAGCCCCACAACTTGCCTTCCTTGTAGTGGCTCGCCAGGCGCAGCTTCCAGCTGTCGTTGAGGTGATGTTCCAGGGCGGCCTGGAGCATGTTGTTGTGGTTGTCGATGTTGCCGTCGCTGGGTTCGCCGAGGAAGGTCTTGCGGGAGACGCCGCTCCAGCGGTTGTTGGGGGCGACGATACCGCGGTCGAAAGTCGAGCTGTGGCGCACGAATTCGCTTTCCACCAACAGGCTGGTGTCCGGGTTCAATTGCCAGCTGAAAGACGGCGCGACGAACACCCGGCGACTGTCGACGTGGTCGCGGAAGCTGTGGTTGTCCTCCACCGCCAGATTGACCCGGGACAGCAGATTGCCCTGAGCATCCAGCGGGGTGTTGAGGTCCAGGGCGGTGCGGTAGCGGTCCCAACTGCCGGCGCTGGTCTGCAGGGTGGTGAAGGCTTCGGGCTGGGGTTTCTTGGTCACGATATTCACCGTACCGCCGGGGTCGCCGCGACCATAGAGGCTGGCGGCCGGGCCCTTGAGTACTTCGATGCGCTCGATATTGGCCGCGTCCGGGGGGCTGGGGTAGCCGCGGTTGGCGCTGAAGCCGTCCTTGTAGAACTCCGAGGTGGTGAAGCCTCGCACGCTGTATTCATACAGGGTCAGGCCGCCGAAGTTGTTCTGCTTGGCGACGCCGCCGGCAAACTCCAGGGCGCGTTCGACGTTGCTGCTGCCCAGGTCCTTGAGCACGCTGGCGGGGATCACGCTGACAGATTGTGGGATGTCACGGATCGCCGTATCGGTCTTGGTGGCGCTGGCCGAGCGCGTGGCCCGGTAGCCTTTGACCGGCCCTGTGGCGGATTCGTATTCGCTGGTGATGCGGGTGGTTTCGAGCTCCAGGGGCTGCGGTTCTTCGGCGAGCAGGGGGTCGGCCAGCAGGCCCAGGGCCAGGCCGGCCAGGGGGAGGATTTTTCGGGACGTCATGGGGCTGTTCCAATAGCAATATTGAAACAATATAACATGACCAATGAGAATGTATGCTGTTGGCCCGGCATCGCCGGGCCCAGCTTTACTCTGCTTCTTTGACCGGTGCGGGGGGCGGACGCAGGCCGATTTCCGCCGTCAGCTTGAGTTCCTTGCCATTGCGCATCACCAGGATTGCGACTTTTTCCATCGGCTTGATGCGCGCCACCTGGTTCATCGAGCGGCGGCCGTCACCGGCAGGTTCGCCGTCGATGCTGAGGATCACATCCCCCAGTTGCATGCCGGCTTTCTGTGCCGGGCCATCGCGGAAGATCCCCGCCACCACGATCCCGGGACGTCCGGCCAGGCCGAAGGACTCCGCCAGTTCCTGGGTCAGCGGTTGCACTTCGATCCCCAGCCAGCCACGGATCACTTGACCATGCTCGATGATCGACTTCATCACCTCCATGGCCAGCTTGATCGGAATGGCGAAGCCGATGCCCTGTGAGCCGCCGGACTTGGAGAAGATCGCGGTGTTGATCCCGGTCAGGTTGCCATTGGCGTCCACCAGGGCGCCGCCGGAGTTGCCCGGGTTGATCGCGGCGTCGGTCTGGATGAAATCTTCGTAGTTGTTCAGGCCCAGCTGGTTGCGTCCGGTGGCGCTGATGATGCCCATGGTCACGGTCTGGCCGACCCCGAACGGGTTGCCGATGGCCAGGGCGACGTCGCCGACGCGGACGCTTTCCGAGCGGCCGACGGTGATCGAAGGCAGGTTCTTCAGGTCGATCTTGAGCACCGCCAGATCGGTTTCCGGATCGCTGCCGATGACTCGGGCCAGGGTTTCCCGCCCATCCTTGAGCGCCACCACGATCTGTTCGGCGCCGGAAGTCACGTGGTTGTTGGTCAGCAGGTAACCTTCGGGGCTCATGATCACCCCGGAACCCAGGCTCGACTCCATGCGCTGCTGCTTGGGCAGGTTGTCGCCGAAGAAACGCCGGAACTGCGGGTCTTCAAACAGCGGGTGGGCCGGCTTGTTGATCACTTTGGTGGTGTACAGGTTAACCACCGCAGGTGCGGCAATCAGCACCGCATCGGCATAGGACACCGGTCCCTGCCGGGTGCTGGTGGTTTGTGGCGCTTGCTGCAGGTTGACGTCCAGGCTGGGCAGGCCGACCCACTGGGGGTAGCGCTGAATAATCAGCAACGCGATGAGCACGCCGGCCAGAAGCGGCCAGCCAAAAAAACGCAGAGCCTTGAGCATTGAGCGAGTCCTGGGTGGTTACGAAGGGCTGCGCACGGCCCATAATGTCGCGCATTATACGAGGCCGCGCGCGCCTCTGAACGGGATATTTAGGAGTCTTTTATGGCCGTTGCCCTGAGTACATTGGTGGAAGAAGCGGACCGCTATCTGGGCAGTTCACGCATCGCCGACTACTGCCCCAATGGCCTGCAGGTCGAAGGGCGTCCGCAGGTGATGCGTATTGTCAGCGGCGTCACCGCGAGCCAGGCATTGCTGGATGCCGCCGTGGAGGCCAAGGCCGATCTGGTGCTGGTGCATCACGGCTACTTCTGGAAAGGCGAGAACCCCTGCATCACCGGCATGAAGCAGCGTAGGTTGAAAACCCTGCTCAAGCACGACATCAGCCTGTTGGCCTATCACCTGCCCCTGGACCTGCATCCCGAGGTGGGCAACAACGTGCAGTTGGCCCGGCAGCTGGAGATCACCGTGGAAGGCCCATTGGACCCGGAGAACCCCAAGGTCGTCGGTCTGGTCGGATCCCTCAGCGAACCCATGACCGCGCGGGACTTTGCCCGGCGAGTGCAGGAAGCGATGGGCCGTGAACCGCTGCTGATCGAAGGCAGCGAGATGATCCGCCGGGTCGGCTGGTGCACCGGTGGGGGCCAGGGCTACATCGACCAGGCTGTGCAGGCCGGCGTCGACCTGTACCTGAGTGGCGAGGCCTCGGAGCAGACCTTTCACAGTGCCCGGGAAAACGACATCAGCTTCATCGCCGCCGGCCATCACGCCACCGAGCGTTACGGCGTCCAGGCCCTGGGCGACTATCTGGCCCGGCGCTTTGCTCTGGAGCACCTGTTCATCGACTGCCCCAACCCGATCTGATCCCGTGCATGGGCCGTCCGGGCAGGCGATTTTTCTGCCTAACCGGGCGGCATATTCATATATCGTTTCGTTCTAGTTGGCTTCCTGATTAGAAGCAGGTCGCTGTGCTAGCATGCCCCGCTCGAACACGGCCCGATGGCCGTCCATAAGAAAGCTTTCGTGAGTAGCCATGGTCGACAAACTAACGCATCTGAAACAGCTGGAGGCGGAAAGCATCCACATCATCCGCGAGGTGGCCGCCGAGTTCGACAACCCGGTGATGCTGTACTCCATCGGTAAAGACTCCGCCGTGATGTTGCATCTGGCCCGCAAGGCGTTCTTCCCCGGCAAGCTGCCGTTCCCGGTGATGCACGTCGATACCCAGTGGAAATTCCAGGAAATGTACAAGTTCCGCGACCGCATGGTCGAAGAACTGGGCCTGGACCTGATCACTCACGTCAATCCGGATGGCGTGGCCCAGGGCATCAACCCCTTCACCCACGGCAGTGCCAAGCACACCGATATCATGAAGACCGAGGGCCTCAAGCAGGCCCTGGACAAGTACGGTTTCGACGCCGCGTTCGGCGGCGCCCGTCGCGATGAAGAGAAGTCCCGCGCCAAGGAGCGCGTCTACTCGTTCCGCGACAGCAAGCACCGCTGGGACCCGAAGAACCAGCGCCCCGAGCTGTGGAACGTCTACAACGGCAAGGTCAACAAGGGTGAGTCGATCCGCGTGTTCCCGCTGTCCAACTGGACCGAGCTGGACATCTGGCAATACATCTACCTGGAAGGCATCCCGATCGTGCCGCTGTACTTCGCCGCCGAGCGTGAAGTGATCGAGAAGAACGGCACCCTGATCATGATCGATGACGAGCGCATCCTCGAACATCTGTCCGATGAAGAGAAAGCCCGCATCGTCAAGAAGAAAGTGCGTTTCCGTACCCTTGGCTGCTACCCGTTGACGGGCGCGGTTGAGTCCGAGGCCGAGAGCCTGACGGACATCATCCAGGAAATGCTCCTGACGCGAACTTCCGAGCGCCAGGGCCGGGTCATCGACCACGATGGCGCAGGCTCGATGGAAGATAAAAAACGTCAGGGTTATTTCTGAGTTTTAAGTTACAAGCGACAAGCGACAAGCTGCAAGTTGCCTGCGTGATGCGTAGCTTGTGGCTTGATGCTTGCGGCAGGTTGCTGTGAGCCGACACCGGATGACTCGTCATGGATTTCGAGAAACTGGTGGTCTGGCGTAGAAGCAAAGCCTTGGCGGTGGAGATCTACAGAGAGTTTGCGCGATGTGAGGATTTCTCCTTCCGGAGTCAGATCACGCGCTCAGCACTCTCGGTGCCCTCCAATATTGCCGAAGGCATGGAGCGGCGTAGCGCCAGAGAGAAAGTTCACTATCTCTGGATCGCCAAAGCCTCCAATGGCGAGCTGCGCACGCAGATCATCATCGGTCAGGAAATTGCCTACATCACACAACCGCTGGCTGAACACTGGATTACAGAAACTCGCGAGCTTTCGAAAATGCTCAGCGGCTTGATCAAAAAAATTTCTGACTAGCTGTACGCCGACAAGCTTGCCGCTTGAAGCTGACAGCTTGGAGCTTGAACGCTATGAGCCATCAATCTGATTTGATCAGCGAGGATATCCTCGCGTACCTGGGCCAGCACGAACGTAAAGAGCTGCTGCGCTTTCTCACCTGCGGCAACGTCGATGACGGCAAGAGCACCCTGATCGGGCGCCTGCTGCACGACTCGAAGATGATCTACGAAGACCACCTGGAAGCCATTACCCGGGATTCGAAGAAGGTCGGCACCACCGGTGACGACATCGACCTGGCATTGCTGGTCGATGGGCTGCAGGCCGAGCGCGAGCAGGGCATCACCATCGATGTCGCCTACCGCTATTTCTCCACCGCCAAACGCAAGTTCATCATCGCCGACACCCCCGGCCATGAGCAGTACACCCGCAACATGGCTACCGGTGCTTCCACCTGTGACCTGGCGATCATCCTGGTGGATGCCCGCTACGGCGTGCAGACCCAGACCCGTCGCCACAGCTTCATCGCCTCGTTGCTGGGCATCAAGCACATCGTCGTCGCCATCAACAAGATGGACCTCAAGGACTTCGATGAAGGTGTGTTCGAGTCGATCAAGGCCGACTACCTGAAGTTTGCCCAGGGCCTGAAGTTGCAGCCCACCAGCCTGCACTTCGTGCCGATGTCGGCGCTCAAGGGCGACAACGTGGTGAACAAGAGCGAGCGTTCGCCCTGGTACACCGGGCAGTCGCTGATGGAAATCCTCGAAACCGTGGAAGTGGCCGGTGACCGCAACTTCACCGACCTGCGTTTCCCGGTGCAGTACGTCAATCGCCCGAACCTGAACTTCCGTGGCTTTGCCGGCACCCTGGCCAGCGGCATCGTGCACAAGGGCGACGAAGTCGTGGTGCTGCCGTCGGGCAAGAGCAGCCGGGTCAAGTCCATCGTCACCTTCGAGGGCGAGCTGGAGCAGGCTGGCCCGGGCCAGGCCGTGACCCTGACCATGGAAGACGAGATCGACATCTCCCGTGGCGACCTGCTGGTGCATGCCGACAACGTGCCGCCGGTCACCGACAGCTTCGAAGCCATGCTGGTGTGGATGGCCGAAGAACCGATGCTGCCGGGCAAGAAATACGACATCAAGCGCGCTACCAGCTACGTGCCGGGCTCGATTGCCAGCATCATCCACAAGGTCGATGTGAACACCCTGGAAGAGGGTGCGGCCAGCGCGCTGCAACTGAACGAGATCGGCAAGGTCAAGGTCAGCCTCGACGCGCCGATCGCCCTGGATGGCTACGACAGCAACCGCACCACCGGGGCCTTCATCGTCATCGACCGCTTGACCAACGGCACCGTCGGCGCCGGCATGATCATCGCCCAGCCAGTGGCCCATGGCAGCGCCACCCACCATGGCAAGCTGGCGCATGTCGCCACTGAAGAGCGTGCCCAGCGCTTCGGCCAGCAACCGGCCACCGTGCTGTTCAGCGGCCTGTCGGGCGCCGGCAAGAGCACCCTGGCCTACGCCGTGGAGCGCAAGCTGTTCGACATGGGGCGTGCGGTGTATGTGCTCGATGGCCAGAACCTGCGGCACGACCTGAACAAGGGCCTGCCCCAGGACCGTGCCGGGCGGACCGAGAATTGGCGCCGTGCGGCCCACGTCGCCCGTCAGTTCAACGAAGCCGGCCTGCTGACCCTGGCGGCGTTCGTGGCGCCGAGTGCCGAAGGACGCGAGCAGGCCAAGGACCTGATCGGCAAGGAGCGTCTGCTGACGGTTTACGTCCAGGCATCGCCTGCGGTGTGCGCCGAGCGTGATCCGCAAGGACTGTACGCGGCGGGCGGGGATAACATCCCGGGCGAATCCTTCCCTTACGACGTGCCGCTCAATGCCGATCTGGTGATCGACACCCAGGCGCTGTCGGTGGAAGAGAGTGTCAAGCAGGTGCTGGACCTGTTGCGTAGCCGCGGCGCGATCTAAGCCGTAGCCAAAAGCCCGCAGTCGAGTGATCGGCTGCGGGCTTTCTTTTGCCTTTTACAATGTCAGGCCCTCAAGGCCGCGCTGGATACTCGCGATGCAGCTTTTCCAGCAGCGCATCCTTGGCCTGCCACTGCTGGTTGATCCAGCCCTGGAATTCCTGACGATAGGCCGTGTCCTGCTCGTAGTTACGGCCAATGAACTGCGGCGGAATCCGCACCTCCTCAAAGTGCACCACCACGTCCTTGACTCGGCCGCACAGCAGGTCCCAGAAACCGGGACGGCCAGCGGGATAGTGCAGGGTCACATCGATGATCGAGTGCAACTGCTCGCCCATGGCGTCGAGGACGAAGGCGATGCCGCCAGCCTTGGGCTTGAGCAGGTAGCGGAACGGTGATTGCTGCTGGGCGTGCTTGGCCTCGGTAAAGCGCGTGCCTTCGACGAAGTTGAAGATGCCCACCGGGTTGTTGCGAAACTTCGCGCAGGTCTTGCGGGTGGTTTCCAGATCCTTGCCTTTCTTCTCCGGATGCTTCTCCAGGTAGGCCTTGGAGTAGCGCTTCATGAACGGAAAACCCAGGGCCCACCAGGCCAGGCCAATCACCGGCACCCAGATCAATTCCTGCTTGAGGAAGAACTTCAGCGGGCGGATGCGCCGGTTGAACACGTACTGCAGGACCATGATGTCGACCCAGCTCTGGTGGTTGCTGGTGACCAGGTAGGAGTGCTGGTAATCCAGGCCTTGCAGGTCCTGCACATGCCAGCGGGTGCGGCACACCAGTTGCATCCAGGCCTTGTTGTTGCTGATCCAGGCTTCGTGGGTGTGGTTCATCAGCCAGTGCGTCAAGCGCTGGGTGAGGGCGAAGGGCAGGGCCTTGCAGATCGCCACGCAGAACAGGAACGAGCACAGCAGGATGGTGTTCAGCGCCAGCAGGATCGAGGCGATGATCCCGCGCACGACGGCAGGTAGAAATTCCAGCATTTAGACATCCATGGGTCGGTTGGCGGCTTGAATCGCGGTCAGGGCGATGGTGTAGACGATGTCATCCACCTGGGCGCCCCGGGGCAGGTCGTTCACGGGCTTGCGCAGGCCTTGCAGCATCGGGCCCAGGCTGACGCAATCGGCACTGCGCTGCACCGCTTTGTGGGTGGTGTTGCCGGTGTTCAGGTCGGGGAACACGAACACCGTGGCCTTGCCCGCCACCTGGCTGTTGGGCGCCAGTTGTCGGGCGACGTTTTCGTTGGCCGCGGCGTCGTATTGCAGCGGGCCGTCGATCAGCAGTGAGCGCTGGGCTTCGTGGGCCAGCAGGGTCGCCTCGCGGACTTTCTCCACTTCTTCGCCGCTGGCCGAGTCGCCGCTGGAGTAGCTGATCATTGCCACCCGTGGGGTGATGCCGAAGGCCGCCGCCGAGTCGGCGCTCTGCAAGGCGATTTCCGCCAGCTCGCTGGCGCTGGGGTGCGGATTCATCACGCAGTCGCCATAGACCAGCACCTGCTCGGGGAACAGCATGAAGAACACCGAAGACACCAGGCTACAGCCCGGGGCTGTCTTGATCAGTTGCAGGGCCGGGCGGATGGTGTTGGCGGTGGAGTGGATGACCCCGGAAACCAGGCCATCGACTTCATCCAGGGCCAGCATCACGGTGCCGATCACCACCGGGTCTTCCAGTTGCTGCTCGGCCATGGGCGCGTTCAGGCTCTTGCTCTTGCGCAGGGCCACCATGGGCTCCACGTAGCGCTCGCGGATCAGGTCCGGGTCGAGAATCTCCAGGCCTTCGGGCAAGTCGATGCCCTGGGCCCGGGCCACGGCATGCACTTCCTCCGGCTTGGCCAGCAGCACGCAGCGGGCAATGCCGCGAGCCTGGCAGATGGCGGCGGCCTGCACGGTCAGGGGCTCGCTGCCTTCGGGCAGGACGATGCGCTTGTCGGCCTGCTGGGCGCGCTGGATCAACTGGTAGCGGAACACCGCTGGCGACAGGCGCATTTCCCGCGGGGTGCCGCAGCGCTGGTGCAGCCAGTTGGCGTCCAGGTGGCTGGCGACGAAGTCGGTGATGATTTCCGCGCGCTCGCGGTCATCGATGGGGATTTCCTTGTTCAGGCCATTGAGCTGGTTTGCCGTGTCGTAGGAGCCGGTGCTGACCGACAGCACTGGCAGGCCGGCGTTCAGGGCGCCACGGCACAGCTCCATGATCCGCGGGTCGGGCAGGGTGTCGCTGGTCAGCAGCAGGCCGGCCAGGGGCACGCCGTTGATGGCCGCCAGGCTCACGGCGAGGATGATGTCGTCGCGATCCCCCGGGGTCACCACCAGCACGCCGGGCTTGAGCAGCTCCACGGTGTTGCGCATGGTGCGCGCGCAAATGATGATCTTGGTCATGCGCCGGCTTTCGTAGTCGCCGGCGTTGAGCACCTGGGCGCCCATCAGTTCCGCTACGTCGCGGGTGCGTGGGGCGTTGAGTTCCGGCTGGAAGGGAATGCAGCCCAGCAGGCGGAAGTCACCGCTGCGCAGCAATGGCGAATGCTCCTTCAAGCGTGCGGAGAAGGCCTCCATGCTTTCATCGGTGCGCACCTTGTTGAGGATCACCCCCAGCACTTTCGGGTCCCGTGGGCCGCCGAACAGCTGTGCCTGCAGTTCGACCCGGCCGGACAGTTCGGTGAGTACTTCGTTTTCCGGGGCGGACACCAGGATCACCTCGGCATCCAGGCTTTTCGCCAGGTGCAGGTTGACCCGGGCGGCATAGCTGGCGCTGCGGGTCGGCACCATGCCCTCGACGATCAGCACGTCCTTGCCGATGGCGGCTTGCTGGTAGAGGGTGATGATTTCCTCCAGCAGTTCATCCAGTTGACCGTCGCCGAGCATCCGCTCGACATGGGCCAGGCCCAGGGGTTGCGGCGGCTTCAGACCGTGGGTACGGGCCACCAGTTCGGTGGAGCGTTCGGGGCCGGTATCGCCCGGATGAGGCTGGGCAATGGGTTTGAAAAAGCCGACCTTGAGGCCGGCCCGTTCCAGGGTACGCACCAGCCCGAGGCTGATGGAGGTCAGACCCACACCAAAATCGGTGGGCGCGATGAAAAAAGTTTGCATGCGAATTCTCGGAAGGTGCATGGCAAGGGCGACGGTCTAAGGCCGTCTGCCGAATCGTCAGGCGCTAAGGTTATCGCTTCCCGGGGCTTGAGCACACCAGCCGCAGGCAAAGGGCTGGCCTATTTTTTCTGTCCGCTGCTGTGGGTCCAGGACCCAGGCCCGGGATTGCCAGGGCGGCTGGTGGCGCAGGTGCTGGGTATGGCCACAGGACAGCTCCGCCACCCAGTGGCCGTCTTCATCCTGATGAAATCCACGAATTGTCGACGGGGTTTTCCCGTTCCGTTGGTCCGGGTTCCGTTCGCTTTCGAGCGATTGCTTCGCTAAACTTCGACCCTCTTCATTCTTATGCAAAAGGTCCCACCCCATGCTGATCGCCGCCAATAAGGCTGTCTCCATCGACTATACCCTCACCAACGACGCTGGTGAGGTCATCGACAGCTCTGCCGGCGGCGCCCCGCTGGTTTACCTGCAAGGCGCAGGTAACATCATTCCTGGTCTGGAAAAGGCCCTGGAAGGCAAGCAAGTCGGTGACGAGCTGAACGTTTCCGTAGAACCTGAAGATGCCTACGGCGAATACGCTGCCGAACTGGTCAGCACCCTGAGCCGCAGCATGTTCGAAGGCGTCGACGAGCTGGAAGTGGGCATGCAGTTCCACGCTTCCGCTCCGGACGGCCAGATGCAGATCGTGACCATCCGTGATCTGGACGGCGACGACGTGACCGTCGACGGCAACCACCCGCTGGCCGGCCAGCGCCTGAACTTCCAGGTCAAGATCGTTGCCATCCGTGACGCCAGCCAGGAAGAAATCGCCCATGGCCACGTCCATGGCGAAGGTGGCCATCACCACTGATTTTCTGCGCTAAGCTCAAGCTTACTGGAGAGGCGCCCGAGGGCGCCTTTTTAGTCCGCGGCTTTTGGCTGTACTGTCGAGAGGCTGTCTTCTGTAGGAACACAGGAATTTGGAGTTCGTCATGAGTGCTTTTCACGACCTTAAATTGAAAGCCCTGGATGGTCAGGAGCTACCGCTCGCGCCCTTCAAGGGGCAAGTCGTGCTGGTGGTCAACGTCGCCTCCAAATGTGGTCTGACACCACAATATGCGGCGTTGGAAAATCTCTACCAGCAATACAAGGGCCAGGGGTTCAGCGTACTGGGCCTGCCCTGCAATCAGTTCGCCGGGCAGGAGCCGGGAACCGAGCAGCAGATCCAGGAGTTTTGCAGCCTCAACTACGGGGTGACCTTTCCCTTGAGCGCCAAGCTTGAGGTCAATGGCCCCGAGCGTCATCAGCTGTACCGCCTGCTGGCAGGCGAGGGGGCCGAGTTTCCGGGGGACATCACCTGGAACTTCGAAAAATTCCTCCTGGGCAAGGATGGCCGGGTTCTGGCGCGCTTCTCGCCACGCACCGCGCCGGATGATCCCACTGTGGTCCAGGCTATCGAGAAGGCCTTGAGCTGAAGCGGCCAGCCGGGTCCACCCGCCCGGCCCATTGTTCCTGCCTGCCCCGCGCCGCTCTCATGCGGCGTTTTTGCATCTAAATCACTTAAATCAATAATGCTGTGCAGGGCTTTGGGGGACGAATATTATCCCCATCATAAGTGCGCCGGGGCAGATATCCGGCGCGGTCTTGTGCGTCGAATATCGACTCAAGCCTTTTTGTCGGAGTGCAGCATGCCTGTTCAAGCCTTGTTCAAACCCTTTCAACTCGGCGCGCTGGAGCTGCCGACCCGTGTGGTGATGGCGCCCATGACCCGCTCGTTTTCCCCGGGTGGGGTGCCCAACTCCAAGGTCATCGAGTATTACCGGCGCCGTGCCGCCGCCGGCGTGGGCCTGATCATCACCGAAGGCACCACGGTCGGCCACAAGGCCGCCAACGGTTACCCCAACGTGCCGCAGTTCTATGGCGAAGCGGCCCTGGCCGGCTGGAAGAAGGTGGTGGACGCGGTGCATGCCGAGGGCGGCAAGATCGTCCCGCAGCTGTGGCATGTGGGCAATGTGCGGCGCCTGGGCACCGAACCGGATGCCAGCGTGCCCGGCTACGGCCCCAGTGAGAAGCTCAAGGATGGCCAGGTGGTGGTGCATGGCATGACCCACGAGGACATCCGGGAGGTGATCGCCGCCTTCGCCCAGGCCGCCAAGGATGCCCAGAGCATCGGCATGGACGGCGTGGAAATTCATGGCGCCCACGGCTATCTGGTGGACCAGTTCTTCTGGGAAGGCAGCAACCAGCGCAGTGACGAATACGGTGGCGACCTGGCCCAGCGTTCGCGTTTCGCCATCGAACTGATCCAGGCCGTGCGTGCCGCTGTCGGTCCGGAGTTCCCGATCATCCTGCGCTTCTCCCAATGGAAGCAGCAGGACTACAGCGCTCGCCTGGTACAGACCCCGCAAGCCCTGGGTGCCTTCCTCAAGCCGCTGGCGGATGCCGGTGTGGATATCTTCCACTGCTCGACCCGGCGCTTCTGGGAGCCGGAGTTCGAAGGATCGGATCTGAACCTGGCCGGCTGGACCCGCAAGCTCACTGGCAAGCCGACCATCACCGTGGGCAGCGTTGGCCTGGATGGCGAGTTCCTGCAGTTCATGGTCAACACCGACAAGGTGGCGCAGCCGGCCAGTCTGGAAAACCTGTTGCAGCGCCTGAACAACGACGAGTTCGATCTGGTGGCCGTGGGCCGGGCCCTGCTGGTGGATCCGGATTGGGCGCAGAAAGTCCGCGAGGGCCGTGAGCAGGACATTCTGCCGTTCAGCCGTGAAGCCCTGATGACCCTGGTCTAACGCCCGGCTCCGGGCGGCGAGGGGGGCAGCCTCCTCACCGTCTGGAGTGTCTTGACCGCACCTGGCGTTTGCAGCGCCGCTTCGATCATTGCCTCGTAGTCTTCGGCCGGAACCGGCTGGCAGGCATTGCGCAACTGATCTTCAAACTGTTCGATCACGGCGGGCCACCCTTGGCGGCTGGCGTGTTGCCGGGCGTTGAGACGTACCCGGCGCAGGGTTTCCGCTTCCTCCAGCAGCCAGCCGGCAGCCTCGCAGAACGCCCCCTCATCCCCGGGCATGGCCAGCACGCCGTTGTAGCCATGGCGGATGTGCTGGGCTGCAGCAGCCTGATCGTAAGCCACCACCGCCAAGCCTGACGCCAGGGCTTCCAGTACTACGTTGCCGAAGGTTTCGGTCAGGCTGGGAAACAGGAACACATCCCCCGAGGCGTAGTGGGCCGCCAGCGCCTCGCCGCGCTGGCTACCGCAGAACAGAGCCTCGGGCAGGCTTTTTTCCAGGGCGGCACGTTGTGGGCCGTCCCCTACCACGATCAACTTCATCCGACGCTGTGGATAACTGGCCTTGAGCTGTTCGAAGCAACGCTTGAGCAGCCCGAGATTCTTCTCCGGCGCCAGGCGCCCGACATGGATCACCGCCAGGTCGTCGTTGCCCAGGCCCCAATGGCTGCGCAGCTCATTGAGCCGCTTGGCCGGATGGAACAACTGGCTGTCGACGCCCCGGGACAGCAGGGCCAGGCGTTCGAAGTGGCGGCGTTCCAGCTCCAGGCGCTGGCTGGCACTGGGCACCAGGGTCAGCTTCGAACGGTTGTGGAACCAGCGCAGGTAGTGGGTCAGCAGACGGGTCAGCAAACCCAGGCCGTACTGGCTGGAATACTGCTGGAAGTTGGTGTGAAAGCCGCTGACCACGGAGATCCCCAGGCGTTTGGCGGCCCGCAGAGCGGATAATCCCAGCGGCCCTTCAGTGGCGATGTAGAGCACGTCCGGGCGCTGGCGTTTCCAGCGCCGCAGCAGTTTGTGCATCGACGACTGACCCCATTGCAGCCCCGGATAGCCCGGCAGCGGCCAGCCGCGGCATAGCAGCAGCGCCTCATCGCTGGGCCGACTCTGATCGCAGCCCTGGCGTGGGCGCACCAGCTCCACCTGATGTCCACGGGCGCGCAGGCCATCGCACAGGCGGCCAAGGGTATTGGCCACGCCATTGATTTCCGGTGGGAAGGTTTCAGTGATGAGGGTGATATGCAGAGCAGTCGTCATGGCCTCAGTGTCGGATGAGGCCATGTCGCCATTGTGACGTGCGGATGATGGATTTATGACGCCGGGGGCCTATTGGCCCGGCAGCTTCTCCACCCCGCGTTCACGCACCCAGAACAGCGTCGCTCCAGCCACGGCGGCCGGCATCATCAGGATGTTGACGAAGGGGATCATCAGCGCCAGGTAGACGATGCCGCCAAAGCCCAGGCTCTGCCAGCGCTTTTCCCGCAGCCAGGCGAGCATGTCCTGCCAGCTCATCTTGTGGTTGTCCGCCGGGTAGTCGATGTACTGGATGGCCATCATCCAGATGCCGAACAGCAGCCACAGCGGCGCGGCCACCAGGTTGACCACCGGGATCAGCGAGAGGATGAACAGGCCGATGGCCCGGGGCAGGAAATAGCCGAGCTTGCGCATTTCCCGGGACAGGGTGCGGGGGATCATGGCCATCAGCTCGCCCCAGCTGAAGGCCGGAAAATCATCGGTGCCGCGGACCACGGTTTCGACTTTTTCCGATAGAAAGCCGTTGAAGGGCGCGGCGATGATGTTGGCCAGCATGGTGAAGGTGAAAAACACCATCAGCGCCACCAGCACCAAGAACAGCGGCCAGAGGATGTAACTGAGAAAGCTCAGCCAGTCCGGCAGGGTCGGCATCAGGCTGTCGATCCACAGGCTGAACTGGTGGCCGGCAAAATAGATCAATCCGACGAACAGTATCAGGTTGATCGCCAGGGGCAGGAGCACGAACAGGCGCAGGCCAGGGCTGAGGACCAGCTTCAGGCCTTCGCGCAGGTATTGCGGTCCGGACAGTACGGGGGCGGGCATAGAACGCTCCGAGCAGGTGGAAAACGCGCCGACCTTACCGGCTTTGCCCAGGGGGTGAAAGCGGTGAGATCAGCTCGACATCAACGGTAACAAAGACCCTTTCAAATGAGTCCGCTGAGGATAGAGACCGCCTATGAGCTGGATTGTTAAACCGTATTTCCTTAATCTTCGCCCCCTCTATACGCTTCACCCATTATTTTTTGGACGGACGAGTCAAAGCCTTCCCCAAGGTATCGCCGTCCTTTTTTATTCCAGCCGGCAATCCGGCGTTCCGTGCCAGGTCACCCGGGCCGGTCGATAGGAGTGAGTCATGTCTGAAGTACGTCATTCGCGTGTGATTATTCTCGGTTCCGGCCCTGCCGGTTACAGCGCCGCCGTCTATGCCGCCCGGGCCAACCTGAAGCCGCTGCTGATCACCGGCATGCAGGCCGGCGGCCAGCTGACCACCACCACTGAAGTCGACAACTGGCCTGGCGACGTGCACGGCCTGACCGGCCCTGCGCTGATGGAGCGGATGCGCGAGCACGCCGAGCGTTTCGAAACCGAAATCGTCTTCGATCACATCAATGCCGTGGACTTCGCCGCCAAGCCTTACACCCTGACCGGCGACAGCGCGACCTACACCTGCGATGCCCTGATCATCGCCACCGGCGCCAGCGCCCGTTACCTGGGCCTGCCTTCGGAAGAAGCCTTCATGGGCAAGGGCGTTTCCGCCTGCGCCACTTGCGATGGTTTCTTCTATCGCAACAAGCCGGTGGCCGTGGTCGGTGGTGGCAACACTGCCGTTGAAGAGGCCCTGTACCTGGCCAACATCGCCAGCACCGTGACCCTGATCCACCGTCGCGAAACCTTCCGTGCCGAGAAGATCCTGATCGACAAGCTCAACGCCCGTGTGGCCGAAGGCAAGATCATCCTCAAGCTCAATGCCAACCTCGACGAAGTCCTGGGCGACAACATGGGCGTGACCGGTGCTCGCCTGAAGAACAACGACGGCAGCTTCGACGAACTGAAAGTCGACGGCGTGTTCATTGCTATCGGCCACACCCCGAACACCTCGCTGTTCGAAGGCCAACTGACCCTCAAGGACGGTTACCTGGTGGTGCAGGGCGGCCGTGACGGCAACGCTACCGCGACCAGCGTCGAAGGCATCTTTGCCGCCGGCGACGTGGCCGACCACGTGTACCGTCAGGCCATCACCTCGGCCGGCGCCGGCTGCATGGCGGCACTGGACACCGAGCGTTACCTGGACGGTCTGCAGAACGCGGCACACTGATTCCCAGGCAATAAAAAAACCGGCGCAAGCCGGTTTTTTTATGGGTGTCGCACTGTAGGAGCCGGCTTGCCGGCGAAGAGTCCTCCGAGCCCTGCGCTGCCTGCGCTGACGCCTTCGCTGGCGAGCCAGCTCCTACGGAGTACGGATCAGCGCCGGGTCAGCGGCTGGGCGGCGAACTTCACCCCGGCCAGGCCGTGGGCGATCAGGGCGCGGATATTGCCGTGATCAGTGCCCTCGGGAGTGGCCAGTACCGAGCGGTAGTGTTCGCCGAAGGCCAACAGGGCCTCTTTGTCGCTCAGGCCTTCCAGTAGGGCCAGGCCCAGGGTCTTGCATGAACCTTCGTTCTGCCCGGCAGCGTTTTCCACGCCGCCGTTGCTGAACGCCTGGGGCTGGTAGTGGTAGCCGGCGGCGATAAAGGCCAGGGTGTCGGCAAAGACGTGTTCACCGCTGTTGAGGCTGGCGCGCAGGGTGTTCAGATCAGTCATGGGGCTTTCCTTTGGCGAACGCCGCTTGTTGTTCGGCGCTGGCTTCTTTCTGGTAGAGATTTTTCCATTCGGCGTAGGGCATGCCGTACACCACTTCACGGGCCTCATCGAGGCTGACCTCGATCTGGCGTTCATCGGCTTCGGCCTTGTACCACTTGGACAGGCAGTTGCGGCAGAACCCGGCCAGGTTCATCAGGTCGATGTTCTGCACGTCCTTGCGGTTGTCCAGATGGGCCACCAGGCGGCGAAAGGCCGCGGCTTCCAGTTCCAGGCGTTGTTGAGGGGACATAAGACTCACTGCACATAGAAAAATGGGAACAGTTGCAAGCTACAAGCTGCCAGCGGCAAGTGAAAGCCGAAACGCTTTGACGTGCCGCTTGGCGCTAGCGACTTGCCGCTAACGTGATGGATACCGATTCGGCAAAGCGCAGGGCGTGGGGCTTGTCGACCTCGACCTCGGCGTAGTGCACCGAGTCGTTGCTCATCACCAGGTCCAGCAGTTCCTGGGTCAGGCGCTCCAGCAGGGCGAAGCGGTTGCCTTCGACGTGAGCGATGATCGCCTTGGTGATGGTGCGGTAGTTCAGTGCGTGGTCGATGTCGTTGTCACGCACCGCCTCCTGGGCGGGGTACAGGATGGTCAGGTTGATCAGCACATCCTGCTTGTTGAGGATCTCTTCCTCGTTGATTCCGATGTAGGTCCGCAGGAGCAGGTCCTTGACTCGGATACGAGCCATTCCTGGCTGAAGTTGTGGCATTGCTACTTGCTCCGTCCAATCAATTGCAGGAATTCCTGGCGAGTGGTGCTCGAGTCGCGAAAGGCGCCGAGCATCACCGAGGTGTGCAGGGTGGAATTCTGTTTCTCGACGCCGCGCATCATCATGCACATGTGCTTGGCCTCGATCACCACCGCGACGCCGGCGGCCTGGGTCACGTTCTGCACGGCGTCGGCGATTTCCCGGGTGAGATTTTCCTGGATCTGCAGGCGCCTGGCGAACATGTCGACGATGCGGGCGATCTTCGACAGCCCCAGCACCTTGCCGGTGGGAATATAAGCCACATGGGCCTTGCCGATGAAGGGCAGCAGGTGATGTTCGCACAGGGAATACAGTTCGATGTCGGCGACTATCACCATTTCATCGCTGTCGGAGGCGAACAGCGCGCCATTGACGATGCCCTCCAGCGACTGGCTGTAGCCGTGACATAGGTACTGCATGGCTTTGGCTGCGCGCTTGGGAGTGTCGAGCAAACCTTCGCGCTCGGGGTCTTCGCCCAGATCCTTGAGGATCTCGCGGTAGTGCTGGGGCAGGGAAAGGCTCATGCATGGTCCTCATGGGGCCGGCTTACTTGATGTGTCGCCCGCCGTTGACGGTCAGGGTAGTGCCGGTGACATAGGGGTTGTCCAGCAGGTAGCGCAGGCTCTGGTAGATCACTTCGCTGCCGGGTTCGATGCCCAGCGCGGATTTGGCCAGGGTCTTGGCGCGGTACGCCGCGTCGTCGTCGGGATTGAACAATAGCAGGGCCGGAGCGATGCCGTTGACCTTGATGGTCGGGGCGTACTTCGCCGCGAAGGACAGGGTCAGGCTGTCCAGCCCGGCTTTGCTGGCGCAGTAGGCAATGTGCTTGCTGCTGCCTTTGCGGGTCACGTCGTCGCTGATGTGGATGATGTCCGCCGGGCTTGAGCGCTGCAGCAACTCTGCGCAGTGCAGGTTGATCAGGTAGGGCGCGAGCATGTGCACGCTGAACATCCGGGTAAAGGCGGTGCTTTCCTCGCCCGGGCTTTCTTCCAGCCACTCCGAGGCGTTGTGGACGATGGCGCGCAGGCGGTCGGTGTGGTTTTTCAGCTCGCTGATCAAGGCCAGGATTCCGGCTTCGCTGGACAGGTCGGCGAACAGCAGGGTCGCGCCTTTCTCACGCAGGATTTCAAGGCCGGGGCGCAGGCTGCGGTAAGTGACGATCACCGGCTGTCCGTCTTCCAGCAGGCGCAGTGCGCAATGCAGGCCGACACGCTGGCTGGCACCAGTGATCAGGATCGGGGCGGGGGAGGCGTTCATGGAGGGCTCGCGTCGCGGGTAGGGGGAAACTATACCAGCGAGGGGCGGACCTGTGCCCGCAGGCAATGGGCTGGCCAGCTCCTGCGGTCGGCGCGAATGTTGCGCGTGGCGCTGCAGGAGCCGGCTTGCCGGCGAATCACGGATTCTGCGTCGAGGCGGCGCTCGGCAATGCGCGCGCCGGTGTGCTGTTGAGCCAGTTGGCCAGCAGGCGGGTGGACAGCGGAATGAAGAAATAGACCATCAGCGGGGTCAGCGCCAGGGTGCTGACAAACACCCGGGGCAGCAGGCTCAGATCACCGAGCAAGGGGCCGAGGACGAAGTTGAACAGCAGCGATACCGGGAAGAATGCCAGCCAGATGGCCACGGCCTGCTTCCAGCGTGGCGGCCGCTGTCCGGCGCCGCCGAACCAGCCGTCGATGCCTCTGACCCGGTGCTCCGAAGGGTGGGCGAACAGGTCGCTGCCTCGGGCCAGCCAGGCGGTACGCGAGGCGGAGTGCTCCCAGGTGTGCAGGGTGTGCTCGTCGGCAAAGCGGAAGATGATCTGGAATTCGTCATCGTCGGGCGGTGGTGCAAGGACACCGGAACCCAGGTAGCCGGGAAAGTCGGTGGCCAGTTGTTCGCCTTCGCGCAGCCAGGCGATCAGGTCCTGGTAACGGCCGTCGGCAACGCGCCGGGCAACCATCAGGGTGACGGGTGAGGTAGACATTATGTATCTCCGTAAAACCAATGCGCTGCCTGGATAAGGCAGGCGCTTGACGTGGCACCGGGGTAGTGGGCCGCGCCTGAAACAAGCAAGGATTATTCCTGATTGGCTGTGCGGGACCAACGACGCTGGTCGGTTTTTCCCAGGCTTGAAGCATTTGCGCTGGGGAAGAGTAGAATGAGCGCCACTTTGTTTACCGGTGTGTTCTCCTCCAGATGCCCGTCATGACTGAACTTGCCCCTGTCACGCCAGCCCCTGACCCTGTCGCTCAGGACGAGTTGTTTCCGATTCGTGAGGTGGCGCGCCTGACCGGCATCAACCCGGTGACCCTGCGGGCCTGGGAACGACGCTACGGTCTGATTCAACCTACGCGCACCGAAAGCGGGCATCGCCTGTATTCCATGCACGATGTTGAGGCGGTGCGGGAGATTCTGGGCTGGATCGAGCGCGGCGTGGCGGTGAGCAAGGTCGGCAAGATCCTGGCCAAGAACCGCGCTGTCCAGGCGCAGGGCAAGGCGCCGCTGGACGATGCCCTGCAAGGCGAGTACGGCCAGTGGCGCGATCAGTTGAAGCTGGCGGTGAGCGCCTTCGATGAAGAGCTGCTGGAGCGCCTGTACGGGCAGATCTTTTCCAGTTACGCCCTGCCGGTGGTTTTCCAGGACATCTTCCTGCCGTTCTGGAAGCAGTTGCTGCAGGTGCGGGACGGTTTTGGCCAGACCAGCGAGTGGCTGTTTCTGGACGGTTTCCTGCGTGCGCGGATCACTCAGCGTCTGTTGTTGCAGCGGGCCGGGCAGAGCCGGCAATTGTTGCTGACGGCGCTCAACGAACAATGTCGCGAGCTGGAACTGTTGGTCGCGGCGCTGATGCTCGGGCATGACCAGCTCGGTGTGCGCCTGCTGGGACCGGGGGCGCCCCTGGAGGAACTGACCCTGGTCTGCGAGAAGCTTCAGCCCGTGGCCCTGGTGGTGTTTTCCAATCATGCGCCCACGGCGGAACTGCCCAAGCGTCTCCAGCGCCTGGCACTGACCCTGGATTGCCCGCTGATGCTGGCCGGAGATGCGGCGGACCTGGCGCAGGACAGTCTCAGCGGTTCGCCGGTGGCCTGTCTGGGTAATGAGGGGCGCCTGATGCAGAAGCGCCTGCGGCAGTTCCTCAGCGGCCGCCTGGATACCTGAAGCCGCCGTTGGCCGCCCTCAAGCGTGCAGGGCCGGATGGCTGTGGCGGTGCTCCTGGAGGATGAACTGGCGCAGGCGCTCGGTTTCTTCCACATCACGCTGATCCAGGCGATAGGCGTAGAAACCGGCTTCGGTCTGGCGCTCGAAGCGCCCATGCAGGGCAATCCGCTCATACCCCGAGGGGCTGAACCACTGGGCGAACTGCTTGGGCGGCCGGGTCCGGTTGCGGATCTCCAGCAACACGCCCTTGAACGACACTTCCCGTACCCACAGGCGCCCCGGCTGGCCCTTGGCGTTTTCCAGGGCCACCGGCTCTTCCAGCGCCAGGCGCCAGGGCCGGACCATGGGCCCGTCTTCGAAGATGCTCGGCACCCCCAGGCGCAGATGCAGGGCATGGAACTCGTCTTCCACCAATTGCAGGGGAAAGGTCATCTGCTGGTTGTCGAAGTGCGCCTGGATGGTGAGCTTTTCATTGGCGGCCAGGCGAGTCAGCAAGTCACGGATCTGCGAGCCGCCATTGACCATCAGGCTGGATGTGCTGTCGCGCACATTGAGCTGCGGGTTGTGCTGCATGGTCCGGATGAAATCCAGTTCATCCTGAGTGAGGAGGGCGTCACGCTGCATGATGTTGCTCGAAGGGTGGAGTACAGATCGGCGGGGAATATCCCTACAGACCACGAAAGATGGATTTTATTAGTGCCCGTCGGTCGCCTTGAGCGCGGCCAGTTCGGCCTGGACGGCGTCCAGCTGTTGTTCCAACTGGAGCAGACGCTGCTGAGCCTTGATCTGTGCGCTGACATCCTTTTGCACACCGATGAAATAGGTCAGCTGATCGCTGTCGTTGAACACCGGGGTGATCGACAGCTCGTTCCAGAAGTGGCTGCCGTCCTTGCGGTAGTTGCGCAGCACCTCGCGGCACGGCTGGCCCTTGCCCAGGGCCTGGCGAATCCGCTCCAGCCCCGGCTGGTCACGGTCACCCGATTGCAGGAAACGGCAATCCTGGTACAGCACCTCGTCGGCGCTATAGCCCGTCAATCGCTCGAAAGCCGGGTTCACGTAAATCACGATGTTGTCTTCGCCTTCCTGTTCCGCGACCACAATCCCGTCGTTGGAGGCGTCGATCATCCGTTGCAACAGATGCGCGTTGATCATCCCGAAGTTCCGCTATCGATCAGTAGGTGCTGGATTCTAAGACATGCTGGCACGCTGTCCACTGGGGCTCTCCAGAGGCGCGGCATGCCAGGAAAGGGATTTTACTCCGTAGCTGGTAATATCCCAGTCTTTTAGTCAGCTTCAGGAACAGATTGATGAAAGTCGCCATCCTTTCCGGCTCGGTCTATGGCACGGCTGAAGAAGTCGCCAGGCACGCCGCCAAGCTCCTCAACGCTGCAGGCCTGGAGGCCTGGCACAACCCTCGGGCCAGTCTGGCCGAGCTCCAGGCCTTCGCGCCGCAGGCGTTGCTGGCGGTGACCTCGACCACCGGCATGGGTGAACTGCCGGACAACCTGCTACCGCTGTATTCGAGCCTTCGCGATCAGTTGCCCGCCGCCTGGCGCGGGCTGCCGGGGGCGGTGATCGGCCTCGGCGATTCCAGCTATGGCGATACCTTTTGCGGTGGCGGTGAGCAGATGCGCGAACTGTTCGCCGAACTGGGCGTGCGCGAAGTGCTGCCGATGCTGCGCCTGGACGCCAGCGAGAGCGTGACCCCGGAAACCGACGCCGAGCCCTGGCTGGCCGAGCTGATCAGCGCCCTGCGGGGCTGACCGGCTGTTCCCGCAGCAGCGCGAGCCAGGCTTGCGCTGCCTTGGACAGATAAGCGCCCTGACGCCAGATGAAGGCGATATCCCAACGCAGGTAGTCCGGCGCCTTGAGTGTCAGGCGCACCACCCCCGGCCGCACCAGGCCGCGGGCCACCACGCTGGGCAGCAACACCACGCCTTGTCCCGCGGCCACCAGCGCCGCGAGAAAATCCGCCTGACCACTGCGCCCGCCCTCCTTGGGGGTGAAGCCCACCTGCTGGCAGGCCTGGAGCAAGCGGTCGTTGAGCACAAAGCTGCGCTGATAGAGGAGGAAGGGGGTATCCGCCAGTTCCTCCAGGCGCACCTGGGCGTTCATCGCCAGGGGATGATCGGCGGGCAGCAAGGCATCCAGAGGCTCATCGCAAAAAGGCTGATAGGCGAACGCCGGGTCCTTGGGGGTCAGGCTGCCGCCCAGTTCCAGTTCGCCATTGCGCACCGCCTGCTCGACATTCAGGCTGCCGCCTTCGAGCAGTGACACCTGGATGTTCGGATAGCGCCGGCGGTATTCGGCAAAGCGGCTGGCGAACAGTGCGTCGCTGCCCAGCAACGGCAAGCCCAGGCGCAGTTCGCCTCGGGCCAGTTGACTCAGGTCGTCCAGTTCGCTGAGCAGTTCCTGGCGCAGGCGCAGCATGCCCTCGGCCCGTTGCAGGACCACGCTGCCGGCGGCAGTCAGATGAATGTGCGAGCCCTGGCGCTCCAGCAGGGGCGTGCCCAGGCTCTGTTCCAGCTGAGCGATCTGCTTGCTGACGGCGGACTGGCTGATGTGCAGGGTCTTGGCCGCCTGGGTGAAACCGCCCTGGCGCATCACTTCGACGAAGCTGCGCAGTTGTTTGAAATCCATGGTGGTAATTCCAGATTGGAATGGTTTCGAGTCTAACAATTCGCTTCGGTGATGCGGGGGCTTTTCATAAAATAGCCCCCTGAGAGGACCTGACCCCATGAACATTTCCACCTGTAAACGCCTGAGCCGCCTGATTGGTGAACTGGCAGTGCTGCTGGCCATCTATTTTCTCGGTTGCCAACTGGCCACCTGGCTGCCCTGGCCGATTCCCGGCGGGGTCATCGGCCTTGGCCTGTTGCTGCTGGCCTTCGCCCTGGGCTGGGTCAAGCCGGCGGCGCTGCAACTGGGGGCCGGCCTGCTGATGGCGGAGATGTTGCTGTTTTTCATTCCGGCGCTGATGAGCCTGCTGGATTACGGCAGCCTGCTGCGTGAGGACGGTTGGCGGATCCTGCTGGTGATCGGCGTCAGCACCTTGCTGGTGATGCTGGTGACCGCACTGACCGTGGAGTGGGTGTGCCGCTGGAGAATGCGCCATGAGGCTTGAGCTGATGCCGATGTTCTGGCTGGCCCTGACCCTGGGGGCCTATCTGTTCAGCCGCTGGATCTATCGGCGCACCGGGCGCTACCTGCTGTCGCCGCTGATCCTGGTGCCGGCCCTGTTGCTGGCGATCGCCGTGCCGCTGCACACCGCCTACGCCGAATACGCCGCCAACACCCATTGGCTGATGCTGGTGCTGGGGCCGGTGACCGTGGCCTTTGCGATTCCCATCTGGCAGCAGCGGCAACTGCTGATGCGCCACTGGTCGGCCCTGCTGCTGGGCATGCTGGCGGGCAGCGCCGCGTCCATCGGCAGTTCCTTCGGTCTGGCGAGGATGCTGGCCCTGGACAGCTCGGTGACGCTGTCCCTGGTGCCCCGTTCCATTACCACGCCGTTCGCCATGCCCCTGGCCCATGACCTGGGCGGCGTGCCCGAACTGACGGCGGTGTTCGTGATGTTCACCGGGGTGTTCGGCGCCATGCTTGGCGGTGTGCTGCTGCGCTGGCTGCCCTTGCGCAGTGCCCTGGCCCGGGGCGCCTTGTTTGGGGTGGGGGCCCACGGAGCCGGGGTCAGCCGGGCCCATGAAGTCGGCGGCGAGGAGGGCTCCGTGGCCGGGCTGGTGATGGTGCTGACCGGGCTGTTGAACCTGTTCGCCGCCCCTTTGCTGGCGTCGGTGCTTTGACGTGAAAACCGCGGGCCAGAGCCTTTTTTCCGGCTGACCCGCTCGGTCATCAAGCTGGCTGGCAATGCAACTCCGCCAGCGCTCCGGGCTGTCTAGACTCTGAGGGTCCTCTTCCTCCAATAAGAACTGTCACCGAGGTCCTTGCCGTGAGCCCAGCCCCCGTTCAATCGACAGCGAGTGTGAAAAACCAGGTCAGCGCTATCGAGTGGCAAACCCGCCTGGACCTGGCCGCCTGTTATCGCCTGGTGGCGATGCATGGCTGGGACGACCTGATCTTCACCCACATCTCCGCCAAGGTGCCGGGCACCGAAGACTTTCTGATCAACCCGTTCGGCATGATGTTCCACGAGATCACCGCCTCCAGCCTGGTGAAGGTCGATCAGGCCGGCAACAAGTTGATGGACAGCCCCTACGAGATCAACCCGGCCGGCTACACCATTCACAGTGCCGTGCATGCGGTGCGCCACGATGCGCTCTGTGTGCTGCATACCCATACCGCTGCCGGGGTCGCCGTGTCGGCGCAGAAGCAGGGCGTGCTGCCGATCAGTCAGCAGTCGCTGTTTGTCCTGTCGAGCCTGGGCCATCACCCCTATGAAGGGGTGGCCCTGAACCCCGAGGAAAAGGTCCGGCTGCAGGCCGATCTGGGAGACAACAACTTTCTGCTGCTGCACAACCATGGCTTGCTGACCTGCGGCGCCAGCATCGCCGACACCTTTCTGATGATGTTCATCTTCCAGCGTGCCTGTGAGATCCAGGTGCTGGCGCAAAGTGGCGGCGCCGAGCTGATGGCCATTTCCCCAGCGATCCTGAGCGGTGCCAAGGCGATGATCGCCGGGGTCACCCGCAGTGCACAGGGCATGGGCGGGGTGCTGGCCTGGCCGGCCCTGCTGCGCAAACTCGATCAACTCGACCCGGGTTATAACCTCTGATGCCTATTGCCGAGATTCCTCTGTCTGTCTGGCGCAAGCGCGGCAAGGACTTCGAGTTCCGCGGCCGGCGCATTCGCTACTGGGTGGCGGGGCATGGCGAGCCGCTGCTGTTGATCCATGGTTTTCCCACGGCCAGCTGGGACTGGCATTACCTGTGGCAGCCCCTGGCGCGGCGTTATCAGGTGATCGCCTGCGACATGCTCGGCTTCGGCGACTCGGACAAGCCCCTGGAGCATGAGTACAGCCTGCTGGAGCAGGCGGACTTGCAGCAGGCGCTGCTGGCTCATTTGCAGGTTCGCCAGGCGGTGCACCTGCTGGCCCATGACTATGGCGACAGCGTCGCCCAGGAACTGCTGGCCCGGCACTATGAACAGCGGATCGCCATTGCCAGCTGCGTATTTCTCAATGGCGGCCTGTTTCCGGAAACCCATCGCCCGGTGCTGACCCAGAAGCTCCTGCTCAGCCCACTGGGCTGGATGCTTGGGCGGGCCTTCAGCCGTCATGGCCTGGCGAACAGCTTCCGGCAGATCTTCGGCCCCCAGACCCGGCCCAGCGAGTCGGTCCTGGACGACTTCTGGAGCCTGGTGCACAGCAACAACGGGCCGCGCATCCTGCACAAGTTGATCGCCTACATCCCCGAGCGGCGGCTGCAGCGCGAGCGTTGGGTCAGTGCCATGCAACGCGGCGAGGTGCCGCTGCGGGTGATCGACGGTGCCCAGGACCCGATTTCCGGCGCGCACATGGTGGAGCGCTATTGCCAGCTGATCCCCGAGCCGGACACCGTGCTGCTGCCAGGCATCGGCCATTACCCGCAGATCGAGGCGCCGCTGCCGGTGCTCAAGCATTACCTGGGCTTTCGCGACAGGCTGCCCTCGCCATCGCGTCAGGCCGTGGGCTCCTGAGCGCCAGGGCTGCGCCGTGGTCCCTTGGCGCAGCCCGCTCTTGAGCGCTCGGGGCAATTATCCCGCTGTCTTATTGCGCACCATTCAGGTCCGGACGCTTTTATTGTGACCGCCGCCCGGCTGCCTGACACTCGACCCATAGTCCATTGGCCCAGCTGGAGTTCGGTATGAGTGAATCGGTGCGCTTGCAAGACAAAGTAGTGATCATTACCGGAGCCGGCGGCGGCCTGGGCCGGGCCCATGCATTGCTGTTCGCCAGGCACGGGGCCAAGGTGCTGGTCAACGACCTGGGAGGCTCGGCCCAAGGAGAAGGCGCCAGCGCCTCGGCGGCCGATAAGGTGGTGGCGCAGATCCGCGAGGCCGGGGGCATCGCCGAGGCCAACCACGACTCGGTCACCGATGGCGACAAGATCGTGCAGAACGCTCTGGATGTGTTCGGCCGGGTCGATGTGCTGGTCAACAACGCCGGCATCCTGCGGGACAAGACCTTCCACAAGATGGACGACAGCGATTGGGACCTGGTGTACCGGGTGCATGTCGAAGGGGCCTACAAGGTCACCCGTGCCGCCTGGCCGCACCTGCGGGACCAGGCCTACGGGCGGGTGATCTTCACCAGCTCCACATCGGGCATCTACGGCAACTTCGGCCAGTCCAACTACGGCATGGCCAAGCTCGGCCTGTACGGCCTGACCCGGACCCTGGCCATCGAAGGACGCAAGAACAATATCCTGGTCAACGCCATTGCCCCCACCGGTGGCACGCGGATGACCGAGGGGCTGATCCCGCCGCAAGTGTTCGAGCAGCTCAAGCCGGAACTGGTGAGCCCGTTGGTGGTGTACCTGGGCAGCGAGCAATGCCAGGAAACCTCCGGCCTGTTCGAAGTGGGCGGCGGCTGGATCGGCAAGGTGCGTTGGGAGCGCAGCCTGGGTGTCGGTTTCGATCCGCGCCAGGGCTTTTCGCCCGACGACGTGGCGGCGCACTGGCAGCAGATCTGCGATTTCGAAGGGGCGGCCCATCCCAATGACAACATCGAGGCGCTTAAGCAGATGATGCAGAATCTGCAAAAGTACGCCCTCTGACGCTGCGGGAAGCAGGGTGGTCCGGCGGGCACTCTTTCCAGGCTGGAAAGCAGCCATTCAATGATCCGCCGGAGCCTGGGCTGCGGCGGTTTTACTCCTGTGGCGTTCGTCTCTATGCTCGACGGTTGGCGAACGCACAAGGAGCGCTTGAGATGTATGAATCAAAGGATCAGCCGGTACTGTCGCGACTGCTGTTCATCCGCCGGCTATGTGTTCACGGCCTGGTGGTTCTGGCCCTGATCAGCTTTTCGGTGTTGCTGGGTATCAGCGGCCTGCTGTACTTCGAGCAGGACATTTCCTTTCACGACGCCTTGTATGACGCGGCCATGATCCTCGGCGGCATCGGGCCCATCAACATGCCGCAAACCCCTGGCGGCAAACTGTTTTTTGCCACCTACGGGCTTTACACCAACCTGGTTTTCGCCGCCACGCTGGGCTTGATCCTGTCACCGGTGGCGCATCGCCTGTTGCACAAATTTCATTACGACGAAGGTGATGACGACAGGTTGTAAGTTCCGCCTGGCCGTTGTCTTGCGCGCATAAAAAAGGCCGCTGCAAGCGCAGCGGCCAAAGCAAGACGTTAGATCAAGGAGCTACAAAATCAACGTCGGTGAACCTGGTGTCGCGACCTGAATTCAAACCCTTCAAGCCGCCTGGAAACTGATTCGGGGAACCCGGGTGCCGGGTACTTCCCATGGCAGTGGCGTGGCGCTGTTTGCCGTGACTGCGAAGCAAGAATAAGCCCTGGCCCGCCTGGGAAAAATAGCGATTCAGGACAAGGACTGTTACAGCCTGAGCAACAGTTCGAAGTGGTCGCCCGGGAACTGGATCGACGCCCCTGATGGGGCCGTATCCAGCCCATGGATAGGCCGCTGAAGTGCCCCTGAGGCAAGGGCATTCATCCTTTCGAGCGACAACGCGAATACCTCCTTGGTGCGCTTATCGGCCGAGGTACCCCGGCAGTAGGGTGACTTCTCCTGTCATTCACCGGGGAAGACGCATGACAAAAATAACAATGCGCGCCATCTTCACACCGCAGGCGTTGGCCGCCGCGGTGGCGCTGGGCTGCTGCAGCCAGGTGCAAGCGGTTTCGTTCAACATCGGGGAAGTCGAGGGGCAGTTCGACTCGTCGCTATCGGTCGGCGCCAGCTGGGGCATGCGTGATGCCGACCGGGCGTTCGTCGGTACGGTCAACGGCGGCACCGCGCAGTCTTCTACCGGCGACAATGGCCGCCTGAACTTCAAGAAGGGCGAAACCTTCTCGAAGATCTTCAAGGGCCTGCACGACCTGGAGCTCAAGTACGGCGACACCGGGGTCTTCGTGCGCGGCAAGTACTGGTACGACTTCGAACTCAAGGACGAAGACCGCGAGTTCAAGCCCATCAGCGACCACAACCGCAAGGAAGGCGCCAAGTCCTCGGGGGCGCAGATTCTCGACGCCTTCGTCTACCACAACTATTCCATCGCCGACCTGCCGGGCACCGTGCGCGCCGGCAAGCAGGTGGTCAGCTGGGGCGAGAGCACCTTCATCGGCAACTCCATCAACAGCATCAACCCGGTGGACGTCTCGGCCTTTCGCCGACCTGGCGCCGAGATCAAGGAAGGCCTGGTGCCGGTGAACATGCTGTTCGCTTCCCAGGGCCTGACCAACCAGCTGACCGTCGAGGGCTTCTATCAGCTGGAGTGGGACCAGACCGTGGTGGACAACTGCGGCACCTTCTTCGGCAACGATGTGGTGGCCGATGGTTGCACCACCGGCTACACCGTCGGCAGCCCGGCGATCGCGCCGCTGCAACCGGTCGCCGCGGCGTTTGGCCAGGGCTTCCAGGTGTCCCGCGAGGGGGTGATCCTGCCCCGCGGCGGCGACCGCGATGCCCGTGATTCCGGGCAGTGGGGCGCTGCCTTGCGCTGGCTCGGCGACGACACCGAGTACGGCCTGTATTTCATGAACTACCACGCTCGCAGCCCGGTGGTCAGTACCACCACGGCCAATGTGCGTCCGGCGACCCTGGGCGCGATTGCCGGGGCTGCCAACGGCATCGTTCCCGGCTCCGGCAGCGGCCTGGTGCAAAGCGTGATGCTCGGCCGTGGCCAGTACTACCTCGAATACCCCGAAGACATCCGCCTGTATGGCGCCAGCTTCTCCACCACGCTGCCCACCGGCACCGCCTGGACCGGCGAGATCAGCTACCGTCCCAACGCCCCGGTGCAGGTCAACACCAACGACCTGACCCTGGCCCTGCTCAACCCGATTGCCGGCGGCGCGGCGTCGCCGATCAAGACCGCCCTGGGCGCCGACAACACCGGCTACCGGCGCAAGGAAATCACCCAGATCCAGAGCACCATGACCCAGTTCTTCGATCAGGTGCTGGGGGCCGATCGCCTGACCCTGGTGGGCGAAGCGGCGGTCGTCCACGTCGGCGGCCTGGAGGACAAGAGCAAGCTGCGCTATGGCCGTGACTCGGTCTACGGCCAATACGGCTATGGCGGCGATACCGGCGGTTTCGTCACCGCTACCTCCTGGGGCTATCGGGCCCGGGCGATCCTCGACTACAGCAACCTGATTGGCGGGATCAACTTCAAGCCCAACCTGTCCTGGTCCCATGACGTCAACGGCTACGGTCCCAATGGCCTGTTCAACCAGGGGGCCAAGGCCCTGAGCGTCGGGGTCGATGCCGACTACCGCAACACCTACACCGCCAGCCTCAGCTACACCGACTTCTTTGGCGGGCGCTACAACACCCTCACCGACCGGGATTTCCTCGCGTTGAGCTTTGGCGTGAACTTCTGAACCGGCACAAGAAGGAGCACTTGAATGCGCAACATGATTCTGCAATGCAGCGCCCTGGCACTGGGCCTGTGGGCGGCCAACCTGATGGCCGCGGTGAGCCCGGAAGACGCCGCCCAACTGGGCACCAGCCTGACTCCCATAGGGGCGCAAAAGGCCGGCAATGCCGATGGCTCGATCCCGGCCTGGAACGGAGGCATCCCGAAGAACGCCGGAGCGGTGGACAGCAAGGGCTTTCTCGCCGACCCGTTCGCCAATGAAAAGCCGTTGTTCATCATCACCGCGGCCACGGCGGACAAGTACAAGGACAAGCTATCTGCAGGGCAGTTGGCGATGTTCAAGCGTTACCCCGACAGTTACCGGATCCCGGTCTACCCGACCCATCGCAGCGTCGGCCTGCCGCCGGAGATCTACGAGTCGGCCAAGCGCAGTGCGCTGAACGTGACCACCACCAATGACGGCAACGGCCTGGCCAACTTCACCGGCAACCGCTACTACGCCTTCCCGATTCCGAAGAACGGCATCGAGGTGCTGTGGAACCACCTGACCCGCTATCACGGTGGCAACCAGAAACGCATCATCACTCAGGTCACCCCGCAGACCAACGGCAGCTATACCTCGATCCGTTTCGAGGAAGAGATCGCGGCGCCGCCGATGATCCCTGATCTGGATCCGGCCAAAGCGGCCAACGTGCTGAACTTCTTCAAGCAGTCGGTGACCGCCCCGGCGCGGCTGGCGGGCAACGTGCTGCTGGTCCACGAGACCCTGGACCAGGTCAAGGAGCCACGTTCGGCGTGGATCTACAACGCAGGCCAGCGCCGCGTGCGGCGGGCTCCGCAAGTGGCCTACGACGGTCCGGGCACCGCCTCCGATGGGATGCGCACCTCGGACAACTTCGACATGTTCTCCGGCGCGCCCGATCGTTACGACTGGAAGCTGGTGGGCAAGAAGGAGATGTACATCCCCTACAACAGCTACAAGCTGGACTCCCCGAGCCTCAAGTACGACGACATCGTCAAGGCCGGGCATATCAACCAGGACCTGACCCGTTACGAGCTGCACCGGGTCTGGGAAGTGGTGGGCACGGTCAAGCCGAACCAGAGGCATATCTACGCCACTCGGCACATGTACATCGACGAGGACAGCTGGCAGGTGGCCCTGGTGGATCACTACGACGGTCGTGGCCAACTGTGGCGGGTCGCCGAAGGGCACGCGCAGTACTACTACGACCACCAGGTTCCGGCCTACACCCTGGAAGCCCTGTATGACCTCAACGCCGGTCGCTACCTGGCCCTGGGCATGAAGAACGAGGAAAAGCACAGCCTGGAATTCGGCTTCGCCGCCAAGGCCGCCGACTACACCCCGGCCGCCTTGCGCGCCAGCGGGGTGCGCTAGGCACGGGTGACGCACGAGGTTGAAAGGCGACCGCCCGGTCGCCTTTTTTATGGCAGGGGATCAGCCCGCTGAATACTTCTTCAACAGGTCGGGAGCTCGGGGCTAGGGTGGGGGCACGCTGGCTAAAACTATAAAAAGGCTCGCCGCAATGACTGCCATGACTCGTTGTCCAGAGCGTCCCGGGTTCATGCCCCGTTTGTCTTCCCATCATTCTCCACGCCGCCATTTGAGTACGCCCCTGCTGCTCTCCAGCGCGCGGGTCAAGTTGTTGTGCGCCCCCGCCGGCAGCGGCAAGACCGCGCTGCTCAGCGAATGCCTGCAGCAGGCCCCGGAGGGCTGCCGAGTCATCTGGTTGCCCCTGGGCGGCGCGCGGCAGACGCCCGAGGAGCTGTGTCGCGCCCTGGCCTCGGCCCTGGGCCTGGCCGCAGCCGAGCCGGCTGCACTGCTGGCTCATCTGGCCCATCTGCCGGCCCCGACCTGGCTGTGCATCGATGACTATTGCCGGTTGCCGGCGGCCGATCTGGACCTGCTGCTGGACCGCTTGCTGAGCGTCGACAACCCCGGGCTCACCTGGTGGATCGGCAGCCGCCGCCGGCCTCAATGCAACTGGCCACGACTGTTGCTGGACGACCAGCTCCACGAACTGGACGGCGGCGCCCTGGCGTTCAGCCAGGACGATATCGAGCGCTTGCTGCAACGCCTGCCGCAGCCTTTGTGCGCCCAGACCGCCAGCCGCGTCCTGCAACGCAGCGGTGGCTGGTGCGCGGGGGTGCGTATCGCCTTGCTCGACGGCAGCGAGTGGGTCAGCCAACCCTGCAAGCCCGGGCGCCCCAACACCTTGCTCGAATACCTGGAGCACGAGCTGTTCAGCGTGCTGCCGGCGGAACTGGCGGAAGTCTGGCAAGTGCTGGCCCATATGCCGCGGTTCAATGCCGAGCTGTGCGAGCACCTGTTTGGCGCCGGAGAAGGGGCCCAGTACCTGCGTACCCTGCAGGACCTGGGCTGCTTTATCGAACCCTGGGAGGGCGGTGGCGACTGGCTGCAGGTGTTCGCGCCCCTGGCCCGGTTGATGCGCGACGAGGCCTGGCCCACGGCACGCTCCTGGCATCGCCGGGCCTGCCAGTGGTTTACCGTGCAGGAGGATTGGCAGTCGGCCTTTGAGCAGGCGCTGTTGGCGCAGGAGTTTGAAGTGGCGGTCAGCCTGCTGGAGCACTTCAACTTCGAGTTTCTGTTCCAGCGCCACAATGGCTTGCTGTTGTTGCAACTGCACGAGCGCCAGGGCGCCGAGCTGTTGCTGGGCAGTCCGCAGTTACTGGGGCTCTTGGCGGCGGCCATGCTGTTTGCCGGGCGTTTCGAGCAGGCCGGGCAGTGCATGGCGCAGATGGCTCGTTTCACGCCGCAAGGGTCGGCCGCCGAACAGCGGCAGTTGCTGGCCCGCTGGCAGGCGCAGCAGGGCTGGCTGTTGCATCTGGGCGGGCGCATGGAGGCCGCGCGGCAGCACTTTCGCGAAGCCTTGAACGAATTGGACGACAGCGCCTGGACCATCCGCTTGCTGTGTCTGTCCGGCCTGACCCAGCAAGCGTTGCTGTGTGGCGAGCTGGACGTGGCCCAGTCCCTCAATCGGCAAGCCCTGTGCCTGGCTCGGGCCCAGGATGCGCTGTTGTTCGAGGGCCTGCTGGAACTCGACCATGCCCAACTGCTGGAACAGCGCGGCGCGCCGCATCGGGCGCAGAGCCTGCTGGAGCAGGTGCTCGAGCGCTTGTCCGGGCAAGCGCTGCGGGCCACGCCCTTGCTGGGGCGCCTGGCCTTGCGCCTGGGGCGTCTGGCCTTGCGCCAGGGACAGGACCCGCAAGCAGCCGGGTATTTTCGCCGGGGCCTTGAGGATTGCCTGGTCAGTCATGACAAGTGCGCCTTGTATGGCTTTCTCGGTGAGGCGCAGTTGGCGGCCAATCAGGGCGACTACGCCCAGGCCTTCGTGCGCCTGCGAGACGCCGAGCGGCTGATGCAGCAACGGCAGATCCCGGACAGCGTCTACCGTGGTGTGCTGTTGCAGGTCAGCAGTCAACTCTGGCTGCAGCAGGGGCGGGCGGATCTGGCGCACGAAGCCCTGAGTCGGGTGCTCCGGCATTATCGCGGCCCCCAGGCACTGCAGGCGCCACCGGCCAGTCTGGAGCTGATCCCGAGTATCGAATGCCTGCTGGTGCTGGCCGAGGTGCATCTGGGACAGCCCCAGGCAGCGGTGGCCACCTTGCAGGGGCTGCTGGCCCGGGCCCGGCGCCACGGCATGCTGGGCCTGGAGGTCCAGGTGCAGCTGGTTTTGGCCGAGGTGGCCTTCAGGCTCGGCGATCAGGTTCTGGCGGCCCAGGCCCTGCAGGCCGGGCAGGCACTGGCGGCGCGCTGCAATCTGCCCCACGCCCTGCACGAGTTGCGCCTGCGGCAGCCTGGCTTGCTGCCGCCAGCCGACAGCCCGCCGGCCGTGACGGCCCAGGCGCCGCCCGAAAGTCACGAGAACCTGCTCAGCCTGCGGGAGCTGCAGGTGCTGCAACTGATTGCCCAGGGCTGCTCCAACCAACAGATTGCCGAGCAGTTGTTCATCTCTCTGCACACGGTGAAGACCCACGGTCGCAGGATCCACAGCAAGCTGGGGGTGGAGCGGCGCACCCAGGCCGTGGCCAAGGCCCAGGCCCTGGGGCTGATGAGCTGAGGGAGCCGCTTACTCGGGCTGGGCCTGATAACCCATGCGCCAGCTCACGGCGGCGCTGGCCGCCAGCAGGCGCTGGGCCGCCGGCCCATGTTCATCGGCGTGAAACAGCGAAGTCGGTCCCACCACGGTCAGCACGGCGGCGATCTTGCCGGTGGCATCGAATACCGGGGCCGACAGCGCATCGACCCCGGGCATGAGCAGGCCGTGGACATGGTGCAGGCCGCGCTGGCGAATCTGCTGTGCCAATGCATCGTGAACCTGGGGATCGGCCAGTGCATGGGGCCCGCCGCTGGCCAGTTCCTGCTGACGCAGATCGAGGGTTTCCCGTTGTGGCAGGTAGGCGTTGAACACCAGGCCGGTGGATGAACTGAGCAGCGGCAGCACTGAACCCAGTTGAGTGACCACGGTCACTGCCCGTACTGCCGGTTCGATGTGCACCACGGTCGCACCCTGATTGCCCCACACCGCGAGGAAACAGGTTTCGTTCAGTTCATCGCGCAGTTCCGCCAGGGGCAGGGCGCCGACCTTCAGCACATCCATGCTGCCCAGCGCCGCTAGGCCGACCCGCAGGGCCTCGCGACCCAGGCCGTAATGATTGGTGGCGGTGTTCTGCTCGGCAAAACCGCTGGCGATCAACGCCTGCAGATAACGGTGGACCTTGCTCGCCGGCATCTGCACATGTTCGGCCAGGCGCGAAAGAGAAGTGGCCGGTGACAGTTCTGCCAGGGCCTTGAGGATGTCGGTGCCGACTTCGGCCGAGCGGACTTTCTGTTTACCGGTGCTGTCGCTGGTGCTGCGCGGCTTTTCCATGGAGGTGTCGGGGTCCCGTGACAAGTGGCGGTCTTTATAGCTTGACGCTCATAGGCAATCAAATTACGTTATGCGTAATTGGATTACGATAAAAACAACCCAGGCGTGCCGATAACTCTTGCGAAGGAGTGGTGGGCCCCTGCCTATTCCAACTTCCAGGAGGCTCCATGAACCTCGATTCTTCGGCGTCGGCCCTCAGCTACCAATCGGGCTTCGGCAATGAATTCGCCAGCGAGGCCCTGCCGGGCGCACTGCCCGTTGGCCAGAACTCCCCGCAAAAAGCCCCTTACGGCCTGTACGCCGAACTGTTTTCCGGCACCGCCTTCACCATGACCCGCAGCGAAGCCCGACGCACCTGGATGTACCGCATCCAGCCTTCGGCCAAGCACCCGGCTTTCGCCAAGCTGGCGCGGCAACTGGCAGGCGGCCCGCTGGGTGAGGTCACGCCGAACCGCCTGCGCTGGAGCCCCCTGCAGATTCCAGGCGAGCCCACCGACTTCATCGACGGCCTGGTGGCCATGGTGGCCAACTCGGCGGCGCAGCATCCGGCCGGTATCAGCGTCTATCACTATCGCGCCAACCGCTCGATGGAACGGGTGTTCTTCAACGCCGATGGCGAACTGCTGCTGGTGCCGGAACTGGGCCGCCTGCGCATCGTCACCGAGTTGGGCGTGCTGCAGTTGGAACCGCTGGAAATCGCCGTGCTGCCTCGCGGCCTGAAATTCCGCATCGAGCTGCTGGATCCGCAAGCCCGTGGCTACGTCGCCGAGAACCATGGCGCGCCACTGCGCCTGCCGGACCTCGGGCCCATTGGCAGCAACGGCCTGGCCAACCCCCGCGACTTCCTGACGCCAGTGGCTCATTACGAAGACCTGCGCCAGCCCACTACGCTGGTCCAGAAGTACCTGGGCGAGCTCTGGGGCTGCGAGCTTGACCACTCGCCGCTGAACGTCGTCGCCTGGCACGGCAACAACGTGCCGTACAAATACGACCTGCGTCGTTTCAACACCATCGGCACGGTCAGCTTCGACCACCCGGACCCGTCGATCTTCACCGTATTGACCTCGCCCACCAGCGTACCGGGCCTGGCCAACCTGGATTTCGTGATCTTCCCGCCGCGCTGGATGGTGGCCGAGAACACCTTCCGTCCACCATGGTTCCACCGCAACCTGATGAACGAGTTCATGGGCCTGATCCAGGGGGCCTACGATGCCAAGGCCGAAGGCTTCCTGCCTGGCGGCGCGTCGCTGCACAGCTGCATGAGCGCCCACGGTCCAGACGGCGAAACCTGCACCAAGGCGATCAACGTCGAGCTGCAGCCGGCCAAGATCGACAACACCATGGCCTTCATGTTCGAAACCAGCCAGGTGCTGCGCCCGAGCCAGTTCGCCCTGGAATGCCCGGAACTGCAGAACGACTACGATGCTTGCTGGGCCTCGCTGCCCGTCACCTTCAACCCGAATCGGAGATAACCCATGACCTTGCCCACCATCACCCGTAGCTGGGTCGAGTCCGCCAACGGTCACCCCGACTTCCCGTTGCAGAACCTGCCGCTGGGCGTCTTCAGCACCCAGGGCTCGGCGCCCCGCTGCGGTGTGGCCATCGGCGAACAGATTTTCGACCTGGAAGCGGCGCTGGATGCCGGGCTGTTCGAGGGCCCGGCCAAGGCCGCGGCGCAAGCCACCCGCGGTGGCCAGTTGAACGCGTTCTTCGAACTCGGCCGCCCGGCTCGCGTAGCTCTGCGTGAACGCCTGCTGGAACTGCTGGGCGAAGGCAGCAGCCTGCGCGCCAAGGTTGAAGCCCTGGGCGCGAAGCTGCTGCCGTTGGCGGCCGATTGCCAGATGCACCTGCCGGCCAAGATCAGCGACTACACCGACTTCTATGTGGGCATCGAGCATGCGCAGAACGTCGGCAAGCTGTTCCGCCCGGACAACCCCCTGCTGCCCAACTACAAGTACGTGCCCATCGGTTATCACGGCCGGGCCTCGACCATTCGGGTTTCCGGTGCCGACGTGCGTCGGCCCAAGGGCCAGACCCTGCCGGCCGGGCAGACCGAGCCGAGCTTCGGCCCCTGTGCCCGCCTGGACTACGAGCTGGAGCTGGGGATCTGGATCGGCCAGGGCAACCAGATGGGCGAACCGATCGCGATTGGCGATGCCGCCGAGCACATCGCCGGTTTCTGCCTGCTCAACGACTGGTCGGCGCGGGATATCCAGGCCTGGGAATACCAGCCGCTGGGCCCGTTCCTGTCGAAAAGCTTCATCACCAGCATTTCGCCCTGGGTGGTGACCGCCGAAGCCCTGGAGCCGTTCCGCCAGGCCCAGGCGCCGCGTCCGGAAGGCGACCCGCAACCGCTGCCATACCTGCTGGACAAGCGCGATCAGGCTGCTGGCGGCTTCGATATCGAACTGGAAGTGCTGCTGATCACCCAGGCCATGCGCGAGCAAGGCTTGCCGGCCCACCGCCTGACCCTGAGCAACACCCAGTACATGTACTGGACCGTGGCGCAAATGGTCGCGCACCACAGCGTCAACGGCTGCCAGTTGCAGGCAGGCGACCTGTTCGGTTCGGGCACCTTGTCCGGTCCGCAGAGCGGTCAGTTCGGCAGCCTGCTGGAGATCACCGAAGGCGGCAAGAAACCCATCGAGTTGGCCTCCGGCGAGGTGCGCAAGTTCCTCGAAGACGGCGATGAAATCATCCTGCGCGGGCGCTGCCGCCGCGAGGGCTTCGCCTCCATCGGCTTCGGCGAATGCCGGGGCACGGTCCAACCGGCGCGCTAAGGGAGAGCCCCATGCAGCTCTATACCTACTACCGTTCCACCGCGTCCTACCGGGTGCGCATTGCCCTGGCCCTCAAGGGCCTGGAGTTCCAGGCGATTCCAGTCAACCTGCTGGTGCCCAAGGGCGGCGCCAACCGCCAGCCGGAGTACCTGGAGATCAACCCCCAGGGCCGGGTGCCGGCCCTGCGCACCGACGACGGCGACCTGCTGATCCAGTCCCTGGCGATCATCGAGTACCTGGAAGAGCGTTATCCACAGGTGCCGCTGCTGTCTGAGGACCTGGCCAGTCGTGCCCGGGAACGGGCGGTGGCGGCGATCATCGGTTGCGACGTCCATCCGCTGCACAACTCCAGCACCCTCAACCTGCTGCGCGAATGGGGGCATGAGGAAGAGCAGTTGCTGGTGTGGATCGACCACTGGATCAGCCAGGGCCTGGCGGCTCTGGAACAGCTGATCGGCGATCAGGGCTTCTGCTTTGGCGAGCAGCCGGGGCTGGCCGATGTGTTCCTGATTCCCCAGCTGTACGCGGCGGAGCGTTTCAAGGTGTCCCTGGAGAACTACCCGCGGATTCTCCGGGTCGCGGCCCTGGCTGCCGAACACCCGGCGTTCCAGGCCGCGCACCCGGCCAACCAGCCGGACACCCCGGCCTGAGCCTGCGCGCGGCCCCGGCATTCGGGGCCGCGCGGCATCTGCATCACCCAGGCCCCGCAATGGGGCCTGGGCGGTCACCACCGGTGACCTGCGCAACACCGCAGTCCATAACCATAAAAAACCGAACAGGTACCTTGCGATGCAAAATCAGATTGCCAGCTTTCGTGCTGCACTCGACGCCCGCCCGGTGTCCCGCTACCAGTGGTTGCTCTTGTTGCTGCTCGCCTTGCTGTTGGTCACCGACGGCTATGATGCCCAGGTCCTGGGGTATGTGGTGCCGGCTCTGGCCCAGGACTGGGGCCTGGAAAAGGCCGCCTTCGGTCCGGTATTCAGCGCCAACCTGCTGGGCCTGACCCTGGGCTCCCTGGCGGTGACTCCCCTGGCGGACCGTTTTGGCGTGCGCCGCATCCTGCTCTGTTGCGTGCTGATCTACGCCAGCCTGACGGTGCTGATGGTGTTCACCCGTTCCCTGGAAAGCCTGATGGCGGCGCGTTTTATCTGCGGCATCGGCATGGGCGGGGCGATGCCCAGCGCCATGGCGCTGATGTCGGAATATTCACCGCCACGCCTGCGCACCCTGATGGTCACCCTGGCGGCTTGCGGTTTCTCCTTTGGCGGTGCTGCCGGTGGTTTTGTGGCCGCCGGCTTTATCGAGCGCTTCGGTTGGCAGGCGGTGTTCCTCGCCGGTGGCATCACGCCTTTGCTGTTGTTTCCTTTCCTGCTCTGGCGCTTGCCCGAATCGCTGCCGCGCCTGCTGCGGGATGCGCCGCCCTATGCGCGCCTGCGCAAGCTCACCGCGCAAATGCTTCCGGGCTGGCAGCCGCCGGCTGCCGAGCTGGGCCGCGACGAAGCGCAGGCGGACAGCCAGCTCACGGTGCTGGAACTGTTTCGCCACGGCTATGCGCGGCCGACCCTGCTGATCTGGTCGACCTTTTTCGTCAGCCTGATCCTGCTGTATTTCATGATCAGCTGGCTGCCGACGCTGCTGCTGGAGAGTGGCCTGGCCCTGAAGCAGGCCAACCTGGTGACCTCGATGTTCCTCTTCGCAGGCACCCTCGGCGCGATCTGCATGGCCTGGGTCGCCGACCGCCTGAAACGCAAGGTGCGCCTGCTGGCGGCGGTGCTCGCGGCGGCTGCGCTGTGCACCGTGCTGTTGGGGCTGAACCATGACAATCCGCGCTACCTGGTGCTGTTTGTGTTTGCCGCGGGCTTTTGCATCATCGGCGGCCAGCTGACCCTGAACGCCTTTGCCAGCAACTTCTACCCGGCCCAGGTGCGCGCTACCGGCACCGGCTGGGCCTTGGGCGTCGGGCGTTTCGGGTCGATCCTCGGCCCGCTGTTCGGCAGCATGCTGCTGGTGATGCAGGTTCCGGTGCAGCAGATTTTCTTCTTCTGTGGGATTCCGGCGCTGCTCGCGGCGCTGCTGATCATGCAGGTGCGTTCGCCGCAGGCGCCGGACTCTGGCGAAGCGGGGCCGGCCGCGCCACGCTCTGCGCCACTCAAGTCCTGAAGCCGCTCAGCGTGCCAGATGCTTGATCATCGGCACGCACGCCAGGGTCAGGCCCCGGGGCGATTGGTACTGGGCGATGCGTTCGCCGACGAAACCGCAGCGGCGATAGAAGTCGGCGGCGTTGAGGGTCGAGTCCAGGATCAGGTGCGACAGGCCGGCTTGCAGTGCCTGTTGTTCGAGGTAGTCCATCATCTGGCGGCCGATTCCGCGGCCCATGTAGGCAGGGTCGACGAACACCGCATCGACCTGCCCGGTCTCCAGGTCGAGCAGGCCGCTGGCACTCACCTGGTTGTCGATGACCGCGACATGGCCGGTGTTCGCCACCACCTCGATGAAGTAGTCCGACAGTTCGCCACGGGTCCAGACCGCCAGGTCCGCTTCGGGATAGTGGCCGACGCACTGGTGGTTGATGGCCTGATTGCGAATGTCGAAGACCCGCTGCGCGTCGCCGCTGTGAGCTTTTCTGATGAGCATGCTGATTCCGTTCCTTGGTGTGAGCCGCCCATCCTGCCAGAGAGCGGTCCGGGACACGATCAGTGGACCACGGTATTGGGCGGCAGGTGCCCCAGGCGTTCGGTCAGGCGCAGGCGCTGGATCGGGTCATCGCTGAGCAGCAGGGCGTGTTCCAGGTCGAAGCGTTCGGCATTCGGGCATTCCAGGCGCTGGTAGAGGCTGGCCCGGGCCAGGTAGTCGGCGGCGCTGCCATTGCCCAGCTCCAGCACGCGCTCGGCGTTGATCAGGGCTCCCAGGTGGTCGTCGTAGGACAGGTGCAACTGGCGCAGGTTGCGCGATAGGCGCTGGAACATCTGCGTGGGCTCGGCGCTGACCAGGTGTTCGGCACTGAGCTTGATGTGGGCACCGTACTGGCGTTGCAGCAGTTCCCGGCAGTCGGCGGGGTACAAGCGGCGTCCGCCGCAAGGGTCCAGCAGATGGTCGGCGCCGGGTACCCGCAGCAGGAAGTGTCCGGGGAAGTTCACCCCTACCATGGGAATCTGCAGGCGCTGCGCCAGCTCCAGGGCGATCAGCGCCAGGGCCAGGGGCTGCCCGCGGCGCGACTCCAGAACCTTGTCCATCAGCGCCGCCTGGGGCCGCAGGGGCAGATGTTCGTCCTGCTGGAAGCCCAGGTCGTTCATCCGGCGCAACAGCGGCTGGCCCAGTTCGTTCGCGGGCAGCGGAGGCAGGCTATGGCCGATCTGCAACTGGATCTCCTTGAAGGCTTCCAGCTGGCGTTCGGGGACCAGCTGCGGTGCATGTTCGGCGGCAATCCACAGCGCCGCTTCCAGCAGAGCGGGCGGCGAGCGATGCAGGCAGGCGAAAAAAGCTTGGCGCGGGTTCATCACGATCTCCGACGGATGCCCCGTTTTAGCCTCGTGACGAAGCTTCGTCCAGTGTTGAAATGCGTGGTAGCAGGTTATTTCCCAAAGCCTGCTAATCCCTCGGGCTTATTCCTGCGTGGCGCAGCAAATTCCAGGCGCAAGCCTATACTGGCGACTAAAAGAAGTGATTCGGGAGCCCGTCGATGTTTGCTCTCATGCACAGCACCCGCCTTGAATCGCTGCACCTCAGCGTCGACCCCAGCACCGGGTTGAAGGCAGTGATCGCCATCCACGACAGCCGCCTGGGGCCCGCCCTCGGCGGTTGTCGTTATCTCGCCTATCCCGACGACATCAGTGCCGTGGCGGATGCCGCGCGCCTGGCCCAGGGCATGAGCTACAAGGCCGCGCTGGCTGGCCTGCCCCAGGGCGGCGGCACCGCGGTGATCATCCGTCCGGCCCATGTGGAAAGCCGCGCCGCGCTGTTCGAAGCATTCGGCCGTTGCGTCGAGCAACTGGACGGGCGCTACATCACCGCCATCGACAGCGGCACATCGGTGGCCGACATGGACTGCATCGCCCAGCAGACCCGCTACGTCACCAGTACCACCGCCGCGGGGGACCCGGCTCCACATGCGGCCATGGGGGTTTTTGCCGGCATCCGCAGCACCGCCATGGCGCGCCTGGGCAGTGACAATCTGGAGGGCTTGCGGGTCGCGATCCAGGGCCTGGGCAATGTCGGATATGCCCTGGCCGAACAGTTGCACGCCGCCGGTGCCGAATTGCTGGTCAGCGATATCGATGCCGGCAAGGTGCAACTGGCCATGGAGCAACTGGGCGCGCATCCGATCGCCAACGATTCACTGCTCAGCACCCCCTGCGACATCCTTGCCCCTTGCGGCCTGGGGGCGGTGCTCAACAGCCTCAGCGTGGCGCAATTGCGCTGCTCGGCAGTGGCCGGTTCGGCCAACAATCAACTGACCAACCTGCAGGTCGCCGATCAACTGGAACGGCGCGGGATTCTCTATGCGCCAGACTACGTGATCAATTCCGGCGGCCTGATCTATGTGTCGCTCAAGCATCAGCACGTCGAGCTGCCGGTGATCACCGCGCACCTGTCGAAGATCAGCCAGCGGCTGACGGAAATCTTCGCCCACGCCCAGGCGGAAAAACGCTCTCCGGCGCGAGTGGCCGATGAACTGGCGGAACGGGTGCTGTACCGCTAGGCATGCACGCCTTAACCCTTGGCCAGGCTCTGTGTACCATCCGGCAGCGAAGTGCCCACTGACAAGGAATCTATTGACGATGCGTGAAGCGCTGGAGACCGGGCTGGACGAGCAGTTGTCCTGCCTGTTGCGGGCGGGGGCGGACATTCAGGCGGTTCGCGATGTTCTTGTGGCGTACCGGGACAAGGGCTTTTGCGCAGAGGCCGTGTACAACCATCTGGCGTCACTCCGGCCTGGCGCATCAGAAGGGTTGGAAGAACGAATTCTGGAAGCCATGGATATCGCATCAGACTTTTGTTCCGCAGGCTCCAGGGTCTGGGACGTCGCGCAATGACAGCGCCAGATCCAGCCCCACCACTGACGGGCTACTCCATCAGGCAACTGCAGTTGTACGCTGCGGCATGCCTGGCGGTTTATTGCGAACGAAAAGGCATTGCTCACCCCTCCATCGATGACTTGATAAAGCACCTTGAGGGCTACCCGCCAAAGGGTGATCTAACTGCGTGGGAGAGCGCCGGGGCGCGGCTGGCACTCAATGGTCGCGGAGATGATTGGCCCCAGGAACTTGTCGCCTTGATAGCGCCTGAAGAGGTTGAGGCGTTCTCCTGCATCGTTGACAGCGCAGTTGAGGTAGGAATGGTTGACCTGTATGGCGACTCAACTGATATGCCCCTGACCTTCATGCGCAAGATCACTTCCCTGCTGCGTCGCAACGCTATCGAATTGCCTGATCCGCCAGGGGCGACAGCGCTTCAACCGGCCACCGCACAAGTGCCAGTCTTGCCTTCGCAGGCATGAAAAAAGCCCTGTGCCACGGGGCACAGGGCTTATTCAATTCGCGTGAAGCCTATTTCGCGGCCTTGGCCGCTTTCGCCGGTTTGGATGGCGCCTCGGCTTCGGCAGGTTGCTGCACTTCAGCGGTTTCAACTGTTTCCACTGCGGGCGCGGGGGCGCTGAGCAACTCGGACAAGGCGTCCGGCTGGCTCTTGAACGCCTTGGCGAACACATCGCGGTTCTTCGCCATGTAGATCCCGGCTTCTTCCACCTGCTGCTCGCTCAACGACGGCACGGCTTTTTGCAACACTTCAGCCAGCAATTCAGCCAGTTCGAGCATTTTGTCATGACGGTCAGCTTCGGCTTTATCCATGAACAAGCGCTCCAGATCTCGGCTGCTGCGGTATACCACTTCGACGGCCATTCACCACCTCACATGCCTTCACGATAATGGGTCTGTACAAGTACTGTATCTATATACAGGTCGAGAGGATAGGCGAATCCTTTTCCCTTGGATAGTGGCTTTTTAATGTAGACGGAAATTTTTTTCCGGGGTCGATTGTTATCGGGCCGTGCCTCGTTGCGGGCGGCCACCATCTCATTGACGGCTCCTGGCCTTTTTTCTGCATGCAGAACAACCGTCACGTCCAATCCGCATCATCCGGTCGAACCGACCTAAGGAAGTACCATCGTGAAAATCAATTGGGCCGAGAACCTGCGGCAGAACGTCCATCAGTTGGCCGAATCCCTGGGCAACCTGTTCGTCGAGACATTCCATTACCTGGCGCTGTTCGCCATCGGAGCGGTGACCGCCTGGGCGGCGGTGATGGAATTTTTGCAGATGATCGAGGCGGGGCACATCAAGATCGATGACATCCTGCTGTTGTTCATCTACCTGGAATTGGGGGCGATGGTCGGTATCTACTTCAAGACCAACCACATGCCGGTGCGCTTCCTGATCTACGTGGCGATCACCGCGTTGACCCGGCTGTTGATCTCCAACGTTTCCCACCACAACCCGCCGGATTTGGGGATCATCTACCTGTGCGGCGGCATCCTGCTACTGGCCTTCGCCATCCTGGTGGTGCGCTACGCCTCGTCGCAATTTCCCTCGGTGAAGATCGAGCACCCGCAACGCAAGCTCGGCGCCGGCTCCGGCGAGCACCCGGAAGTGGAGAAGGGCGAGCTTTAAATCCTCAGGGCCTGGGGCGCGGGCCTGTGGCCGGCGGGTGGCAACTGCGCCAGGTTGTCGCCGTTGGTCATGGCTTCGAGGATGGCCACGGCGCTGTGGCCCTGCTCGATGGCGATGCCGAACTGGATGCTTTGCACCAGGCGCTTGATTCGTTGCGGGTCATTGCGCTGGGCCGCGCTGATCATGCGTTTGGCCACCACCCGACCGGCCTGGGACAGAGTCAGCATGATGCTGCCGTCCAGGCCCTGGATGCTCAGGTTGACCTGATAGTCCGGGGTGAAGGTGTCGGTAATCAGTTGGAAGGGGTTGTCCATGATGCCTCACCGCTTGATTGGATCGTGCAGTCATTGACCGGCAGGGCGCGCAATAGGTTCGCGATTCCAGACCGCCGGCCGGTCGTTCGTCGAGGTTTGTCTACGTCCGTGTGGCTCAAGGACGAACGAAGCAAGGGGCATGCCGGGAACCGCGCGAGGCAATGATTGCGGGGATAAAAAAGCGGACCGCAGGGTCCGCTTTTTTCATTCCGGTCCGTTTCAGGGCAGGAACGAGTAAATGATCGCAGACAGTGCGATCAGGCCGATCAGCACCACGAACAGATTCGACAGCTGGCCTGAATACTGGCGCAGTGAAGGCACCCGCTGGATCGCGTACATCGGCATCAGGAACAGCAGGCAGGCGATCACCGGGCCGCCCAGTGTCTCGATCATGCCGAGGATGCTCGGGTTGAAAGTGGCCACGGCCCAGCAGGTGAGGACCATGAACAGCGCGGTAATCTTTTCCAGCTTGCCGGCCGAGAGGACACGGCCGCGGCTGCGCAGGCTTTTCACGATCAGCCCCTGGAAGCCCTCGCTGGCGCCGATGTAGTGGCCCAGGAACGACTTGGTAATGGCCACCAGCGCGATCAGCGGCGCGGCGTAGGCAATCACCGGTGTCTGGAAGTGGTTGGCCAGGTAGGACAGGATCGAGATGTTCTGTTGCTTGGCCGCCACCAGGTCCGCCGGCGACAGGGCCAGCACACAGCTGAAGCAGAAGAACATCACCGTCAGTACCATCATGCCGTGGGCCGTGGCCAGGATGCCGCTGCTCTTGCGCTCGGCCAGGGCACCGTACTGGCGCTTCTGATCCACCGCGAAGGCCGAGATGATCGGCGAGTGGTTGAAGGAAAACACCATCACCGGAATCGCCAGCCACAGGGTCTTGAAGAACAGCGGCAGGGCCATGCCTTCGCTGGCTGAGGCGAAGAACGCGCCGTTCCAGTTGGGGATCAGGCTCAGGGCCAGGAGCAGCAAGGCGGCGACGAACGGATAGACCAGCAGGCTCATGGCCCGCACGATCACGCCCTGGCCGCAGCGCACGATGGCCATCAGGCCAAGGATCAGCAGCAGCGACAGCAGCGCCCGAGGCGGTGGCGTCATGTGCAACTGGTGCTCCATGAAGCTGCCCAGGGTATTGGTCAGGGCCACGCTATACACCAGCAGGATCGGAAAGATGGCAAAGAAGTACAGCAGGGTGATCAGCTTGCCGGCGCCGATCCCGAAATGCTCCTCGACCACTTCGGTGATGTCCCCGGAGCGTCCGGAGAGGACGAAACGGGTCAGGCCGCGGTGGGCGAAGAAGGTCATGGGGAAGGCCAGCAGCGCCAGCACGATCAGCGGCCAGAAGCCACCGACCCCGGCGTTGATCGGCAGGAACAGGGTGCCGGCGCCGATGGCGGTGCCATACAGGCCGAGCATCCAGGTGGTGTCGTGCTTGCTCCAGCCCTGATGGGCCGTCGCGGTGTCGCGGGGTGTGGCTACAGCAGGGTGTTCGGCAGCAGGTGTGGGTACATCGGTCATCGGTATCGCCTCGTTATTATTTTTGCTCGGGCTCACGTTTTACGGACGGTCAGGCAAGGCTCCTCAGCATTCCACCCAGCTCACTGCCAGGCCGCCCCGTGAAGTTTCTTTGTATTTGTCGTGCATATCGGCGCCGGTATCGCGCATGGTGCGGATCACCCGGTCCAGGGAAATGAAATGCTGGCCGTCGCCGCGCAGGGCCATCTGGGTGGCGTTGATCGCCTTCACTGCGGCAATTGCGTTGCGCTCGATGCACGGCACTTGCACCAGGCCGCCCACCGGGTCGCAGGTCAGGCCGAGGTTGTGTTCCAGGCCGATCTCGGCGGCGTTCTCCAGTTGCTCGGGCGTGGCGCCGAGCACTTCCGCCAGACCGGCGGCGGCCATGGCGCAGGCTGAGCCCACTTCACCCTGGCAACCGACTTCGGCACCGGAGATGGAGGCGTTCTTCTTGCACAGGATGCCCACGGCCGCGGCGCCGAGGAAAAAGCTCACGACGTCGTCGTCACAGGCCTGGGGATTGAACTTCATGTAGTAGTGCAGCACTGCCGGGATGATCCCCGCCGCACCGTTGGTGGGGGCAGTGACCATGCGGCCGCCGGCGGCGTTTTCCTCGTTTACCGCCAGGGCGTAGAGGTTGACCCACTCCATGGCCGAGAGGGTCGAGGTGATGACATTCGGCTTGCCGATCTCCAGCAGGCTGCGGTGCAGCCTGGCGGCGCGCCGCGGCACGTCGAGGCCGCCGGGCAGGGTGCCTTCGTGGCGCAGGCCCTGTTCCACGCACTCGCGCATCACCGACCAGATATGCAGCAGGCCGCTGCGGATTTCGGCATCGCTGCGCCAGGCCCGTTCGTTGGCCAGCATCAGTTCGCCGACCCGCAGCTTGTGGGTCTTGCACAGGGCCAGCAGTTCGGCGGCGCTGTTGAAGTCGTAAGGCAACTGGACGCTGGCAGCGGCGTCGACACCGGCCTCGACCTGAGCGGCCTCGATGATGAAACCACCACCCACCGAGTAGTAGGTCTGCTCCAGCAGCATGCCCTGCTCGCCGCAGGCGCTCAGCGACATGGCGTTGGGATGGTAGGGCAGGCTTTCGTCCAGCAGCAGCAAATCCTGCTGCCAGTCAAAGGCAATGGGGGTGCGTCCGCCCAGCAGCAGTTGGCCGCTTTCGCGCAGTTGCTGGATGCAAGGGTCGATGCTGCTGGGGTCGATGCTGTCTGGCCATTGGCCCATCAGGCCCATGACGCTGGCGCGGTCGGTGGCATGGCCGACGCCGGTGGCCGACAGGGAGCCGTAGAGGCGGATTTGCACCCGCTGCACCTGCTGCTCCAGGCCCTGGTCGAACAGCGCCTGGGCGAAGGTGGCGGCGGCGCGCATCGGGCCTACGGTGTGGGAACTGGAGGGGCCGATACCGACTTTGAAAAGATCGAAAACACTGATAGCCATGCTAAAGCCTTACAAGCAATGGAAGGTGGATCGCTGCCATTTTTTGTAGGCCAAGCGCAATGTCGGCGATACTGCCCGGGTCGGTCGCGGCTGACCAACGAAAATTCCTAAGAGATCCTTTAGCAGGACTAAACGATGAGTCGTCAATTTCATGCCCAGACCTATGTCTGGCTGCATGTGTTTTCCTGTGCCGCGCGGCACCTGTCCTTTACCCGCTGTGCCGAAGAACTGCACATCACTCCCGGCGCGGTCAGCCAGCAGATCCGCCAGTTGGAAGAGCGCCTGGGGCTGCGCCTGTTTCATCGCCGGCCCCGGGGCGTCGAGCTGAGTGCCGAGGGCCAGCGGCTGGCGCTGACGGTGAGCGAGGCCTACGGCAGCATCGATGCGGAATTGCGGCGCCTGGACGCGGGAATGATCAGCGGCACCTTGCGCCTGCGGTCGATCCCTTCGTTTCTCGGCAAATGGCTGACTCCGCGCCTGCCGCGCCTGCAACAGCGTTATCCGGAGATCCAGCTGCGGCTGGTGGCCGAAGACAGCAGCGTGGCCCTGCACGAAGGCGACTTCGATCTGGCCATCGATCTCAACGACGGCAGTTATCCGGGCTTGCAGTCCACCGCGCTACTGGACGAGCAGATCTTTCCTGTGTGCGCGCCGGGCTTGCTGCGGGGCCGACCACCGCTGCATGGCCCGGCGGACCTGGCGCACTTTGCGCTGCTGCACGACATCACCGCCTGGCGTGGCAGCTACGAATACGCCGAATGGGAGTTCTACCTCGATGCCATCGGTTTCGAAGGCGCGGATGTGCGCCGTGGTCATACCTTCAATCGCAATCACCTGACCATCGAGGCGGCGATTGCCGGCATGGGCGTGGCGATTGCCCGACGCACCCTGCTCAACGACGAGCTGGAGCGCGGCACCCTGATCGTGCCTTTCGGCCTGGCGGTGCCCAATCACAAGCGCTATGTGCTGCTCTATGCGCCGGGCGCGCTGAGTCATCCGGGGGTTCGCGCGGTGCATGACTGGCTGGTGGAGGAGGCGGAGATTTTTCGTGGTCTGCACCCTCTGGGAGAGGGGCAATTGTGAGGGTTTGAGCGAGGAAGCCGAATCGAGCTAACTCCCGACATTAACAGCGCTTTTGCGGTTTGTCCGGGTTTATTTGCGTATGAATATTTATCTTTTTTTAGGGGTTGAAATGTTCCTCGCCGTGCCTAATTGTGTAACCAAGAGGTCACGAAACGCAGGTCCAAACGCCCTGCATTGACCCTCTTACGAGCAAGCTGAAATAAGGGAAGAACTATGCAAATCCAAGTCCATAGCGATAACCATATTCAAAGCAGCCTTCGGATGGAGGAGTGGGTGCGCAGCACCGTTGAAAGCACGCTCGAACGCTACGAAGAAGACCTGACCCGGGTAGTGGTCCACCTGCGGGACGAGAACGGCGGCAAGTCCGGTCCAGACGATATGCGCTGCCAGCTGGAAGCCCGTCCGAAAGGTCACCAACCGATTTCCGTGACCCACAAGGCCGATACTTTGGAACAGGCCATCGATGGCGCCACCGTCAAGCTGGAAAGCGCCCTGGAGCACATGTTCGGCAAACTGCGCGGCAAACGTGCGGCCGCCGTGCCCAGCAGCGATGGCAGCGAGGCCGATGCCCTGCTTGAAGAAGAATTCCTGGAAAACCAACAGGCCGCGCTCAATAGCTGACGGCCAAGCGTCCCCCCCAAAGAAGGGCCTGCATTGCAGGCCCTTTTTTTTCACTGCCAGGTGCGTTCGTGTGGCGCGCGGCGGGTTTTAGAAGGCGACGGATGTCTGCACATACAGGGTGCGCGGTTCGCCCACGTATTTGCCCTTGTTGTTGTCGTCGAAAGAGCGCGTGAAGTACTGGTGATTGAAGATGTTCTTCACCCCCACTGCGACATTCAGGTCTGACAGCTGCGGGCCGAAGTCATAGCCGGCGCGGGTGCTGAACAGCATGTAGCCGGGAATTCGACCGTTGCTGCCATCGGCGCTTTCGCGCGAGGTGTTGGCATTGTCGGCGAACTGGCTGCTCTGGTAGCTGCTGTCGAGATTGAGCTTCCACGGGCCTTCGGTGTAGCTCACCCCCAGGGTGCCCTTGTGCTTGGAAGAGAAGGGCACGCGGTTGCCCTTGTTCGGACCGTCCTCGCGAATCGTGGCATCGACGTAGGCGTAGGTGGCGTAGACATTGAAACCGGCCAACGCCGGATCCAGGCCATCCAGGGCGTAGTTGAGGCTGCCCTCGATCCCCTGATGACGGGTTTCGCCACGAGCGATCACGCTGTCGTTGGTCTGGTTGCTGTCGTACTGGTTGTCGAAGTTGATCAGGAACGCGCCGAGTTCCGCCCGCAGGGTGCCGTCGTCATAGCGGGTGCCCAGTTCCCAGGTGCGGGCCTTTTCCGGTTTGACCTCGCCGCTGGCCACACGGTTGGGCATCTGGCTGTACTGCACGCTGCCGAAGGAGCCTTCGGTATTGGCGTAGAGGTTCCAGCTCTCGTTGAGGTGATACATCACGTTCAGCGCCGGCAGTGCGGTGTTGTAGTCGCCCTGGTATTTGACGTGGGTGAGGTTGTTGCTTTGCTGGGACTCGATCATCTCGTAGCGGATGCCCGGGGTCAGGGTCCACTTGCCGATATCGATCCGGTCGTCGACGAAGAACGCGTGGGCCTCGGTGCCGCCGCGGGTGTCGCGGTCGTTGCGGCTGTTGCTGGTGGGCAGTTGCTGATTGGCGGTCAGCGGTGTGCGATAGCGCAGTTCATGCCCGGCCTCGTTGATGTAGCGATAACCGACCCCCACCTCGTGGCTGCTGGCGCCCAGGTCGAAGCCCTGGGCGAAGCGGGTTTCCAGGCCGCGCACCCAATATTCCCGGGGTGACAGGGAGAGGAAGCTGCCCTGGTCCAGGTAACCGCTGCGCAGGGTCTTGGTGAAGAAGCTGTTGACGGTGAATTCACGACGGTCTTCCTGGTAGCGGTAGCCGACGTTGAACATCGTGCGCCGGCCCCAGAACTTGTCGTAAGGGCGGGTCGACTGGTACGGGTTGGCCTTGTAGTCCGCTACGTTCAGGCCCCCCGGCATGTCCGCCTGACCTTCGTAGTACTGGGCCATGGCGTTGAAGCTGTTGGCCTCGTCGAGCTGGTACTTGCCTTTGAGGATCAGGTCGTCGATCTGCGTGTCGCTGTGTTCGCGCCAGTCGCCGCCGCGGGTGCCGGAGTACAGCAGGGCGCCACCCAGGCCGTTATCGGCGGTACCGCCGGCCAGCAGGTTGCCGGTGGTCTTGAAGCCGTCATGGCTGGAGGAGGGGCTGGTCTCGGTCTGAAAACCTCCCTTGACCGTTGGCGTATCGGGAATCGCCCGGGTCACGAAGTTGACGATGCCGCCGACGTTCTGCGGGCCATAGCGCACCGCACCGCCGCCGCGTACCACGTCCACCGCGTCCATGTTGCCCATGCTGATGGGGGCAAACGACAGTTGCGGCTGACCGTAGGGGGCGAAAGGCACCGGAATGCCATCCATCAACACCGTGGAACGCGAGGCCAGGCGCGGATTGAGGCCACGGATACCGAAGTTCAGCGCCATGTCGTGGCTGCCGGTGCCGTTGTTGTCCGGTGCATTGACCCCGGGAATCCGATTGAGCACGTCCCGCGCCTGGGTTGCACCTTGGTGTTCGAATTCTTCCCGGCGGATCACGTCGCGGGCGCCGGCGTGCTCGAACACATCGTTCTGCTGGGCATCACCGAGCCAGTCGCCCACCACGTTGGAGGCCTCCAGGTGCAGCGTTTGTGGGGCTTTGTCCGGGCTGGCCGGTTGCAGGCTGAAGGCATTGTTGCCTTCGGCGCGGGCTTGCAGGCCGGTGCCTTGCAGCAGCCTATCAAGGCCTTCCTGCGCAGCGTATTGCCCTTCCAGGCCACGGCTTTGCACGCCACGGGTGAGCTGTGAACCGAAGGAAATCAGCACCCCGGACTCCCGGCCGAACTGGTTCAGCGCGTCTTCCAGGGTGGTGGGGGCGATGTGATAACTCTTGGCTGCCTCGGCGGCCTGAGCCAGGGGCAGACCGCCGAGAGTCAGGCTGGCGCCCAGCAGCAAGTGGCGCAATGCGCGGGCCAAGGGAGTGAGACGGGTGGGTTGCTCGGTCATGAACGGGGGTCCTGAGAAGGGGGAATCAAGGTGGCTTTCCTTCTCTGTCACCCGAGCCGTTGCAAACGGCTCACCTGATCGGACATTTTTTTCGGCGGCAAAGACCCCTGTGCGAATGAACGGGCCGCTTCTACGCCCGTGCTTCAACAGTGACCCAATACCGGGTAAAGCGCCGCACCTTGACCGGCAGGCTGATTTCCAGAAGATCCAGAATCCGTTCGCTGTCATCCAGCGGATAGCTGCCGGAAATCAGCAGGTCGGCCACTTGCCCATCGCAGTTCAATTGGCCAGGGCGGTAGCGCCCCAGTTCATCGAGAAAGTCCGCCAGGCGCATGTGCGCCGCCACCAGCATGCCTTCGCTCCAGGCGCCGCTGCCGGCATCCAGGGCGCGGGGCGTTGCCCCGCGGTGACGGTCGAAACTCACCTGTTGCCCGGCCGCCACCTGAAAGGGCGCGGCCGAGTCGCTCAGGGGCTTTACGCTCACGCTTCCCGAGAACACCGCCAGGTGAGCGCGCGTCTTGAACTGGCGCAGGTTCAGCCGTGCGCCTTGCGGGCTTAGCCAGCCCTGGGCGGTCTGCACCTGCAAGGGGCGGGCGTCCTGGGCGCTGCTGAGCATGATCTCGCCCTCCAGCAGACGGATCAGCCGCTGCTGCCCGTCAAAGCGCACGTCCACGGCGCTGCGGGTATTGAGTTGCAGTTGGCTGCCGTCGCTCAGTTGCAGTTGGCGGCGCTGGCCCACCTTGCTTCGATAGTCCGCCAGCAGCGGCGGCAGCGGGTTGTGCTCGCGCAGGCCCCAGGCCGCGACCGAGCCGGCGCCAAGCAGCAGCAACAGCTTCAGCGCCTGGCGTCGACTGGAGGACCTGGGGCCGTTCAGAGCGGCATGGGCCAGGGGCGACGACACACCGCGCAAGCGCTGGTTGACCCGCTGGATATGCTCCCAGGCCCGTTGATGTTCGCTGTGGGCGTCGTGCCAGTGCTGCCAGGCCTGTTGCTGACGCGGGCTCAACGGCCCGCCGTGCATTTCCAGTAGCCAGTGCACGGCCTGCTCGGCCACCTGCTGGCTGAAGTCGGGCTGGCCGTTGAGGTGTGGATTCATCAAGGCACTCACAGGGCGAAGTAGCAGCGCATGGCAGCTTTGTTCAGGTGGCGTTTGACCGTGGCGATGGAGATGTTCAATTCCCGGGCGATTTCGCCGTAGCTCATGCCGTCCAGCTGGCACAGCAGGAAGGCCCGCTTGACCGGGCGCGGCAGGCCATCGAGCAAGCTGTCCAGTTCCATCAGGGTCTGCAGGATGATGGCCCGCTCCTCTTCGGAGGGCGCGAACTGTTCCGGCATCTGCGCCAGGGTTTCCTGATAGGCCCGTTCCAGGTCCTGGCGCCGGTAGTGGTTGAACAGCACACGCTTGGCGACGGTGGTGAGAAACGCCCGGGGTTCGATCAGGGCCGGTGTTTCCCGGGCGCCGAGCACTCGGACAAAGGTGTCCTGTGCCAGGTCGGCGGCGCTGTGCGGGCAGCCGAGCCGGCGTCGCAACCAGTTGTTCAGCCAGCTGTGATGGGCGTGGTAGAGGCCTTCGACGGTAGCGGAGTGGGACAAACCGGACGCTCCTGCGCGAACAAGACTTATTAGATAACAAGAATTGTTCGCATTTTAGAGGGTTGATACGGCATTCGGCAATCAGGGGGCGGCCGCGAAGTCAGGAGAAATTCGTCGCGGGCTTTTTGCATATGAGAATATTTATCATTAAAATGCCCGCCTGTTTTCCGGTCCCTGTGCGCGGTGCCGGCTTTCCTCTCGCTTCAAGGTCGAAACATGAAAAGCCAGGTCGGCGCTATCGCCACTTCCTATTGTCTGGCGTTGGCTTCGCAGGTTCTCGCCGCGTTGCTGGCGCACGCCTCCTGCTTCAAGCAGGGGCTCGCTCACCGGGTGCGGCCGCCAGTGCTCGCCCCGGCCTGTTGCTGAGCGAGCCGACGATGATGAGCACCTTGCCACCCAAGCCTTCTGAGTTGGAACACGCCGATCCTCAGGGCAGCCGCGCGCATTTTCTGCAGGTGTTCCTGTCCCAGCGGGCACAGATGGAAGCCCTGGTCAGCCGCCGGGTCGGTTGCCGGGCCACCGCTGCGGACCTGGTGCAGGACCTGTTCCTGCGCTTCTGGCGCCGGCCGCTGGTGCAGGTCGAAGAACTCAGCACCTACCTGCTGCGCTGTGCCGGCAACATCGCCATCGATCATCTGCGTAGCGAGGGCGCGCGGGTGCGGGTCAGTGAAGGCTGGCTGCCGGAGCAACAGGACAATCAGGGCTGCGAGCCCCAGGCCGCCCTGGAAGCCGGCAACGATCTGCGCCATGTCGAGGCCGCCCTGCGCAGCCTGCCGCAGCGTACCCGGCAGATCTTCCTGCTCAATCGCATCCACGGGCGCAAGTACGCCGAGATCGCCAAAGTCATGGGCCTGTCCCAAAGCGCCGTGGAAAAACACATGATGCGCGCCCTCGAAGCCTGCAAGGCCAGCCTGCGGGACCCCTCGACCCCGCGCACGCCAAGGAATGCACCGTGAACCACCGCTCCCGCGTTATCCCGACGCCCGCCCAGGAACAGGCGGCCCTGGCCTGGCTGAGCCTGCTCCACGATCAGCCCAGCAGCGGTGATCAGGCGACCTTCAGCCAGTGGCTGCAGGCCGACCCCGCGCACATCGAGGCCTATGCCCAGGCCCAGGTGCTGTGGGAGTTGAGCGAACAGCCGGCGCGGACCCTGGCCGATGAGGACGCCTTTGCCCTGCAAGGCCTGCTGCGCTCCATGGATGCGGCCAAGGGCCGAGCGCGACGACGCTGGTCGGCGGGCCTGGCCATGGCCGCCAGCCTGGTGCTGGCGGTGGCCCTGGGCACCGGTTGGCAGCCTGGGCGCTGGGTCGATGACCTGGGGGCCGACTACGTTTCCGCGCCGGGCCAGGTGCGCACCGTGACCCTGGCCGACCAGAGCCAGGTGACCCTGGACGCCGACAGCGCGATTGCCGTGGACTTCAGCGGCGGCGAGCGGCATGTGCAACTGCGCCGCGGCGCCGGATTCTTCAGTGTCAGCCACACCGGCGCGCCCTTCGTGGTGGCGGCCGGGGAGGGCGAGACACGGGTCCTGGGTACCCAGTTCGAAGTGCGCCTGCAACCGGCGGGCGCGCAGGTCACGGTGCTGTCCGGGCGGGTCGCGGTCACAGCGGCCCAAGGCGCGGCGCAGCAGGTCCTCGGCGCCGGCCAGCAAGTGGCCTACGGGCACGCTGTAGCGACCCCTTTGCACGGCGTCGACAGCGAGGCGCAACTGGCCTGGCGCCAGGGTTGGCTGAACTATTACCACGCGCCCCTGGGCGAGGTGGTGGCCGACCTGCGGCGCTATTTCCCCGGGCGCATTGTGCTGCTCAACGACGAGTTGGCGGCGCGCCGGGTCAGCGGCAGTTTCTCCAGCAAGGACCCGCAAGCGATCCTCGATTCCCTGCAGGCGGTCTTGGGCTTCGAGCAGCACCAGCTCTTTGGCCGACTCCTGGTTCTGCGCTGAAAAGCCCGTCCCAGAGCTCCCGAACATTCATCGAGATCACACCGTTCTGTCACCAAACCGTTATCTCGGACGCGGATGATCTGCGCATTCCTGAGCACATGGTCAGGATCGGCGAGGGTTGTGATTCAGCTCTCACAAGGGAGGGAAGGCTGAAGCGGGAGCAAGACGATGCGCAGCTGGGATGTCGCTAAAAAGAAGAAGGCCCACATCGAAATCATTCCGATGATCGACGTGATGATGTTTTTGCTGGTGTTCTTTGTACTCATCAGCCTCAACGTGATCCCGGCCGTAGGGATCAAGACGCAGTTGCCGGTCGCCAGCACCGCGCAACAGTTGAAGCCGCAAAACAAGGCGGTGATTACCCTGGGTCTGCAGGAACGTCTGCAACTGGACGGACAGGATCTGGATGAAGGGGCACTGTTGGCCCAACTCAAAGTGCTGAACAACGGCAGTGAAAAGTTGGTGATCATTATCAATAGCGATCAGGGCGTGGAAGTTAAGCGCCTGGTGTCGGTGATGGACTTGCTCAAGGGCAATGGCTTCTCTTCCGTCTCCATCGCTACACGCAAGTCCTGACGCCATGTTCGCCTTATATAAAACACGCAAGTGGCTGGCGTGCCTGCTGCCGGCTGGCCTGTTGTTGCTGGTGATCTATACCAGCCAGTTGCAGCAGTTGCAGATCAAGCCGGTGTACGACGAAAGCACCGTGGAAATTGCCCTGGTCGATGCCGCCGAACTGCTGGCCGCTGCCGAGCCACCGCCGCCGCCCGAGCCCGAGCCGTTGCCCATCGAGCCCGAGCCGCCGCAGGTGGTGCCGGAGGAAGAACCGCTGGTGATCGAGCCACCCAAGCCCAAGCCGGTGGTCAAGCCCAAGCCGCCCGTGCCCAAGCCCATGGTGGCCAAGCCTTCGCCACCCAAGCCGGCTCCGGCCGTGGCCCAGAGCGCTCCAGCAACACCGCAACCCGCCGCGGTGGCCGCCGCCCAACCGGTGGCGCCGGCGGCCGCCGTACCTGCTCCGGCCCCCGCCCCCGCGGCGCCCAGCAGTGCCATCAAGGAAAGCCTGTACACCGCCGCTTTGCGCAAGGAACTGGAAAAGCACAAGCAATACCCCAGCGGCCGCGAGGCCTCGCTGCAACGTCCCCAGGGCGATGTGGTGATCTGGCTGGAAGTCGATCGGGCCGGCAACGTGCTCGACAGTGGCATCGAAAACAAGGCGCCGAACATGTTGCTCAATCGCGCCGCGCAAACCAGTTTGCGCCGCGTGGAGAAAGTTTCACCGTTTCCCTCGGACGCGTTCTCCGGCAAGAACAAGCAACGTTTTACCGCGACCTTTAGTTACAACGTGGAATAAACCCATCACCTATTAACGAAAGTTGTAAGCAAGGGATTGACCCGTGAAGATCAATAAACTTTATGCCCTGCTTCTGGCATCGGGCCTGGGCAGTTTTGCGCCATTGGTTCTGGCCGACGACAGCGTCGACGTCGGTGCGGTGAACGTTGCCGGTAAACAGACCCTGGGCAACGGCCACATGATCAAGGAAGAAAGCGCCAAGGGGCGCTCTACCGTGACCAAGGAAGCCATGGACCAGATGGCCCCCACCGCCAACGCCGTGGACAAGCTCAAGTACACCCCGGGGATCAACGTCTCCAGCACCGACGCCACGGGGTTGAGCGGCACCAACTTCACCATGCGTGGGATGAACTCCGACCAGGTCGGGCTGTCTTCCGACGGTTTCCCGATCAACGATTCCGGGGACTACAGCATCTACCCCAACCTGATGGGCGACCCGGAGAACTTCAGCGAAGTCTTCGTCACCCAGGGTTCATCCGAAGCCGACGGTCCGCACATCGGCTCCAGCGGTGGCAACATCGGCCTGGTGACCATCCGCCCGAGCAAGGATTTTGGCGTGTTCGCCAAGCAGTCCATCGGCTCGAACAACGTGCGCAAGAGCTTCGCCCGCTTGAACACCGGTGACCTGGGCGGTTTCAAGACCTGGGTTTCGGCGTCCCACACCGAGGGCGACAAGTGGCGTGGCAAGGGCACCCTGCGCGCCGACAAGGTCGAGTGGAACACCCTGTTCGAAGACGGCAACGGCAACTCCACCAACGCCATCGTCAAGTACAACCTGCAGGAAAACTATAACTACAACAGCCTGAGCAAGGCCCAGTTCCAGAACCAGGGCCGGCGCCTGGACTACTCGGAAAACACCGTGTTCAAGAACGGCAGCGTGTCCCAGTCCTACAAGCTCAACCGCAATCCCTTCGAAAGCGTGACTGCTTCGCTGACCCAGCGCTTTCAACTGCGCGACGACCTGAGCCTGACCTTCAACCCGTACTACGTGTGGTCCAACGGCGGCAGCTTCAGCGGCCAGACCGCCAACAGCCTGTCCGCCAGCTCGAACAAGGCCGGCAACTACGACCTCACCGGCTTGCCCGCCGGCACCTACTACCGGCCGTCGTGGACCGAAACCTGGCGCCCAGGGATGACCACCAAGCTCAAGTGGGACCTCAACGAAGCCCACAGCCTGGACGTCGGCTACTGGTACGAGCGCGCTCGCCAGCGCCAGACCCAGCCCTTTATCGGGATCAAGGGCAACGGCGCACCGGAGAATGTCTGGGGCGACTACAACGGCTCCGACCAACTGGTGGACCGTAACGGCGTCACGGTCCAGGGTCGTCACCAGTACACCGTGACCCCGGCGCAGAAACTCTGGGTGCAGGACACCTGGCAGGCCACCCCGGACCTGACCCTGACCGGGGCCCTGGCCTACCAGTACGTGGAGCGTGACGGCAACAACCTCGGCAGCCTCACCGACAAGCCGGAAAAACGCGACGCCAAATACCACCAGTTCCTGCCCAGCTTCAACGCCAAGTACCAGATCGACCCGAACAACCAGGCCTTCTACAACGTCACCCGCAACATGCGCACGCCGCCCAACTACGTGCTCTACAACAAGGGTGACTCCATCAGCCTGAAACCCGAGCTGAGCTGGAACCAGGAACTGGGCTGGCGCTACAGCGAAGAGAACATGGCCCTGAGCGCGACCCTGTTCTACATCAGCTTCAAGGACCGGCAGATTTCCACCACCGACCTCAACGGCGACTACGTCGTGGCCAACGTTGGCGAAGTGAAGAACCGCGGCCTGGAGCTGGAGTGGAGCGGCAAGTTGCCCCATGACTTCAACTACTACGCCTCGTACACCTACACCAAGTCCGAGCAGATGGACGACCTGACCAACAAGAACGTGCTGCTGCCGACCTCCGGCAAGCAACTGGCCAACGTGCCGGAAAACATGTTCAACCTGAGCCTGGGCTACGACGACTCGCGCTACTACGGCAACGTGGTCGGCAAGTACGTCGGCGCCTTCTACGGCGACCTGACCAACGACGAGAAGATCGCCGGGCGCACTGTGGTCGACCTCAACGCCGGTATCCACCTGCCGGTGGACAAGAAGGTGCTGAAGTCCGCGACCCTGCGCTTCTCCATGCTCAACGTGTTCGACAAGGAATACCTGGCCTCGACCCGCACCGTGTCGTTCAACACCCAACGCACCAACGGTCTGGCGCCAAGCACGGCCTATTACAACGTCGGTGAGGAACGCACCGCGATGGTCTCCCTGGAAGCCGGGTTCTGATGCCCTTCAGGCACACGAGGAAATGACGATGGACATGAATCTGCTGCACGACATCACCTTCTACACCATGTACGGCGCCGCCGCGATTGCCGCCTTTATCGCCGTGGAGCGGGGCATCTACTTCAGCTTCAGCCTGCGTCAGGCGAAGAAACTGGAGAGCGTGCTCAACCCGAAGATGCACAGCGTCGACGACTTGCCAGCCGAGCTGCGCCAGCGCAACAGCCTGCCCCTGGAGATGGTCGCCGAGCTGTTTGCCCACAAGCAGGGGCTGGCCAGCCACAAGGACCTGGAAGACTTGAGCGAGTCGATCTACATCGCCACCCGCAGCAAGCTGATGCATGGCCTGTGGCTGCTGGAAACCGTGGTTACCGCCGCGCCCTTGCTGGGCCTTCTGGGCACCATCCTGGGGATCATCGACACCTTCAAGGCCCTGGCCGAAACCGGCGTCAGCGACCCGGGCGAAGTGTCCAAGGGCATCGGCACCGCGCTCTATGCCACGGCCCTGGGCATCGCCATCGCCCTGGGCAGCATGATCTTCCACAACCACTTCCAGGACCGGGTCGAGCGCATCACCGACCACCTGAAGATCCTCCTGCTGCGCGCCGGCATGGGCACCGCGCTGAAGGCGCCGCCGGCACCGCAAGCGCTCCACGGCAGCCTGCAACCGGCCTGATGGCCTAGCCTGTAGCCGCTGCCGTAGGCTCGGGCCGCGTTCGGACGATCGACGGTGAAGGCGCGCTGTACCCCCAGCGCTCTTCTCTGCCCGATTGCCCTGCGCCAGCGGATTTTTTTCGTGATCTACCAAGGATTTCTTTTATGTCCCGTCTTCGTCCCATGCCCCGGTTGCTGGGTGCACTGACCCTGGCCCTGGTCGCCCTGGCCGGTTGCAGCTCGCTGACCCGCGAGCCGCAACCGGTGGCGGTGAACATCGTCGCCATCAACGATTTGCACGGCTACCTGCAAGCCAACCCCTTCAGCTACCAGGACCCGCAGGCCCCGGGCGGCATACGCAGACTGCAGGCTGGCGGCATCGCCACCCTGGGCGGCATGCTGACCCAACTGCGCCAGCAGGACCCGCAGCTGCTGTTCATCGGCGCTGGCGACCTGGTGGGCGGCAGCCCGCCGCTGTCGGCCATGTGGGCCGACGAGCCGACCCTGGAGGCCCTGCGCCAGATGGGCATGAAGCTCAGCGCCATCGGCAACCACGAACTGGACAACGGCAAGGCCGAGTTCCTGCGCCAGCTCAACGGCGGCTGCCAGTCGTCGCGGCCGGACAAGGCCTGCCAGTTCCGCCCGAACTACCCCGGCAGCGGTTTCCCCTACCTGGCGGCCAACCTGCTGGACAGCGACACCGGCCAGCCGCTGTTGCCGGCCTATCGCATCGAGGAAGTGCGCGGGGTCAAGGTGGCCTTCGTCGGCGCGGTGCTGCGGGATGTGGCCTCGGTGGTCAGCGCCAAGGGCATGCGTGGTTTGCAGGTGACCGATGAAGCCGATGCCATCAACCGGCTGATCCCCGAGCTCAACGCCCAGGGGGTCAACGCCATCGTCGCCGTGGTGCATCAGGGCGGCGCGACCCCGGAGCCGTTCGACCAACCGGACTGTTCGCAACTGAGCGGCGATATCGTCGATGTGGCCAAGCGCCTGGACCCGGCGGTGGATGTGCTGATCAGCGCCCACTCGCACCAGGGCTACCTGTGCAAGGTCGGCCCGCTGCTGGTGACCCAGGGCAATGCCTACGGCCATCTGCTGACCCACCTGACCCTGCAAGTGACACCGGGCCAGCACCGGGTGGCGAGCATCCAGGCGGCCAACCTGCTGGCCGATCCGGCACGTTATCCACAGGACCCGGCCCTGGCGCAGTTGCAACAGCAGGTGGAGGCCCGCAGCAATAAGGTGTTGCTCAAGCCGGTGGGGGCCATTGCCGCCTCGCCGATTGCCCGGCGCGCCGATGCCGCCGGGGAAATGCCGATTGGTGACCTGATCGCCGACGCCCATCTGGCCGGCGGCCGGGCGGGTGGTGCGCAGATCGCCTTCATGAACACCGGTGGGATTCGCAGCGACCTGGCCCTGGAACCCGGGCAGACTCAGGTCAACTACGGGCAACTGGCGACCCTGCAGCCGTTCAACAACAACCTGATTGCCTTCGACCTCACCGGCCGACAGATCGAACAGGTGCTCAACCAGCAGTGGAAGGGCGCGGACGATGCCAACATCCTGCAAGTGTCCCAGGGCTTCAGCTATCGCTGGGATGCCAAGCGTCCGCCGGACAGCCGCGTAGTGCCCGGCAGCCTGCGCCTCAATGGCCAGCCGCTGCGTGCCGAGGCGAACTACCGGGTGGTGATGAACGGTTTCCTGGCCGATGGCGGCGACCGCTTCAGCCTGTTCAAGAGCGGCCGCAACCGCAGCGACCTCGGGCTCAGTGACCTCGACGCAATGCTCCAGTACCTCAAGGCCATGGACCAGCAGGGCCGGCCAGTGGGCTCCAGCACCAGCGCCGGGCGTATCCAGCGATCCCTGTAGCCGCAGGGGGGATGCCGCGAGGCACAGGCGTGGTGTTTGCCGTCATGAAAATATTTTCAAAAAACAGGTGAGGTCTTTGCGTTCGAGCTACGTGTAGTGCTTGAAAGTGCGACTAATTCGCATTCACGACTTTTTTACACGCGAGTCTCAAGCATGAAGTCCAGGGCACATTCGGCGGCAAACGCTTCGGTCAAACGGTGGTTCGGCGCTTCGGCGCTGGTGGTTTCAGGGGCGGCGCTGCTGCCTCTGAGTGTTGCATTGGCAGCCCAGGTCGGTGCCGAGCAACACAGCGCGCTGTTCAACTTTTCCATCGCGGCCAAGCCGTTGCCCCAAGCCCTGAGCGATTTCACCCGGGTCACCGGGATCAGCGTGGTCTACACCGACGACGCGCCCTACAGCCTCCAGGCACCTGCGATCAGCGGCCAGCTCAGCGCCGACCAGGCGCTGCAGCAGCTGTTGGGCAATTCCGGTTTCACCTACCGGCACAGTGATGCTCGCACCCTGGTTCTCGAACCCTTGCCGAAAAGCGCCGGATTGAACCTGGCGCCCACCAGCATCACCGCCCAGGGGCCTGACGACAGCACCAGCTACCAGCCGCCGGCCACCACCTCGGTGGCCCGTAGCCAGGCGCTGAACCAGGAAATCCCGCAGATCATCAACGTGGTTCCGGCCCAGGTGCTGAAGGACCAGACCCCGCGCAACCTGGATGACGCCCTGAAGAACGTCAGTGGCATCACCCAGACCAACACCCTGGGCGGCACCCAGGACGCGGTGTTGCTGCGCGGTTTTGGCGACAACCGCAACGGGTCGATCATGCGCGACAGCATGCCGGTGGTGCAGGGCCGGGCGCTGAATGCCACGGCGGAGCGGGTTGAAGTGCTCAAGGGCCCGTCGTCGCTGCTGTATGGCATCCAGGACCCGGGCGGGGTGATCAACGTCGTCAGCAAGAAGCCTGAGTTGCAACAGTCCACTTCCTTGACCGTGCGCGGCTCGACCTACGGCTCGGGCAAGAACGGCAGCGGTGGCAGCCTGGACACCACCGGGCCGCTCGGCGACTCCGGGCTGGCCTACCGCTTGATCGTCGATCACGAAGACGAAGATTACTGGCGCAACTTCGGCACCCACCGCGAATCCCTGGTGGCGCCGTCCCTGGCCTGGTACGGCGAAAGCACCAAGGTGCTGCTGGCCTATGAACACCGCGAATTTCTGACCCCGTTCGACCGCGGCACGGCCATCGACCCCAAGACCAATCACCCGCTGGACATTCCGGCCACCCGGCGCCTGGACGAGCCGTTCAACAACATGGAAGGGCGCTCGGACCTGTATCGCTTCGAAGTCGACCACGAGCTCAGCGACGACTGGAAAGCCCACTTCGGCTACAGCTGGAACCGCGAAACCTACGACGCCAGCCAGGTGCGCCTGACCGCGGTGAATGCCAACGGCACCCTGACCCGAAGCATGGACGGCACCCAGGGCGCCCTGACCACCGACCGCTATGCCACCGCCAGCCTGGAAGGCAAGGTGCAACTGGGCGGCATGCAGCACGACCTGGTGTTCGGCCTGGACGACGAGTACCGCAAGATCTACCGCGCCGACCTGATCCGGCAGAAAAGCCGGACCACCTTCAACTACCTGAACCCGGTCTACGGTCGGGAAGTGGCCGGCACCACGGTCAGCGCCCCGGACAGCGACCAGACCGACCTGCTGCGCAGCGACTCGCTGTTCTTCCAGGACGCCATCCACCTCACCGACCAGTGGATCCTGGTGGGCGGCGGGCGCTTCCAGGAATACGACCAGTACGCCGGCAAGGGCCGGCCGTTCCACGCCAACACCGACAGCAACGGGCAGAAGTTCGTGCCCCGTGCCGGGCTGGTGTATCGCTACACCGACCAGCTGTCGTTCTACGGCAGCTACACCGAGTCGTTCAAACCCAACTCCAGCATCGCCCAGCTGGCTGGCGGCACCGCGGTGCTGGACGGCTCCATCGCCCCGGAAGAGGCCAAGTCCTGGGAGCTGGGCGCCAAGCTCGACATCCCCGGGCGCATCACCGCCAGCGCGGCGCTGTTCGACATCACCAAGCGCAATGTGCTGGTGTCCACGGCCACCGCCACCGAGACCGTCACCAGCGTCGCCGGTGAAGTGCACTCCCAGGGCTTGGAGCTGGACCTGACCGGGCAGCTCACGGATCAGTGGAGCCTGATCGGCAGCTATGCCTACACCGACACCGAGGTGACCAAGGACACCCAGTACAAGGGCAAGCAACTGCAGAACGTGGCCAAGAACAGCGGCTCGCTGTCGGCGGTCTACGACTTCGGCAGCCTGATCGGCGGCGACCGCCTGCGGGTCGGCGCCGGGGCCCGTTATGTCGGCCAGCGCGCCGGGGACGCGCCCAACAGCTTCGACCTGCCGGGCTACACCGTGGCCGATGCCTTCGCCACCTACGACACCCGGCTCGAAGGGCAGAAGGTCAAGTTCCAGCTCAACGTGAAGAACCTGTTCGACAAGACCTACTACACCTCGTCGGCCAGCAAGTTCTTCGTGTCCATGGGTGATGCTCGCCAAGTATCGCTGTCTAGCACCCTGGAGTTCTGATGAAGGCCCTGACCCTGAGTGCGTTCCTGGCGTTTTGCGGCGCGGCCCAGGCCGTCTCGCCAACGGATGAACGCCTGTACCACCGCGAACAGCAAGTGCAGTTGCCGGGTGCCGGCAGCAGCTGGGGCTTTATCACCCTGGACCCGACCCGGCCCTACCTTTACGTGGCCCGGCGCGAGAACGGCCTGAGCGTGTTTGATGTGGACAAGCAGCGTCTGCTGCGCACCGTCGAGCAATCACAGGGAGCCAACGGCGTGGTGGCGTTGCCCGAACTGAACCGTCTGCTGGTGCTCAACACCGACGGCAGCCTGGGGCTGGTGGAGTTATCCACACTCAAGCCGCTCAAGCGCATCGCCGTGACCCAGAGCAACCTCAATAGCGCGGTGTACGAGCCGCGCACCGGGCAGGTGATCATCGTCAGCGGACGCCGGGCCGATCGTTCGACCCTGTTCGTGTTCGATCCCAAGGAAGAACGGATCACTGCGGCCCATGAGCTGGCGGTGAAGAAGATCGACCCCTTGCTGCTCAAGGGCGATGGCAGTTTCTTTTTGCCGATGCGCGACGAAGGCATCGTCGCGCGGTTGTCCTCCAGCAGCTTCAAGGTCCTGGATCGCTGGCAGTATCCCGACTGTCAGCGGCCCAGTGCCCTGGCCCAGGATGAACAGCGTGGGCGGCTGTTCGTCGCCTGCCGCGGTGAGCGGCCGCTGCTGCTGGTGCTCGACCGCGACAGCGGCGCGCTGAAGGCCAGCCTGCCGATCACCCGCGACGTCAACGCCCTGGCCTACGACCCCCAGGCCCGGCGCTTGCTGATCGCCAGCGGGGTGGACGCCAACCTCAGCGTCATCGCCCAGCTCGACGCCGACCGCTACCAGGCCCTGGGCAGCGTCAGCACCCAGCCCATGGCCTACAACATGGCATTCGACCCCAGCAGTCAGCGGGTCTATCTGGCGGCGATGGACTTCACCCAGCCGGCCGCCAGCCCGGCCGACCCCAAGCCGGATCCGCTGTTTCACGCCAATACCTTCAAGGTCATCACCCTGGCGCCCTAGTCGGCGCCCAGTGCCAGGGCTTGCGCTTGTGCCGCGCAGTCGCCGCTGGCGGTCAGGCCCTTGGTGCGGACGGCCAGTAACTCTTGCCGGGCGCCGGCGAAGTCGGCCTGGAAGGTCGGGTCGGCGTGCAAGCGTGCCACGGTGGTCGCGCCGATCTCGCGGCCTTCGCGCACATCGCTGTACCAATGCACGTTGCACACCATGCGACTTTCCGAATAGGCCCGGCCACGGGCCCAGAGCGCGTTGCCGTGCTCGGGGGCCAGTTCGCTCAGCAGCAGCGCCCAGGCCCAGCCGATGGCGCTGTGGCCCGATGGGTAGGAACCGTCCGCGGCCAGCTTGGCCTCATCTTCCGGGGTGCAGCTGGGCTGCTGGTTGTAGACGAAGGGCCGGGTGCGCTGGTAGCGCTTCTTGGCGCTGTAGGTGGCCAGCCCGGCGTCGGTCAGGGTCCGGCGCAAGACTCTGTACAACACCGGTGTGTGCTGTTCGCTGATTGGCGCATCCAAGGCACAGGAAAACGTCTCAGCGGCGGCGGGGAACTTCAGGTTGGCATCGCTGATGGCCAGCTCCCAGCGTTTGCCGCCGCGCAAGGCCTGGCTTTTTTCAGCCATGCGCTGGTCCAGAGCGAAGGCCGGAGTGCCCGGCGCAGGAGGTGGCGGCAACAGCGACAGACTATTGGGCAGATCCTGCTGTTTCAGATAGCCGATCAAGTAACCCGGCCGGAACTCCGGGATATTTTCCGCTGTACCGGTTTGTTTGGCTGCGACAGGGTTGAACAGGCTTATAAACAACAGGCTGGATAAACTTTTCAATAATAGGCGTTGCATGGAAATGGCACCTCTAGGTATTCGAACTGTTATATCGGCTCTGTGTATTGAGTTACTTGATGTTCCAGGAATAGTTGAACATCAAGCGGGTGTCGTCAGTGTCGCGAATGAAGTTCTTGGCGTAATTGGAACGATAGAGCGCACTGCGCAGGCGCACACTCAAGTTTTTCAGTGGGCCTTGTTGCACGACATAGCGCAGTTCATTATCCAGCTCCCATGATTTGCCAATAGTGCGGGTGCCGGTGATCTGGGCATGGCTGCCGGATATATAGCGACTATTGAGGCTCAGGCCCGGCAAGCCCAGGCTGGCGAAGTCATAGCCATAACGCAGGGCCCAGGAACGCTCCTTGGCATTGGCGAAGTCGCCCAATATGGACAAGTTGATCAGGTTGGCATCGGCCCCCAGGATGTTGGCATACCCGGTGTCGCCCAACATTCGCTGGTAGGTCAGGCCAAGGCTGTGGCCCTTGTAGGCGTAGCCGAGCATCCCCTGCAATGCGCGGTTGTCGATCTTGCCGCCCTTGGCATCGCCGTAGTCGTTCATCAGGCTCAGGCGCAGATCGCCGCTGAACGTTCCCGGTCCCCAGGGGCTCTTGCCGACCAGGGTGAAGACCTGCTGGCGGTAGATGTCCTCCAGTTGGGCGACATGCACGCGAGCCAGCCATTGCTTGTGGAATCGGTAGTCGATGCCTGCCATGTCGAAGTGTTCCGCGGTTGCCCCCTGGCCTTGAAAGCGCCGGTTCAAGGGGCTCAGGGTCAGCGGGGTGTACTCCGTGGCGTTGCGCTGCATGACCCGGCTCAGGCGCCCGGCGGTCAATTCCAGGTCGTCGATTTCATTCGAGGTCAGCAGCCCGCCTTCGAAAACCTGCGGAAACAGGCGGCCGTCGTTGGGTTTCAGCGTCGGCAGTGTCGGTGGCACCAGGGCGCCGAACTTGAATTGGGTCTTGCTGGCCTTGAGCTTCCCGGCCAGGGCCAGTTTCCAATAGTCATCCTCGGCCCGGCCATTGCGCGCCACCTTCAGCAGCCCGGTGCCGCTTCGGCCGGGGGCGGAATCCAGCTTGATCCCGAGCATGCCGATGGCGTCGGCACCGACACCAATGCGGCCCTCGGTAAACCCCGAGTCCAGGTGCAGGAGGAAGCCTTGCGCCCATTCTTCTCGGGGTGGGGCGGTGCCTTCGCGATAGTCCCGGTTGAAGTAGTAGTTGCGCAGTTCCAGGCGAGCGCTGCTGTCGTCCAGCAGTTTGGCGTTCACCGGAACGGCCAGTATCGAGGCACATATTAGGGTCGAGCACTGGACCCATTGTCGTGGCAAGTTTCTTGAACGCATTGCATCGTCCTCTGTTCTTGTTGTTTTTGGAGTAAGGCGATTGACGACTGAGGTGTTGAGTTATTGCCGGTTCATTTAATTAATGAAGGTTTCGGGTGTTTGGTTATGGGGGTGATGTTGCTGGGTGTTTCAATTGGTTGGCTTAAATGGTGTGTGGTTGTGTGTTGGGCTTTTGCCTAATGCCAGGGGCTTCAAGGTCTAAAGATTAAGTTGGGGTCGAGGTTAAACAAGAATCATCACTTCTGTGAATGAAGTGGTAACTGAGGTTTTAAAATAATTACTTGTTTATGTTTTTGAGTGTCATATAAGAGCTTGTTGGAAGTGCTCTTTTATGGAAAGGCGTGTGGGATTTGTTTAATTGGTTTGTAAGAATCGTCTTGTTTAAGTAAGGAACTTGAGTCAATTACTGATTCAGGCGTACCCGCGTGGGGCTGGGCACAAGAAGGGGCCGGCAGAGGTGGTTTATCGGTCGTCCGAACCTTGGCCCAGGAATGCCAGGCGATAGTCCCCCGGTGTTCCCCCCAGGGCCTGACGGAAGCGATTGCTGAAGTGGCTGGCGCTGGCAAAACCACAGGCCAGGGCGATCTCGCCCAGGGGCAGGGCCGTGCGGCTTAGCAACTGTCGGGCCCGGCTCAGGCGCCGGGCCAGGACGTATTGATGGGGTGGCAGGCCGAAGCTTGCGCGAAACATGCGGGCGAAGTGGTATTCGGAGAGGGCGCACAATCCCGCCAGTTGGCCCAGGCTCAGGGGCGCGTCCAGCTGGCTGTCGATGTAGTCCACCAGCAGGCGGCGCTGGTGCGCGGCCAGGCCGCCCTTGAGCCGGGCCCCCTGGCGCGGGCCTGCTTGATTGAGCAGGGCGTGGCTGAGCATCTCGTGGGCCAGGCTGCTGGTCAGCAGGCGCTCGCCGGGCTCGTCCCAGTTCAGGCGGACCAACTGCGCAAAGCGCCGGGTCTGCTCGGGGTCGTCGACGAAGGTGCTTTCGCGCAGGTGCATTTCCCGGGGTTCGCGGTCCAGCAGGGTGACGCAGCCCAGGGCGAATTGTTCGGGGCTGAAATACACGTGGGCCAGGCGGATATCGCCGTTGATCACCCAGGCCGACTGGTGCTCGGCGGGCAGGATGCACAGCTTGCCCGGGGCGCCCTTGCTGCCCGGCTGATCGCGGCGAAAGGTGCCGGTGCCGCCGGCCAGATAGCAGGACAGGGTGTGGTGACCGGGCGCCTGATATTCCTGGGCGTCGTGATGGTTGCTCCACAAGGCCGCGGACAAGCCGTCACCGAGCTCGGCGCTGTGCTCAAGGCGAGCATGGGGCGAGCGGTTGAGGGCTTGGAAGACTTGCAGGGTATCCAGTGCGGGCATGGTGGGGGCGTCAATCAACGGTCCGTTTACCGGTGTTTCGCATGCTACTCCGTCGTCCCTGCGCTGCCAGCCCCGGGCTGATAAAAAGCGCAAGTTTGTGCAAGCGCGCGAGGTCCGAGGGGCAGGACACTGCACACCTTGCCAAGGAGTCGCGCCATGAACCTATCGCTGTACCTATTGACCGTGCTGATCTGGGGCACCACCTGGATCGCCCTGAAACTGCAACTGGGGGTGGTGGCGATTCCGGTGTCCATCGTCTATCGCTTCGCCCTGGCGGCCCTGGTGCTGTTCGTCCTGCTGCTGCTCAGTCGCAAGCTGCAGCCGATGAACCGTCGTGGCCACCTGATCTGCCTGGCCCAGGGCCTGTGCCTGTTCTGCATCAACTTCATGTGCTTTCTGCACGCCAGCCAATGGATTCCCAGCGGCCTGGTGGCGGTGGTGTTTTCCACCGCGACCTTGTGGAACGCCCTCAATGCGCGGGTGTTCTTCGGCCAGAAGATCGCCCGCAACGTGTTGCTGGGCGGCGGCCTGGGGTTATTCGGGCTGGGGCTGCTGTTCTGGCCCGAGCTGGCGGGCCACAGCGCCAGCCCGCAGACCTTGCTGGGACTGGGCCTGGCCCTGCTCGGCACCCTGTGTTTCTCGGCGGGCAACATGCTCTCCAGTCTGCAGCAGAAAGCCGGGCTCAAGCCGCTGACCACCAATGCCTGGGGCATGGCCTACGGCGCGACGATGCTGGCGGTGTATTGCCTGGCCCAGGGCATTGCCTTCGACGTGGAGTGGAGCACCCGCTACATCGGCTCGCTGCTGTACCTGGTGATACCGGGTTCGGTGATCGGCTTTACCGCCTACCTGACCCTGGTGGGGCGCATGGGCCCGGAGCGTGCGGCGTACTGCACCGTGCTGTTTCCGGTGGTGGCGCTGAACGTCTCGGCCTTTGCCGAAGGCTACCAATGGACCGCCCCGGCGCTGGCCGGGCTGGTGCTGGTGATGCTGGGCAACGTCCTGGTGTTCCGCAAACCCAAGCCGCTGTCGACAGCCAAGGCCGCTACCGCCTGAGCAGGCGCTGGCTTGTGTAGGAGCTGGCTTGCCAGCGAACTCGGTTTCCGGATTTGCGCGGAACTTGCGGGCCCCTTCGCCGGCAAGCCGGCTCCTACGGGGCGGTGGTGGCTGTGGCATTGGTTGTAGGAGCTGGCTTGCCAGCGAAGGGGCCATCAAGGCTATTGCGTCAACCCTTCCACACCTGCGGGTTGACCAGGTCCTGCGGGCGCTCGCCCAGCAGGGCGCTGCGCAGGTTGGCCATGGCGCGGTTGGCCATGGCGTCGCGGGTCTCGGTGGTGGCCGAGCCGATATGCGGCAAGGTCACGGCGTTCTTCAGCTGGAACAGCGGCGATTCTGCCAACGGCTCCTTCTCGTACACATCCAGGCCGGCGCCACGAATCTGGCCTTTCTGCAAGGCGTCGATCAGCGCCGGTTCATCCACCACCGGACCACGGGAAATGTTCACCAGGATCGCGCTGGGCTTCATCAGCGCCAGTTCGCGGTGGCTGATCAGGTGCCGGGTCTGCTCGCTCAACGGCACCACCAGGCAGACGAAATCCGCCTCGGCCAAGAGTTGCTCCAGGCTGCGAAACTGCGCCCCCAGCTCCTGCTCCAGGGCCACCTTGCGGCTGTTGCCGCTGTAGAGAATCGGCATGCCGAAGCCCAAACGCCCACGGCGGGCGATGGCCGCGCCAATGTTGCCCATGCCGACGATGCCCAGGGTCTTGCCGTGCACATCGCAACCGAACAGCGCCGGGCCGACGCTGGCCTGCCATTGTCCGGCCTTGGTCCAGGCATCCAGCTCGGCCACCCGGCGAGCGCTGCCCATGAGCAGGGCGAAGGCCAGGTCGGCGGTGCTTTCGGTGAGCACGTCCGGGGTGTTGGTGAGCATCAGTCCGCGTTCGTTGAAGTAGTCCAGGTCGTAGTTGTCGTAGCCCACCGAAATGCTCGATACCACTTCCAGCTGCGCGGCGTTTTCCAACTGCGCGCGCCCCAGCTTGCGGCCGACGCCGATCAGGCCGTGGGCCCGGGGCAGGGCCTCATTGAACTGCGCGGCGATGTCCCCGAGCTTGGGATTGGGAACGATGACCTCGAAGTCCTGTTGCAGGCGTTCGGTCATCTCGGGGGTGATGCGGCTGAAGGCAAGTACAGTCTTTTTCATCGCGGGAAGGCTCGTCAGGCGGGTGGGAATGCCAAGCAAGCTAACATTTTTGCCGCCGCCGCCAAAGCGCCCACCACGGGCCGGCTTGTTGTAGGAGCTGGCTTGCCAGCGAAGGCGGCCTCCAGGTTTGCGCCTGACATGCGGCCCTCTTCGCCGGCAAGCCGGCTCCTACGGGTGGGGCGGTGGTTTGGGCGGGCGCGCTGGCAGTCAATTGGCCAGGCGGGCACCGGTGAGGCTGCTGCTCAGTTCGTAGGCCGCCAGTTCCGCCTGGTGCGCAGCGAGGATCTCCGGCAGGGAGCCGCGCAGGTATTCGACCCAGGTCTTGATCTTGGCGTCCAGGTACTGGCGCGACGGGTAGATGGCGTACAGGTTCAGCTCCTGGGAGCGGTACTTGGGCATCACCCGCACCAGGGTGCCGTTGCGCAGGCCTTCGATGGCGGCATACACCGGCAGCACGCCAATGCCCATGCCGCTGATGATCGCAGTCTTCATCGCGTCGGCGGAGTTCACCAGGAACGGCGAGCTGTTGATGGTGACCATTTCCTGGCCTTCCGGGCCGTCGAAGGCCCACTTCTCCAGCGGAATCACCGGGCTCACCAGGCGCAGGCAGGCGTGGTTCAGCAGGTCGCTGGGCTTTAGCGGGCAGCCATTGGCTTTCACATAGGCCGGGGAGGCGCAGACGATGCTGTAGGTGATCCCCAGGCGCTGGGAGACGAACCCCGAGTCCGGCAGCTCGCTGGCCAGGACGATGGACACGTCGTAGCCCTCGTCCAGAAGGTCCGGCACGCGGTTGGCCAGGGTCAGGTCGAAGGTCACGTCCGGGTGCGACTTGCGGTAGCGGGCGATGGCGTCGATCACGAAGTGCTGGCCGATACCGGTCATGGTGTGCACTTTCAACTGGCCGGCGGGGCGGGCGTGGGCGTCGCTGGCCTCGGCCTCGGCTTCTTCGACGTAGGCCAGGATCTGCTCGCAACGCAGCAGGTAGCGTTTGCCGGCTTCGGTCAGGGCGATACGGCGGGTGGTGCGGTTGAGCAGGCGGGTTTGCAGGTGAGCCTCTAGATTGGAGACTGCGCGCGAGACGTTGGCCGTGGTGGTATCCAGCTGCACCGCGGCGGCGGTGAAACTGCCGGCTTCGGCCACACAACTGAAGGCACGCATGTTTTGCAAAGTGTCCATGGGGTGCTCTCTGGGGAGATGGCAAATTGTGACACGAAGTTACGGGGGCTTGGATAGGCGACCAAGGGATTATCGCGTTTACGGTAACAAAGAATCACAGGAATCCCTGCTTATCGCCGCCCCGGCCGCCCCCTAGAATTGCCCCGATCCGTAGGAGTCGGCATGCCGGCGGTCCGCGCAACGCGGTGTAGCAGGCGTCTCGCTGCGCCGGCCGGCCGACTTCCACGAGAGAAATACTCCCCCCCGATCTTCAGGAATTCGCAGCAGTGCCGCGTCGCATCAGCAGAGGGTTCAAGACCCTTAGTGTTTGGGCTTTATCGTTAGCAATCAGCGGCTGCATCGGAACCGGAGGCATTGCCCCACAAGGCAAGACACTTCCCGCTAATACCTTGGCCACCGACGAGGCGATCCAGAGCGCCGCGCAAGATGCCCACTGGCCCAGTGTCCAGTGGTGGCAGGCCTACGGCGACCCGCAGTTGAACCGCTGGATCAGCCTCGCCGTGCAAGGCAGCCCGAGCCTGGCCATGGCCGCCGCCCGGGTGCGCCAGGCCAAGGCCCTGGCCGGTATCGCCGAGTCGGCCGAGTCGCTGCAGATCAACGGCGACGCCACCCTCAAGCGCCACAACTGGCCCACTGATCAGTTCTACGGCCCCGGCGCCCTGGCCAACACCACCACCTGGGACAACAACGCGGCCCTGGGCTTGAGTTATGCCCTGGACCTCTGGGGCCGCGAAAGCAACAACACCGAGCGCGCCGTCGACCTGGCCCACATGAGCGTGGCCGAAGCCCGCCAGGCCCAGCTGGAGCTGGTGAACAACGTGGTGCGCAGCTATATCCAGCTGTCCTTGCACTTCGCCCAGCGCGATATCGTCGCCGCCACCCTCAAGCAGCAGCAACAGATCCTGGCCCTGGCGCAACGGCGCCTGGACGGCGGCCTGGGTACCCATTTCGAAGTCAGCCAGGCCGAGGCGCCGCTGCCGGAAACCCATCGCCAACTGGACGCCCTGGACGAAGCCATCGCCCTGACCCGCAACCAACTGGCGGCCCTGGCCGGCAAGGGTCCGGGGGAGGGCGCGCAGTTGCAGCGGCCGAGCCTGTCCCTGGGCGCTGCGCTGAAACTGCCCTCGGCCCTGCCCGCCGAACTGCTGGGGCAACGCCCGGACGTGGTCGCCAGCCGCTGGCAGGTGGCGGCCCAGGCTCGCGGCATCGATGTGGCTCACGCCGGCTTCTACCCCAACGTCGACCTGGTGGGCAGCATCGGCTTCATGGCCACTGGCGGCGGCGCCCTGGAGTTCCTCACCGGCAAGAAGCTCAACTACAACGTCGGCCCGGCCATCAGCCTGCCAATCTTCGACGGCGGCCGCCTGCGCTCGGAACTGGGTGACGCCGCGGCCGGCTACGACCTGGCCGTGGCCAAGTACAACCAGACCCTGGTGGACGCGCTGAAAAGTATCTCCGACCAGATGATCCGCCGCGAGTCCATGGACAAGCAGCAAGTCTTCGCCGCCGAGTCGGTGGCTGCGGCGCAGAAGACCTACGACATCGCCACCGTGGCCTTCCAGCGCGGCCTGACCGACTACCTGAATGTGCTCAACGCCCAGAGCCTGCTGTTTCACCAGCAGCAGATCCAGCAGCAGGTGCAGGCCGCGCGCCTGACCGTCCAGGCGGACCTGGTGACGGCCCTGGGCGGCGGGCTTGAAGCCGGCCGCGACGTACCCGCGGACAATCGCACCCAGGCACCCAAGACCCCCGCGGCCCTGGCCGTGTTCGACCACTGAAGCAGGCTCCCATGACTTCCTTGCCCGCCCCTTTGCGCTGGCTGTACTCCCTTGAATGGCGCCGGGGTTTCTTCGACTGGGCACGCAGCGACGGCGTGACCTGGGTGTATATCTTCAAGGTGCTGGCCGCCGCGTTCCTTACCCTATGGCTGGCCATGCGCCTGGAGTTGCCGCAACCGCGCACGGCGATGATCACCGTGTTCATCGTCATGCAGCCGCAAAGCGGCCAGGTGTTCGCCAAGAGCTTCTACCGCTTTCTCGGCACCTTGACCGGCTCGGCGGTGATGGTGGCGCTGATCGCCCTGTTCGCCCAGAACACCGAGCTGTTCCTCGGTTCCCTGGCGATCTGGGTCGGCATCTGCTCGGCCGGTGCCGCGCGCTGCCGCAACTTCCGCGCCTACGGTTTCGTCCTCGCCGGCTACACCGCGGCGATGGTCGGCCTGCCGGCCCTGGCCCATCCGGAAGGCGCCTTCATGGCGGCGGTGTGGCGGGTGCTGGAGATCTCCCTGGGGATTCTCTGCTCGACCCTGGTCAGCGCCGCGATCCTGCCGCAGACCGCCAGCGCCGCGATGCGCAACGCCCTGTACCAGCGCTTCGGAGTGTTCGCCCTGTTCGTCACCGACGGCCTGCGCGGGCGCAGCCAGCGCGACAGTTTTGAAAGCAGCAACGTGCGCTTCATCGCCGAGGCCGTGGGCCTGGAAGGGCTGCGCAGCGTCACCGTGTTCGAAGACCCGCACATGCGTCGGCGCAACGGCCGCCTGAGCCGCCTGAACAGCGAGTTCATGGGCATCACCACGCGCTTCAACGCCCTGCACCAGTTGCTCGAACGTCTGCGCAGCAGCGGTGCCGATCACGTGGTGGCGGCGATCAAACCCGGGCTCTACGACTTGGCGGAGTTACTCGACGGCTTTTCCGGCCGGGCTCTCACCAGCCCTGATGCGGCGCGCCTGGCCACCGCCCTGGCGACCTACAAGAGCGAGCTGCCGGCGCGGGTGCGCAGCCTGCGCGCAGCGTTCCAGGAGACTGGCCCGAGCGACGCCGAGCAACTGGATTTTCACACCGCCTACGAGCTGCTCTACCGCTTCGTCGACGAGATGCACAGCTACGCCCAGACCCACGCCTCCCTGGCCGACCACAGCCACGAACGCGAGCGCTGGGACGAGCCCTACACGCCGCAGACCAACTGGTTGGCCAGTGCCGCTTCGGGCATTCGCGCGGCCTTCGTGCTGCTGGTACTGGGCAGCTATTGGGTGGCCACGGCCTGGCCCAGCGGCGCCACCATGACCCTGATCGCCGCCGCCACCATCGGCCTTTCCGCCGCCACGCCGAACCCCAAGCGCATGGCCTTCCAGATGGCCTGCGGGACCTTTGTCGGCGCGCTGGTGGGCTTCGTTGAAATGTTCTTCGTGTTCCCCTGGATCGACGGTTTTCCCCTGCTGTGCCTGATGCTGGCGCCGGTGATCGTGCTCGGTTCGTTCCTCGCTTCCAGGCCCAAGTACGCCGGGGTCGGCCTGGGCCTGCTGATCTTTTTCAGCACCGGTTCGGTGCCGGACAACCTGACCGTGTACAACCCCTACACCTTCATCAACGACTACATCGCCATGGTCATGGGCATGCTGGTCTGCGCTGCCGCCGGGGCGATCATCCTGCCGCCCAACAGCCGCTGGCTGTGGCGGCGCCTGGAGCAGGACCTGCGCGGCCAGGTGGTGTACGCCATCAGCGGCAAGCTCAAGGGCCTGGCGTCGAGCTTCGAGAGCCGCACCCGCGACCTGCTGCACCAGGCCTATGGCCTGGCGGTGGGCCAGCCCAAGGTGCAGAGCGAACTGCTGCGCTGGATGTTCGTGGTGCTGGAAGTCGGTCACGCCATCATCGAGTTGCGCAAGGAGCAGGCGATCCTCCCGGTGCACCCGGCCTATGCCGAATCCCAGCCCTGGCGCCAGGCGATCCGGGTCATGGGCCGCTCCCTGGTGCGGCTGTTTTTGCAACCGAGCCAGAGCAACCTGGAGCGCGGCCTGATCGCCGTGGACCACGCCATCAGCCGGGTCCAGGCCACCGACGAGCCCTTTGCCCCGCACTTCGACACCTCGGCCCTGCGCCGGGTCAAGAGCTACCTGCACTTCATTCGTACTTCACTGCTCGATCCGCAATCGCCGCTGGCGGCCTATGCCGTGGCCAAGCCGGCGGCGCCTGCACCCCAAGGACTTGACCATGCCTCGTGAAATCGCCTTCCACGGCGTTTACATGCCCACCATGACCCTGATGTTCTTCATCGCCGCGGCCCTGGCCTGGGCCCTGGACCGGTTCATCGCCGGCTATGACCTGTATCGCTTCTTCTGGCACCCGGCGCTGCTGCGCCTGAGCCTGTTCTGCTGTCTGTTCGGCGCCATGGCGCTCACTGTCTACCGTTGAGACCCCCGCGATGAAAAAGTTTTTCAGCCTGCTCGCCACCCTGCTCGTGCTTGCCCTGGCCCTGTGGATCGGCCGCACCCTGTGGGAGCACTACATGTACACCCCCTGGACCCGTGACGGCCGGGTGCGGGCGGACATCATCAACGTCGCCGCCGACGTCACCGGCGAAGTGGTGGACGTGCCGGTCAAGGACAACCAACTGGTGCACAAGGGCGACCTGCTGATGCAGATCGACCCCGAGCACTACCAGATCGCGGTCAAGCAGGCGCAGTCGCTGGTGGCGTCGAAGAAAGCCACCTGGGAGATGCGCAAGGTCAACGCCAAGCGCCGCGCCGACATGGACAACCTGGTGATCTCCAAGGAAAACCGCGACGACGCCGGCAACATCGCCGACTCGGCCCTGGCCGACTACCAGCACGCCCAGGCCCAGCTGGAAGCGGCGGAGCTCAACCTCAAGCGCACCCAGGTGCGGGCGGCGGTGGACGGCTACGTGACCAACCTCAACGTGCACCGCGGCGACTACGCGCGCATCGGCGAGGCGAAAATGGCCGTGGTCGACATGAACTCGTTCTGGGTTTACGGCTTCTTCGAGGAAACCAAGCTGCCCCACGTGCGCGTCGGGGATAAGGCCGACATGCAATTGATGAGCGGCCAGGTGCTCAAGGGCCACGTGGAAAGCATTTCCCGCGGCATCTACGACCGCGACAACCCGGAAAGCCGCGAACTGATCGCCGACGTCAACCCGACCTTCAACTGGGTGCGCCTGGCCCAGCGGGTGCCGGTGCGCATCCACATTGATGAAGTGCCGGAGGGCGTGCTGCTGGCGGCGGGCATCACCTGCACCGTCATCGTCAACCCCGAGCCGTTGTAGGAACAGGGGCGGAAACCCTAGGAACTGCACGGTCTGCCTGACTGCTGTAGGAGCTGGCTTGCCAGCGAAGGCGTCCGCTCGGGCGATGCAGGGCTCAAGGGCCCCTTCGCCGGCAAGCCGGCTCCTACGATGGAGGGGGCCGTTATTTGTAGCTCTTCTGCATGATCGCCAGGGACTTCTTCGCCGCCGCTTCCAGGCCGTCGTCGACGTGGTTGATGACCGCCACCAGCTTCGGGTTCTGCAGCACGTCGACACCGGGGTAACGCTGCTGGGCCAGGCGCGAGACGATGATGTATTGGGTCACCGCGTAATGCAGCTTGAACTGGCCACTATCCCGGGCCTTGGCGATGGCCGCTTTGACAAAGGCCTGGCGCTGGGCCGTGGTCATGCCCTGGAACAGGTCGGGGAGATCGAAATGGATCTCGGCGGAGAAAATCGCCACCTCCTCATCTCGCGCTTCGTCATACATCACCTGTTTGCTGGTCACCCGCGCCTTGAGCTCGTTGAAGCGTTGCTCGCCTGCGGCCAGTTGCTCCGGGCTCATCTTGCCTTTCAGGGCGTCCAGCTGGCTGGTGTCTTCGGTGTTATCGATGATCTTCAGCCAGGCATAGGCCTTGACCAGGTCGCCGGATTCTTCGGCGGCGTCGGCCAGGCTCTGCTGCGGTTCCGGGTTGCCGTGCAGCGCCGAGCGCTCAAGCCAGCGCAGGGCCAGGTCGCGGTCCTTGGGAATGTCCTTGTCGCCGAACCAGTAGGTGGCGTACATGCCGTACTCAGCGCACCAGTCGTTCTGCGACGCCGAGTAGGCGATGTAGTTGAAGGACTCACGGTCGCGCTCGGCCTTGGGCTTGTCCGTTTCCTGGTCGGTGGTGGTGGACAGGTAGCAGAAGGCCCGGGTGTAGTGCGGCGCGGCCATGGCGAAGCAGCCCTTGGCGTTCTTGTAGTCCTCGATCTCGTTCAGCTTGTAACCGATGCCGTACAGCAGATCGGCCTCCATGGCCGGGTTGCAGTATTCGTTGGCGCTGACCTTGGGCAAGACGCTGTCCAGCGTCAGCTTGGGCAGGGTGTCATTCAGGTCGGGGACTTTCGGTCCGGTGTTTTCCGCAGGCGTGGAGGCGCAGGCCGCCAGCAAGACAGCTAATGCCAGTGGCAGCGCGTTGAACAATTTCAATGGGTATTCCCTGATCGGCGAATGAAAAAAGCGCGCATGAAATCAGGCAGTGACAGGACGGGAGAGGGTGGAGCGTTAGCCATTCCGTGCTTGGGTGTCGATAGCAGCGATTCCATGCGGCGAGCGCATTCTACTGGGAATGCGCGGGGGCACAATCCGCACCGCGCCGCTGCTGTAGGAGCTGGCTTGCCAGCGAAGGCGCCGGCGTGGGCGATGCAAGGCTTGCGGGCCCTTTCGCCGGCAAGCCGGCTCCTACGGGAGGTCAGAGTTTGGCGCTCAATCCGAAGCGCTTCATCAGCACCTTCTCCAGCAAACCCTTGGGCAGCAGATTGGCCAGCAGCGGCAGGGCGCGGCTGCCATTGCCCAGGCGCACCAGGCGCGGCGGATTGTGCTGTTGCACGGCCTTGAGCAAGCCGGCGGCAAATTCGCTGGCGGGGGTGGGCTTGTCCTGGGAGGCCTTGGCCCGGGCGCGGATGCCCTCGCGCAGCGGCCACCAGGGCGATTGTTCGTTGAGCAGTTGCTCGGCTTCATGCCCGGCGTTCTTGGCAAAGCTCGACGCAATGGCCCCGGGCTGCACTTCCATGACCCGAATGCCGAACGGCGCCAGCTCCATGCGCAGGGCGTCGCTCAAGGCGTGCACCGCGGCCTTCGAGGCACAGTAGGCGCCGGCAAACGGCGTCACCAGCACCCCGGATACGCTGCCGATATTCACCACCAGGCCACGGCTGCGGCGCAGCACCGGGAACATCGCCCGGGTCACCCCGACCAGGGAAAACACATTGGTTTCGAATTGACGCTGCATGGCGTCCACACCGCCATCCAGCAGCGGGCCCATGGCGCCGTAACCGGCGTTGTTGATCAGTACATCCAGGCCGCCGTATTGCTGGTTGATCTTCTCGCCCAGGGCGCCGAGAGCCGGGCCGTCATTCACGTCCAGTTGGATGGCGGTAAAACCGGCGGCTTGCAGGCTGGCAACGTCCTCGGCCTTGCGAGCAGTGGCGAGCACGGTGAAACCGGCGTTCTTGAAGGCATCCGCCAGGGCGCGGCCGATGCCGCTGGAACAACCGGTGATCAAGGCTACAGGCATGGCGCGGTCCTTGTGCTGGGTAAGGGGAAGGGCGAATCAGTCGGAGAAACTACCCTGCAGACGCTCGGCGCGAAACTCCAGGGTTTGCGGGCGATAGCCCGGGCGCAGCGGTGGCAGCGGCAGACAATCCTGCCAACTGGCGCCGGCCTGCAACTCGCCGGGGCCACGGTAGCGTGGGGCGCTGTACTGGTTGTCGGCGAGGTTGACCGTATCCCCCGGAGCATAGGCGGCGACCCGCCAGCGCAGCTCGACCAGGGGCACCTTGTTGCCGTTGTTGAGCTTGACCTGCAATGGCCGGTCGGCGGGGCAGTGGTCCGGCGCATAGATCAGGCGCAGCTCCAGGCGCGCCAGTTGCTGGGCTTCGCGGTTATCCAGCCAGACCACCCAGCACGCCACCAGGGCCAGGCCGAACGCGGCGGCCAGGGACACGGGGAGGGCTTTGGCGGGATAGCGCAGAAGCAGGATCAGCCAGGTGATGACCAGCAGAACGCCGATGAACATGACGCGAGCCTCGGGGAAAAGGAGGGGACATCCTACCTAAGCGTAGGTGGGGTTGGCGATGGAGGAGGGCTGCGAAACAGACTTAAAACCTGCACCCGCGATTGAGCTGATGCCCCGCAGTGCCCCAGGCAAGGATGTTCCCAACACCCGTGGCTTGGACATAAACTGCGACGCCTTTGTCGTTGCTCCGTATCGAACCCGGGACTAGCCTTTGAGCGTCGCTGTGAAAGCAGTGATCGGGTTTGGTCGCCCGACTTGATACAGGCGCAACAGCGCCCCTTGACGATTGCAGGCGCTTTTTTTGCGCCCGCATTTCCGTGCAATGGCGGCTGTGCGTGGAAGGGCTTCGGCCCTGCCGGGTTCCTGTATCTCCGGTCGACCAATCCACGCACGGCTGCCACCCATTCGTTTGGTCGCGAACGTGGCAGTCCTCACTTTGATACGGGAGGTTCAACCATGTGCGCTATCAAAACCTCGGGCTTCGTCACCTTTGGTTCCTGTGGTGATGCCGATCAGTCCCTGTTCCGCGTCAATGCCGATGTGCCTCTGTTGCAGGCGCTGGAGCACGCGTCGACCCTGCTGTACTACGCCAAGAAACTCGCCCTGGATGCGGCCATGGAAGACCAGGGCGAGCGTTACGCCTGGGCCGCGCATTTCCTGGCGGAGATGGGCAAGGCGGTGATCGATGACGTGGGATTGGGAATGAAGGAAGAGGTGTTGCAGGCCTGATCGCAGCTTCTTGATCAGGACGTCGAAAGGGCGCTACGTCTTCGTGGGAGGGGGGTAGCGCTTTTTCTTGCCGCTTGAAGCTCGCCCTTGTCCCTTGCCCCTGCTTCAAAAAAAATCCCCCTGTCCAACCGCCTGCGGATAGGGGACGCAGGCACCTGGAAAGGGGGAACACAAAGGTCTTACCAACACGACTCCCTGCTTTTTCTTGCAGCTTGCCGCTCGAAGCTAACGGCTGCTTCTACTTGCAGCTTGCCGCTTGAAACTTGCCGCTGCGCTTACTGCGCTATGGTTTTCACCGAAACCCCCCGCTCCACCGGCGTCGAACGCCCGTAGATATCCTCGAACCGCTCGATATCGTCCTCACCCAAATAGCTACCCGATTGCACTTCAATGATCTCCAGCGGGATCTTCCCTGGGTTGCGCAAACGGTGCACCGAGGCAATCGGGATGTAGGTGGACTGGTTCTCGGTGAGCAGGAATACGTTTTCGTCACAGGTGACTTCGGCGGTGCCGCTGACCACGATCCAGTGTTCGGCGCGGTGGTGGTGCATCTGCAGCGACAGGCAGGCCCCCGGCTTGACCGAGATGTGCTTGACCTGGAAGCGTCCGCCCATGTCCACCGAGTCGTAGGAGCCCCACGGGCGGTAGACCTCGCAGTGGTTCTGGGTTTCGCTGCGGCCCTGTTGGTTGAGGGTGTTGACCATCTGTTTCACCCCTTGGACCTTGTCCTTGTGGGCAATCATCATGGCGTCCTTGGTTTCCACCACGACGATGTTTTCCAGGCCGATCACCGACACCAGTTTGCCGTTGCCGTGGATCATGCAGTTCTTGCTGTCCTGGATCACTACGTCGCCTTTGCTGACGTTGCCGTTGGCGTCCTTTTCATGCACGTCCCACAGCGACGACCAGCAGCCCACATCGCTCCAGCCGGCGCTCAGGGGCACCACGCAGGCGCGTTGGGTCTTTTCCATCACCGCGTAGTCGATGGAGTTGTCCGGGCAGCAGGCAAAGGTGGCTTCGTCGATGCTCACGCTGTCCGGATCTTGCTGGCTGCGTTCCAGGGTCAACAGGCAGGTGTCGTAGATGTCCGGATCGTGTTTCTTCAGCTCTTCGAGGAAGCGGCTGGCGCGGAACAGGAACATGCCGCTGTTCCAGAAGTAGCCACCGGCCTGGACGAACTCGTTGGCGCGTTTTTCATCGGGCTTCTCGACGAATTGCGCGACCCGGCTGATGCCTTCCGGCAGCAGGGCATCGTTGGCCGACTTGATGTAGCCGTAGCCGGTTTCCGGTTTGCTCGCCGGCACGCCGAACAGCACCATTTCGCCGCGCTCGGCGGCCACGGTGGCCAGGGCCAGGGCCCGCTGCAGGGCTTTCTGGTCGTCGAGCACGTGGTCGGCGGGCAGTACCAGCATCAGTTCGTCGCGGCCTTCGTTGACCAGCATCATCGCGGTCAGGGCCACGGCCGGGGCGGTGTTGCGGCCGAAGGGCTCCATGAGTATGCGTTGGGCTTCCAGATTACGGTTGGCCAACTGTTCGTTGACGATGAAGCGGTGGTCCTTGTTGCAGACCACGATCGGGGTGTCCATGCCTTCGAACACCAGGCGCTCCAGGGTTTGCTGGAACAACGTGTGTTCGCCGGTCAGGGCGAGGAATTGCTTGGGGAACTGCTTGCGCGAAAGCGGCCAAAGACGTGAGCCGCTACCACCTGACAAGATCACCGGAATCATGTTGTTACTCCTAATAAATGCAGTTGGGAGCCGCAAGCTGCAAGCGACAAGTTAAAAGCTCTTCACTTGCCGCTTGAGGCTTGTGGCTGATAGCTCGCGCGGTTAGCGCGTTGAGACTGGGCGTTTTACCCACACCGGCGACAGGTTGCTGCCGTTGCCGGTGACGTAGAGCACCGCCGCTTCGCCGCGCTCCAGGGCTACGGGCTTGAGGTCGCTGACTTTTTTCTCGCCGTCATACAGGGCGAAGCTGACCTTCACCGGGTTGATCTCGCGCTCGCCGCGGCCTTTGGCGGCCACCGCCTTGACCACGTCGGTCTTGCCGTCGGCGGTCTTCAGGGTCAGGGCCTGGTCGCTGAGGTTCTGCACCCGCACCAGGGATTTCTGCTTGTTCTTGAACGGCGGCTCTTCGATCAGTTGCGGCTGGCCGCTGGCGTTGTTGACCAGGGTGTAATAGTGATCGGCGGCGAGTTTCACCGGCACGCTCTGGCTGCCCACCTTGGCGCTGTAGTCGCCGCCGGGCATGAAGCTGAAGTCGCTGCTGGCCAGGGGCGCGAGGTCGTTGATGCTGGTGCTGCCCACCGTGGCGCTGACTTCGCTGTTGCTGGCGTTGTACAGGCGCACGAAGGTCGAGCCCTTGGGCGCGGTGGGGCCGTACAGCGCAGCGTCGCCACCGGCAAAGGCGGACAGGGACAGGACGCTCATGCCGGCAGCCAGGGTGATTGCTTGGGCGAGACGACGAGGAGTAGTGATGAAAGTCATGAGTGTTACCTCTTTTTCAGTTTTGCGCCCGGTCGGGCGTCTCGGATTTGGTGTTAACAGCTAGGTTTTGTTGGCGAGCACCGGCTTGCTTGAGTTCTGCGACCCACTGCGGGTCGGCGTCGCCGATTTCGTTGTTCACAGGCAGATAACGTTCAGGGAATTCCCAGATCAGCACCTGGGGCGGGTGGTTCTTGAAGTCGTCGCTTTTCAGGTAGCTGAGCATCGGCAGGATCGGCCCGTGGCCGTCTTCGGCGTAGCTCAGCACGTCGCTGTGCAGGGCCTGTTTCAGGGCGCCGACGAAGTTCCAGTTGGGGTTGGCGCTGTAGCTGGTGCCCACCAGGGTCACCGGCACTTCGTGGTCGGCGAATAGCGTGTCGTCGGCGGCCGGCGCTTCCTCGCTGGCGTGGGTCACGCGCTTTTGCAGGGGCTCTTCGGCGGGCATCAGGTGTTCGAACAGCGGGTCCAGGGGCAGGAAGCGCCGCAGGTCGCCCTGGTGCTTCACGGTCTCTTGGGTTTGGGTGACGAAGCGTTGTGGCGGGCCGCTGAGCGGGGTCTTGGCGGCGATGGCCTGGGCCAGTTGGCGGGCGACGACTTCGGCGCCGGCCGGGGTCCAGTGGGTGTCGGTGCGCAGGAATACTTGCTGGCCCTGTTGCTTGGCCTGTTGCAAAGGCCCAAGCAGGTCGGGGGCGAGGATCTTGTCGGCGGCGACCCGGGCATGGAAGTCCTGGTAGAGGTTGGCGTGGATCCGCGCCGGACGTACCTGGTCCAGGTGTTCCGGGTACAGGCGGGCCTTGGCCGGGACGATGGCCATCACCAGTTTCACCCCGTGCGCCTTCAAGGTCTGGCGCACGCCTTCCACCAGGGCGTAGTTGCCCTGCAGGTTGAGTTCCTCGTTGACCACCGGGTTGAACTCTTCATCGCTGTACAGCCACTGGTCGCGGCCCAGTACCACCCCGGGGCGACCTTCGTTGAACAGCTTGAAGTCCAGGGCGGCCCACAGGTTGGTGCCCAGGCGCTTGATCGGGAACTGGTCGTCGTAGTGGGTTTCCACGGCCTTGGCCCAGCGCCCGTTGAGCACGCTGGCGTCACTGTTGGTACTGAAGCCGAAGAAGCTGCGCACCGACCACAGCCCCAGCACCAGCAGGGTCAGCAGGAACAGGGCGATGTACAACACGCGTAATGAGCGGGTCATGGGCAGATCCCTCAGAACTGGAAGTAAAGGAACGGCGAGAAGCTTTGCGCCGAGAGTTTGAGAATCGAGGCCACGAACAGCAGCAGCACCAGGGCGCGCATGGCGTAGCGCGACCAGTCGGCGGTCCAGTAGGCCGGTTGCACCTGGGCCTCGGTGCCGATGATGTAGCCCGGCTGATGGAGGGTGCCGGGGGTGTCGCCAGGGACCGCCTTGATCAGACCGGGTTGGGCCGTGGCCGGACCATCGGCCGGGGTGTCGGGCTTGGCCTTGACCGGCGCCGGGTTGCGGTACAGGTCACGCAGGCCGAAGAACGCCAGGGTGGCGTAGGCCAGGACCAGGGTCGCCACTTGCAGGCCGGTGAGGCTGGCGCGGTTGAGTTCCGACAGCGACCAGTCGCCAAAGCTGAACATGGCGCCGTACATGCGCCCGGCCACGTGCAGGTTTTCGGCACGGAAGATCACCCAGCCCATCACCACCAGCAGGAAGGTCAGGGCCCAGCGCAGCGGGTTCAGGCTGCGTGGGGTGGTGTTGATGCCCAGGGCCTTTTCGATGGCCAGCCACATGCCGTGCCAGGCGCCCCAGACGATGTAGGTGAAGTTGGCGCCGTGCCACAGGCCGCCCAGGAGCATGGTCAGGAACAGGTTGCGGTAGGTGATCAGGGTGCCTTTGCGGTTGCCGCCCAGGGTGATGTACAGGTAGTCCCGCAGCCAGGTGGAGAGGCTGATGTGCCAGCGCCGCCAGAACTCGGTGATCGACTGGCTGATATAGGGCTGCTTGAAGTTCTCCATGAAGCGAAAACCCATCATCAAGCCCAGGCCGATGGCCATGTCGCTGTAGCCGGAGAAGTCGAAGTACAGCTGCGCGGTGTAGGCCAGGGCGCCGAGCCAGGCATCGCCGGTGGTGGGGTTTTGCAGGGCGAAGCAATGGTCGGCGACCACCGCCAGGGTGTCGGCGATGAACACCTTCTTGATGAAACCCTGCATGAAGCGGGTGCAGCCTTCGGAGAACTTGTCCAGGGTGTGGGTGCGATTGTTGAACTGGTCTGCCAGGTCGCGAAAGCGCAGCACGGGACCGGCGATCAGGTGCGGGAAGATCGCCACGAACGCCGCGAAGTCGATCAGGTTGCGGGTCGCCGGAGTGTCGCCACGGTAGACGTCGATGATGTAGCTGATGGACTCGAAGATGTAGAACGAGATGCCGATCGGCAGCAGCACGTGGGTCAGGATGAACGGCTCAAGCCCCATGGAAGTCATGATGGCGTTGAGGCTGTCGACGCCGAAGTTGGCGTACTTGAAGTAGCCGAGGATACCCAGGTCCACCGCCACCCCCAGCAGCAGCCAGCGCTGGGCAGGTTTGGTGCGAACACCGGCGGCGCCGACTTTCAGGCCGATCCAGTAGTTCCACAGGGTGACGCCGGCGAACAGCGCCAGGAAGTCCACCCGCCACCAGGCATAGAACACGTAGCTGGCGATCAGCAGCAGCAGGTTGCGATAGCGTTGCCCGCTCAAGTAGTACAAGCCGAGAAAGATCGGCAGGAACAGGAACAGGAACACATTGGATGAGAAAACCATCCCGATCTCTCCATGTTTAACCAATAGTCAGAGGCCGGAGCCCCCCCCAAACCCCCCCGTGAAAAACGGGGAGGCGGTATTGCCTGTAGTGCGTCTTCTGTAGGAGCCGGCTTGCCGGCGAAGGCGGCCTCGGATGTGAAGCCGTCCTGGAGGGCCCCTTCGCTGGCAAGCCAGCTCCTACAGTGGGGTGTTGCAACGATGCGGATCAGGAGCCTTTTTCATGGGCCGGGTCGTAGACCTTGGTCAGGTCGCCACCCAGGCGGAAGGTCTTGAACGGCTGCATCTTGTGCTTGCGCGCCAGTACTTCCGGGGCGCAGGTGTAGAGGCTGCAGTAGGGTTCCAGCCAGGCGAATTTGGAGTCGACCTTGAGGTCGGTCATGTCCTGGGCCTTGCCGTTCTTCTGCTCGAAGGTGTCCGGGTCATTGACCCCGGCCAGCACCCGTTCGCCCAGGCGCTTGAGCGCGCTGTTGTTTTCCTGGCGCAGGTCGACGCCGTTGACCTGGGCGAAGCTGGCGATCATCGCCAGTGGCGGCAGGGCGTAGTTGTGGTAGGCCAGGGCCCGTTGCTGGCGCTTGAGCTCGTTGGGCAGGTAGCCGTCGGCGTCGACCTGGTTGGCGCCGACCTTGTATTCCTTGACCGCCCAATCGAACAGGTCGCGGCGGTTGGTGGCCACGGCGGTGGCCATCACCGACCAGGCGGCCCAGTAGGAGTGGTTGTTGGTCTTGTCCAGGGGCAGGTTGTCCCAGTCGCTGATCACCTGGTCGGCCAGCTTGCTGAACCAGGCCTCGATCTTCTGCGCCTGCTCCTGGTGGGTGGCCAGGGGGTGGGAGTCGGAGAACTTCAGTCGCAGGTAGGCCGAGGCCATGCTGCCCAGGGCCCATTTGCGCATCGACTTGCCGGTGTGGTTGAAGTCCTTGGACATCAGCGCGTCGGCCTGGGCCCAGGCGCTGAGCCAGGCCAGGGTGCAGTCCAGCTGCTCCGGGCGGCCGTCGCGCATGAACTGCATGACCCGCTTGCTGGTGCCGCGCTCGATCTTGGTGATGTCCGCGGTGGTGTCGCGAAAGGCCTGTTCGGACTGCACATTGAGGGTGGCCCGGGCCTTGTCCGAGCCTTCGTACTTGCTGCGAAACTGCAGGGCGCCGGTGTAGGGCGCCGGCATGGCGTCGCAGCCTTCGCTGTGATCACCGCTCTTGAACTTGTCCACCGGGGCGTAATAACCCTGGGGCGGGCGCAGCGGCGCGGCGGCCTGGGCGCTGCCGGTGACCATGGCCAGCCCCAGCAGGCTGGGGAGCAACCAGTGTTTCAGGTGTGTGCTTGGCATAGGTAACCTCATTGCCCGATCTGCGCGGTGCGTTGCTCGGCGCTCGGGAACACGTTGCGTTTGCAAACTCTTGCCTCGACCTTCTGCCCGGCGCTGCCCGCTTCCGGGCCCTGGACTTCAACCGCCAGCAGGTTCTGCGAGGCCCAGTCTTCATCGATGCGCAGTTCGAAGGCGAAGCGCCCATCGGTGTCGGATGTTTCCGGTTTCTCGATCTTGATGTCCTCGTGGCGGCCGTTCATGTACCAGAGGGTGGCTTGCAGGGTTTTCACCGAAGGGTCGGCGAAACGGATGTCGACCTGATGGCCGCTGTTGCGCAGGTCCAGGTTCTTGCTGTTGACCAGCAGCTCGTTCTTGCCTGGCTTGAGGGTGGTGCTGGCGCTCATCTGCGCATCCTTGCCTTCGCAGCCGTTGTCCAGCAGGGCCATCATCTGCCGGTAGATGGTTTCCTGGTCCAGGCGGTACAGCGGCGAGAATTCCCAGATCAGGATCTTCGGCGGGCTCTTCTGGAATTCGTCGCTGCCCAGGTACTGCAGCATCGAGCCTTCCAGGCCGCCGCCGGGGAAGGCGACGTTGAGAATGTCGGCACCGATGGCCTCTTCGAGGAAGCCGGCGAAGTTGTAGTTCTTGCCGCTGTGGCTGGTGCCCACCAGGGTGATCTGCGGGTTGCCGGAGTCACCGAACAGGTCGCCGTCGCCGGCTTCGCCCTTGGGCTCGGTGGTGAATTGGTCCATGTACTGGATGGCGTAGCTGGTGCCGCACAGCTGGCCGGCCATGTTGTGCAGGGTGCCGGTCTTGCCCATGCGTCCGGACTTGTGTGTCTCGAATTCACGTCGAGGAATGTCGGCGAAGGCCGGCAGCTGCTTGACCTTGTCGGCGACGATCTGCGCCGTGCGCTGGGCGCCATAAGGGGTCCAGTGCTGGTCGCCGCGGAAGTAGAAATCGTGGGCCGGCAGGGTTTCGGGCAGTTGTTCGTTGGTCAGCGGCGACAGGTCCGGCACCACGTAGCCCATCTGTGCGAAGCGCCCGAGCATGGCCTTGTAGTTGTTCAGCGCCTTGTCGTAGTCGAAGCGGGCTTTCTCCGCCGGGTTGAGCTTGTTGCGGTTCACCAGGCCGCGGGTCGGCTGGTAGACCAGCACCAGTTCCACGCCCTTGCTCTTGAAGGCTTGGTGCAGCTGCTTGAGGCGGCGGTAGCCTTCGGGCGTGGTGTCGAATTCGGTGCGCAGGTCTTCCTGGGTGCGGAACAGCCAGTCGCCCTGGGCTTGCACCAGGGTGGTGAAGTTCTGCTGGTAGCGGGTCACGTAGTTCTTCGCATCGTGGGCGGCCGGGCACAGGTTGCAGCAGGGCTCGGCCTTGAAGCTGGGCGCGGCGCTCGGCGCGTTGGCCGCATCGGCACGGGCGCCGGCGCTGGCGGCGAGAAGCCCCGCGGTCAGGGCCGACAGGCCCAGGAGTTTGATCAGGTGTGGGTGCATGCAAGTCATCCTCAATCGCGCATTTCGGTCTGGCGTTCGACGGGGTCGATCAGCACGGCCTTCTGCTGGCGCACCAGCAGGTCGAGAATTTCATCCTGGCGCTCGCCCAGGACCCCGGAGAAGCTGATGCCGCTGCTTTTGGTCGGCGCCAGCATCGACACCCGGTACAGCTCCACGCTCAGGGGCGAGTCGATGGACATCGGCCCACTGCCGTTGGCCGCCAGCTCGCCGCCGACCACGATCAGCGAAACCTGGGCATCGAACGGATCGAGCTTGATGTCGCGGTCGGTGTCGGACAGGTCCTTGATGTGGCCGTAGACCCCGGTCAGGCCGTTGGCCATGGCGATGTTTTCGTACAGGCGGATGTTCACGCTGTTGCGAATGCGGATGCCGTGGCGGCGGTTGCTGATCACCTTGTTGGCGTAGATCAGGTTGTCGGCACTCTCGTAGAGGGTGATGCCGTCGCTGTGGTTGCGGTAGATCTCGTTGTAGGCGATCAGGTTGTTGACGCTGTTGCGGTCGATCACCAGCCCCGAGAGGTGGTTGTCGTAACTGCGGTTGTTGAAGATGAAGCTGTCGTTCACCTCCCGGGAAATGATGATGCCGTGCTTCTTCTTGGTGCCGTGGACGGTGTTGTCGGCAATGATCAGGCGGTGGGAACGGTCGTGGGGGTCGATGCCGTAGACGATGTTGTCCTTGTAGGTGTTGCCCTTGAGCACAAAATCCCGGGTTTCGTAGCAGTAGAAGCCGTACCACATGTCGGAGAAGGTCGAGCCGATGATCCAGCCGGTGGGCTCGGGACGCTTGAGCACCTTGGCCATGTTCGGCGTGTACTGGGAAATGCTCACCCCGTAGGACTTGGAGTTGGCGTAGCCGAAGCTGGCCATCTGGCTGTTGACGATGTAAGTCTCGGTGCCGCCCCAGGCCAGCAGGAACGGGCGGAATTCCTTGGGCGAACGGAAGGTCGCCGGGCCGTTGTCCTGTTCGCGCCAGCCAGTGACCTGGGTGTCACGCACGAACAGCTGGCCGTCGTTGACCAGGAACGAGCCGCCTTCCTGGGACAGGCGCAGCTCCCGGGTCTGTTTGTCGATTTCGAGGATGCCGTGGCGACCGACGACGATCGGCACGCGGGCCAGGTAGACCCCGGGCGCCGTCTCGCTGAGGTACTGCTTGGGCAGCTTGCGCGCCAGTTCCTTGAGGTTGACGTAGCCGTCATCGATGAAGATCGCCTGGGGGATGCCGTGCTGGCGCACCACCCATTCGGCCATCTTGTTGTCGCCGCCGATAAAGTCCTTCAGGGCGTCTTCCTGCATCATCCGGCGCACGCTGATCTTGCCCGGCTGGCTGCGCACGATTTTCGCCGCGACGGCTTCGGCGGTGTAGCCGGACAGGTCCGGCAGGGTCGGCTTGGCCAGGGCCAGGGGCTCGGTGGGCGCGCTGCTGACGGTGTAGGTCTTGGCCTGTTGCAGGCCCTTGGCGATGATCGGCGCCTTGGCCGTCTCGACATTGGCGAAGGCGGCGCTGCTGGCCAGTAGCAGGGCGCCGGCCAGCAGGCTCAGGGAGCCTTGGCCACGCGGGCTGTGGTGGTTGGCATGCATGTCGGGCACTCCTTTGGCGGTGCGCATCAGAAGCGCCAGATCACGTCGATGAAGGCGCGGTGCATGTAGGAGTCGACCTCTTTGCCGTAGGCGTCGCCGGGCTTGAACACGCCACCGCGAAACCGCACCAGGGCCGAAGGCTCGTCGATCGACTGGCTCAGGGCCGCGGGCAGCAGGCCTTGCTTGAAGTACTTGGTGACCACCAGGTCCAGCTCCTGGCCGAGGTCTTTCTTGCCGTCCTGCAAGGGCCGCGAGGTGCTACTGAGCAGGGCGCCGCTGGCGTCGTCGTACTGGTTGTCCACAGCATTGATGCCGTTGCTGCCCACCGGCTTGTTGCCGTCCACGCGCCAGAACTTGTGGTAGACCAGGCTGGCGTCGTAGTCCTCGCGCAGTTGCCAGGAGCCGAACAGGGTGGCGGTCTGGGTGTTGTTCATTTCGCCACGGAAGGCTTCGCCGAAGCGGTGCACCCGGGAGCGGGTGCCGGTGTAGTTGGAGCGGTTGCTCTGCAGGCCGTTCTGCTCGTATTCGGCGCTGGCCCGGGCGTAGGCGGCGCCCACTTGCCAGTTCGGGTCCAGGCGCAGGCGCACCCCCAGGTCGGTGGCCCAGCCATTGAGGTTGTCACCGCGCTTGGCCTGGGCCGGGCGGCCGCCGTCGGCGTTCAGCGGGTTGACGGTGTCGCGGTCGCCGCGCATGCCGGTGAGGCTGGCCCAGTAGTTGACGGTGTTGGTGTTGCGAAAGTTGTAGGCGTCGCTGTTGGCTTCCAGGCCGAGCCAGGTCAGGTCGCCGTTGTGCTTCTTGTCCAGCGGGTCGCTGGCCACGCCGGGCTGGGCGTAGTCGAGCTTGCCGTCGTCGTGGGTGTGGTGGGCGCGGATGCCGACCCACTGGCCGGGCGTCCACTGGTAGGCGGCGTCGGCGTACAGGTGCAGGCGGTCCTTGTCCTCGGGCGCCAGCTTCTTGAGGTCGGTGCGGTATTCGCTGAAGCGCTCGGCAGCGCCGACGTTGGCCCGCAGCAGGGTGGTGTCGAAGGTCCAGTTCAGTGCCTCGATGTTGGTGTCGCGCCATTGCCCGTCGTCGTTGCGCAGGCGCTGGCGACCGAACTTCAACTGCTCGCCGGGGTAGGCGGTGAAGCCGCTGTAGCCGATCCAGAACTCGCGCATCGCCAGGTAGCTCTTCTTGGTCTTGCGGTCGTCGTTGCCGGACTGCTGGCTGGCGTCGTCGCTGGACTGTTGCAGGGTGTCGGTTTCGATCACGTCGCTGGACGTCACCGCCTGGCCCATGGCGTAGGCGCTCCAGTTGCCGCTTTCGCCATAGACCCAGGGCCGCAGGTCGAGGCCGACGCCGTTGACGTCGCCACCGCGCTGGGTGCCCAGGTCGCGGTCGTCCTCGGACTGGCCGGTGATCTTCACTTCCAGGCCGAAGTTCTGGGTGTCGCTGAGGGCGGCCAGGGCCGGAGTGGACCCGAGCATGGCAAAACCCAGGGCCATGCCCAGTTTCGACAGGCTGAAACGTCCAGGGGCAGCAGTGGTGAGTGGAAGCTTGAGTGTCATAGGGATTCCTCGCCGTCTTCTTCCTGCAGGGCGTGCAGTTGCAGCGTGTTCTGGGTCAGGGCGCCACGCACCGCTTGTTCCTGTTGCAGCAGGCGCTGGGCTTCGGCGCGCTGGCCGGGGGGCAATTGCTCTTCAACCTGCTGGGCCAGTTCGTTGGCCTGGGGGGTGTCCTGGACCTTGGCCAGCTGGCTGAAGACGTAGGCGTTGACCGGGTTGGGCTGGGTGCCGCGGCCCTGGGAAAACAGTTGGGCAATGGCGAAATCGGCGCTGTTCTGGCCGTTGCGCGCGGCGGTCAACAGGTGGTCCAGGGCTTTTTGCGGGTACACCTGGCCCAGGTAGCCACGGCGGTAGATCTGCCCCAGGTAGTAATCGGCGGCGACTTCCCGGCCCTGGGCCTTCTTGAAGTGTTCCTCGGCCAGCTTGGCGTCGGCCGGCACCCACTTGCCTTCGTAGTAGAGCTTGCCCAGCAGCAGTTCGGCCCGGGGCTGGTCGGCGGCGCGGCCGTTTTCCAGGTATTCCAGCATCTGCTCGACGTCCCCCAGTTCGGGGAAGTCGTAGAGCAGTTGTGCCAGGCTGACCCAGGACGCCGGGTAGCCCGGGGCCACTTGTTCCAGCAGGGCCTGGGCGGTCTTTTCGTCCGGCTTGCCGAGGCTGGCATCGCCCAGCACCCGGGCCACGCTGTCGACCCGCTGGGCGCTGACGGCGCCGCGGCTGTAGCCGGCCTGCAGTTGCTTGATCAGTTCGGCCTGTTGTTCTGGCTGGCCGCGCTTCTGGTAGACGGTGGCCAGCTCGACGTAGCAGATGTCGGTGCTGTTGAGGGCGGCCTTGCAGATGCTTTCCACCTGGTCCAGGTGCTGGTCGTAGCTGCCCTGGGTGCGATACAGCAGGACTTGCGCCAGGCCGGCTTCCGGGTAACCGGCGCTGCGCCATTGGCTGATCTGCTGCAGGGCGTTGATGTTGGGGAAGCTGTGGGGGTATTGCAGGTACAGCATCGCCAGGGGGATCAGGGTGTTGCCTTCGCCCTGGGCAAAGGCTTTTTTCAACAGGCCCTCGGCTTCGTGCTGCTCGGCTTCGGTGGCACCGGGCTTGGCCACCAGCAGCCGGCCCAGGCGCGCCTGGGCCCGGGGCGAAGTGTCGGCGGCGGCGCGGTAGGTGGCCTCGGCCTGCTTGATCTGCGCCGGGTCGCGGCTTTCCACCTGGATGTCGGCCAGGCCCACTTGCGCCTCGCTGTAGCCCAGGTCCGCCAGCTGGCGGTAGTTCTGCTGGGCCAGGGCGGTGTCGCCGCGTTTCAGGGCTTGGTTGGCCAGGCGCTGGTCCGGCAGGCCGGCGCAACCGGCCAGGGTCACGGCCAGCGCCAGTGAGCACAGGGCCAGGTGGCGGCGGCCTTGAGCGCTTTCACGAGCAAGCTCGCTCCTACGGGGGGCGTCGGTGTTCTGGTAGGAGCCAGCTTGCTCGCGATCGAGTGCGCAGCACTCGCCAATGAAAAGGCTAGTCACAGGCATGTCCTCCGCTCAGAGACCGGCGGCCATGGCTTTGTCGATCAGCCAGTTCAGCGAGGGACCGCGGTCGCTGCTGACTTCCACCGGGCGCCCGGCGAAGGCGCTGCTCAGGGGCGCGTCGGGCTTGATCTGCACGCGGATGTCGGAGGACAGGTCATCGCTGTTGAGGCTGGTGCTGCTGACGATGGTGCCGGTGCGTACTTCATCCTCGCCGGCGATCTGGAAGTTGACCTGGGTGCCCGGGCGCACGTCGCCAAACTGGCGATAGGAGAAGCGCGCCTCGACGTTGGCCTGGCTGTTGCGGGGCACCAGTTGGAAGATCACGTCGCCCTTGCTCGCGTACTGACCGTCGGCCACCCGTTGCTGGGCCACGGTGCAGTCGCAGGGGGAGGTCAGGGTGCCGGTCATCTGCTTGCCGAACAGTTCCTCGACCTTGGCCGGTTGCAGCTGGTTTTCGTCCAGGTGGCCCTTGAGCACGTCGAGCATGCTGGTGCTGAAGCTGGCCAGGGGCGCGCCCTTGGCCACGGCGCCATCGACCTGCACCAGGCTTTGCACGGTGCCATCGCGGGGCATGGTGACGTTCATCCCCGGCACGTTGACCAGCCCGGCCTGGGCGTGGCTGACGAAGGTCATGCCGTACACCGACTTGAGCACGAAGCCGAAGGCGGCCAGGCCAACGATGAAGATCCCGGCGCTGAAGGTTACCGCCCGCAGCCGGCCCAGTGGGGTCATGCCACTGCCGCTGTCCTTGGTCTTGCGCGCCTTGGTGAAGTTGTCGCGCTGCAGGGTGGCGAGCACGTCGCCCATGCTGACGATGTCGCCGGCCAGGTGCGAGGTGATCAGGTGGCGCAGGGTGGAGATGTCCTGGGGTTCCAGGTTCTGGAACTGGCAGCCGACGCGGCCGCTCTGGCGGTCGAAGGAGCGGATCTGCAGCTCCACGTCCATGGCCAGGCCGAGGTTGTCGATGACGAACTGCAGGCGGCCCTTATGCACCGAGCCGATGCTCAGCATCTGCTGCCCGGCGTTGAAGCTCAGGCCGCCGGCGGAGAGATCGTGGATCCGCACTTCCAGCGGTTTGGCTTCGGTCCCGAAGAAGCGCAGCTTGGCCGGGATCTTGACCCGGGCGTGCTGGCGCTGGGCTTCGGATTCATGCACTACGTTGACGTTCACGGCGGTGTTCATAGAGTCGATTTCCTAATCAATTCGGGCAGGCGGTTCAGACCATCAGCAGCAGGGCGGCGACGAACACGCTGCCGGCGGAGAAGGTCATGGTTCGAGACGACCAGGTGTTGAACCAACGTTGAAAACTGGCCAGATCGCGGGTCAGCTTGGTGTCCTGGCGGGTCCAGGATTGCTGGTCGAGGCGGAAGAACACGTAGATCTTCACCAGCGCGCCGACGATCTGGTTGTAATAGAGAATCAGCGGGTAGGCCGGGCCGATGCGGTGCCCCGAACAGGACAGCAGCAGGGTCAGGATCAGGCGGGTGATACCGATCCACAGCAGGTAGGCGAGGATGAAGGCGGTGCCGTACTTGACGCTGGCGATGATGGCCACGGTCAGGCCCAGCAGCGAGGTCCACATCGACACCCGCTGGTCGAACAGCACCACGCTGGTGAACAGCCCCAGGCGTTTGATCCCCAGCCCCAGGGCCCGGGCGTTCTGCCGCAGGTTGTTGCCGTACCAGCGGAACATCAGCTTGCGGCTGGCCTTGATGAAGCTCTTCTCCGGCGGGTGTTCCACGGTGTTGATCGCCGCGTCGGGCACGTAGAAGGTGTCGTAGCCCAGGCGCATCAGGCTGTACCAGCTGGACTTGTCGTCGCCGGTGAGGAACTTGAAGCGGCCCAGGCGCCAGTGCTGCAGGGAGTCGCTTTCGACGTCGGCGATGAAGTCGGGGTCGGTGACCACGGTGGCGCGAAATACCGACATGCGTCCGGTCATGGTCAGCACCCGCTTGGACAGGGCCATGGAGCACATGTTGATGTGGCGCTGGGCGAAGCGCAGCTTGTGCCATTGGCTCATCACGTAGCCGCCGCGCACTTCGCAGAATTCGTTGGTGGTCAGGCCGCCGACGTTGTCGAACAGCTGGAACCAGGGCACGGTCTTGCGCACCACGCCTTCGCCGAGCACGGTGTCGCCGTCGATCACCGCCACCACCGCGCGGTTGTCCGGCAGGTGCCGGGAGATGGCGCGGAAACCGAAGGCCAGGCCGTCACGCTTGCCGGTGCCGGGAATGCGCACGAAGTCCAGCTTGACCCGCTGCGGCGGGTTCATCCGCGCCCACAGGCTTTTCACCAGCAACTCGTCGGACATCTCCACGATCGAGCAGACCACGGTGGTGGGGAAGCCGCAGTCGATGGCTTCGCGGATCACCGAGCCGTAGACCTGGGCGGTGGTCAGCGCGTCGATGCGAAAGCTGGTGACCATCAGGAACACGTGGGACGGATCGGCCGCGCTGCCGAGCTTGCGCACCTTGCGCCGCAGGTGCGGGTAGACCACGTAGAGAAACAGCATGCCGCGCACGAAGTGCGTGGCGCCCATGGAGTAGCGCCAGATGCCCACGGCGCCAATCAGGAAAATGAAGTCCTTGGATTGCGAGTCGAAAGTCGACGCGGGCAGCAGCAAGGCCATGCCCATCAGCAAACTCAAGTAAAACAGCCAACCGGCGGCCTGAAGCAGGCCGTGCTTTAGCCTGTGCATAATCGAAGTCCTAAAATCAGTTGCAAGCTCCAAGCCGCAAGCTTCAAGCGCGGTGCTCTCACTTGCGGCTGGAGTCTCGAAGCTTGCCGCTGCCTTACCAGCAGATGCCTTCGGTACGGCCATTGGCGCTGGTGGCCTTGGACATGAAGCCCACCAGGTCGATGACCTGCTTGCCGTGGGGCACGTCTTCGGCCAGGGCGCGGAACTTCTCGTCGCGGTTGCCGAGGATGATCAGGTCGGAGTTGTCGATCACGGCGTCGAAGTCCGAGTTGAGCAGGGATGAGACGTGGGGGATCTTCGACTCGATGTAGTCGCGGTTGGCGCCGTGGACCCGGGCGTATTCGACGTTGCTGTCGTAGATGCTCAGGTCGAAGCCCTTGCCGATGAGCATTTCCGCCAGTTCCACCAGCGGGCTCTCGCGCAGGTCGTCGGTGCCGGCCTTGAAGCTCAGGCCGAGCAGGGCGACCTTGCGCTTGTCGTGGCTTTCGACGATGTCGAAGGCGTTCTGTACCTGGGATTCGTTGCTGCGCATCAGCGAGTTGAGCAGCGGCGCCTCGACGTCCAGGGCGCCGGCGCGGTAGGTCAGGGCGCGCACGTCCTTGGGCAGGCAGGAGCCGCCGAAGGCGAAGCCCGGGCGCATGTAGTACTGGGACAGGTTGAGGGTCTTGTCCTGGCAGACCACGTCCATCACTTCACGGCCGTCGACGCCCACGGCCTTGGCGATGTTGCCGATCTCGTTGGCGAAGGTGACCTTGGTCGCGTGCCAGACGTTGCAGGTGTACTTGATCATCTCGGCGACTTCGATGTCCTTGCGGATGATCGGCGCGTCGAGCTCTTCGTACAGCGCTTGCAGCACATCGCCGGAGGCCTGGTCGAACTGGCCGATCACGGTCATGGGTGGGAAGTCGTAGTCCTTGATCGCGGTGCTTTCGCGCAGGAACTCGGGGTTCACCGCGACGCCGAAATCCACCCCGGCCTGCTTGCCCGAGCAGTCTTCGAGAATCGGGATCACCACGTTCTTCACCGTGCCCGGCAGCACCGTGCTGCGCACCACGATGGTGTGGCGGGTGGTCTTGTCGCGCAGGACGAAACCGATCTCGCGGCACACCGATTCGATGTAGTCCAGTTCCAGGTCGCCGTTCTTCTTGCTCGGGGTGCCGACGCAGATCATCGATAGGTCGGTATCACGGATGGCTTCGGCGAAATTGGTGGTGCCGCGCAGACGAGCGGTCTGGATGCCTTGCGCCAGAAGTTCACCCAGACCCGGTTCAACAATCGGCGATTTACCGGCGTTGATCAGGTCGATCTTCTCTTTCGAAATATCTACGCCAACCACTTCATGGCCCCGTGCGGACAGGCAACCGGCACAGACTGCGCCGACGTAACCCAAACCGAATATGCTGATGCGCATCGCATTTACCTCTGTGTTATTCACGCCATTAGATGGCCGGAGTTAATGTTTGCCAGCTGTTTTTGCGCACTCGGAAGTACAACGAAGTACGTTGTAGTGCCGCGTGCAGGCAGACTAATTTCCGAGTGTCTGAATAAGTGCACTCAAGTGTGCGCAACCGATCCTTGTTGTTCTGGTTTGCCCTTGATTGTTGCCGGCGGCTCCTGCTGCAGGGTTCGCGAGAAAAACCATCCGCTATCCTTTGGATGGCTGAAAGCCGCGTATTGCGGGCTTTTCAGTTGATTTTCACGGTCCTTGAAGGCCAGCTGTTCCTTGGCTCGTTAGGGGATAGTTGTGGTGCCTTATCTCCTGTTGTTTACCCTTTAGTTAATGTTTGTGACTCATTGGTCAAACCAATTTTGCAACTTGATTAGTTTGTCTTGAGCCGGTGTAAGTCATCTCTTACAAACTCGTTGAGAATCGTTACCGGTGGTATGAGCGGTGTCTGCGGGCATAGTTCCGGCCCGCTCATCCTGTTTTGCGAAATTTCTCGAAATATTGAGAAAGATGGCACTGCTTTCAAATTGATAGCACTTAAGGTTTGGGCCTTTAGTTGTGGGGAGTTGAACTGAGGAGATAGTTTTGTGCCACTACCGAATAAAAAAAGTGGTGCCACTACTGAAAAAAATCACTCTTGTCGAGTGAAAGAAAAGTTATGGAAAACGCGGAAAGTTCTATGGCGCCAAAAAAATGGCTGATTGAAGGCGGGGAATGTGCGGGTGATCACATTCTGGCGCGCTCGCCGGGTGGCAACGAGCGCGGCAGGGGAACGCTTTATTCCGTTGCGTGGTCGCGCAGGAATACCAGGTTGTCGGCCTTGGATTGCTCCGCGCTGAAGCGGTAGCCCTGGACGTCGAATTGCTTGAGCTGGGCGGGGTCGTTGATGCGTTCCTGGATGACGAAACGGCTCATCAGGCCCCGGGCCTTCTTGGCGTAGAAGCTGATGATCTTGTACTGGCCGTTCTTCAGGTCCTTGAACTCGGTGTTGATGATCCGCGCGTTCAGGGCCGTGCGCTTGACCGCCGAGAAGTACTCGTTGGAAGCCAGGTTCAGCAGCAGGTCGTCGCCTTGCTCGGCCAGGGCCTCGTTCAGCCATTCACTGATGCGGGTGCCCCAGAAGGCGTACAGGTCCTTGCCCCGGGCATTGGCCAGCTTGGTGCCCATTTCCAGGCGGTAGGGTTGCATCAGGTCCAGGGGGCGCAGCAGGCCGTAGAGGCCGGAGAGCATGCGCAGGTGCTGCTGGGCGTAGTCGAAGTCCGCTTCGCTCAAGGTTTCGGCGTTGAGTCCGGTGTAGACGTCGCCCTTGAACGCCAGCAGCGCCTGCTTGGCGTTGTCCGGGGTGAAGGCCGGTGTCCAGCTGCCGAAGCGCGCGGCATTCAGGCCGCCGATCTTGTCCGACACGTGCATCAGTTCGCTGATTTGCGCCGGGCTCAGTTCCCGCAGTTGCTGGATCAGTTCCTGGGAGTGGTCGAGGTATTGCGGCTGGGTAAAGCGCTGGATGACCGGCGGCGTTTCATAATCGAGGGTCTTGGCGGGTGAAATCACCATCAGCATGGGGCGTCTCCTTTAAGCGTCGGGGGATTCTAGGGGCTCGGGCGCCGGGACTCCACCTATCAAGGCGATAGCTGACGCGTGGCTGATGCCGGTTGTGGCTAGGGATGCCTTTGTTGCCCGGCGGATCGGCTATAGTGCCGCGCGGGTTTTGTTCTGGAGGCATCCCTTTTGCGTATCGCGTTACTGTTCTCGGCCTGGCTACTGAGTGTCAGCGTGCTGGCGGCGCCCAATGATCCGGCGACCCTGGATCGCAGCACCTGGCCGGAAAAACTCGACAATCCGACCCTGTTCGACGTCGCCTCGCGGGCCGAGATCCTCACCTTCGCCCGTGCCCTGCTGGTCAGCGAGGCCTGGGACGAGGCCTCGCTCAAACAGCGTCTGGGCCTGCGCATGATCAACATGGCGGCGATCTTTGAGCTGCGCGAGCATCTCTGGGCACGCCTGCTGGAGAACTACAACTTCGCCCAGCAGAGCTGCGATCAGGACGCTTCGTTCTGTTTCCTGGTGGAAAACATGCAGCAGTTGCGCAAGCAGGCCGGCAAGTTCCAGCTCGGCGAGGATTCCTACTACGCCCGCTGGGGCGAACCCAGCCGCAGCTTCCATGAGCAGTACCTGGATGAGTTGCTGCGCAAGGCGGCGCTGTCACCGCAGACCAGCAGCGAGGTGCTGCGTTTCGGCGACTACGAGCGCAATGGCGACGAACTCAATGACCGGCTGTTCCTGCTGACTTTCGACAGCGCCGCCAACCTGGCACCGGACAATACCCCCTGGCTCACCCATTACCTGCGCAAGGCCAATCTCAGCGGCACCTTCTTCGTGCTTGGCAACGACATCCAGAACCGTCTCGACAAGGCCTCGGTGGCCAGCCTGCAGTCGCTGTATTCCCGCCAGTGCGTTGGGGTCCAGGGCTGGGAGTTCCGCTCCCACAGCCACTGGCAGGACTGGCAGTATTCGATCCAGCGCAGCGCTGATCTGGTGAAGAGCAAGCTGCCGGAAAACTACGTGCCGCTGTTCCGCCCGCCCCTTGGCCAGCGTCGCGCCGACGCCGAGGGTTTCTTCAATGCCCAGGGCATGCAGGTGGCGCTGTGGGACATCGACGCCCAGGACGGCCCCGGCAAGCTCAAGGCCGAGGACAGTGGCCAACGGGTGCTGACCCTGATGCTGCTGTGGCGGCGCGGGGTGATTGCCTTCAATGCCAAACAGGACGGGGTCAAGACCAGCCTGCCCTGGTTGCTGGCGCAGACCGCGCAGAGCGGCATCGGTTGGGAAGACTGCCAGGATGCATTTCGCTGAAAGCGCCAAAGGCCCGGAAACACGGGGTGTGGGCTGTAAAGGGGGCGGATTTTTGCGGGATTTCGAGGCGGGCGGACTTTCGACTTTAACGGTGAGCGGGCAGTGCGCCAAGGGCTTTTCGTCACTCTGAAAAATAAACATCAAAAAAGCGTCAAAGTGCGTTTTCCTGTCACGGTTTTTGGAGTATTACGAACTCAGACCGCCGAAACCTGCGACACAGGTGGCGTCTCCCAAGACTCCTTGTGTGTGCAGGCCACCTGAACCCTCGCGGGTGAATTCGGTGGTCATTCGAGGCGCGATACCCCATGGTATTGCGTCGACTGGCTCCCACATAAGGTGACCGAGTATGGATGACCACGGACGTAGCTCTTCTTCCAACCAGCCAATCCTTTATGTACTCGATACCAATGTATTGATTCACGATCCCAACGCCTTACTGAATTTCGAAGAACACCACGTCGCCATTCCCATGACCGTCCTCGAAGAGCTGGACAAGCTCAAGAGCGGGCATCACAGCGTGGCCGCCGAATGCCGCCAGGCGATCCGCCTGATCGACAAGACCCTGGGCGAGGCCTCGCCCGAGGACGTCGAGCTGGGGGTGCCGATCCAGCGTGGCAAGAGCGGGCCCAAGGGCTTGCTGTCGATCCTGATGAGCAAGCGCAACGAGCCCAATAGCCTGTTGCCGGAGAACCTCAACGACAACATCATCATCAACCAGCTGATCGACCTGCACGCGCGCAACAAGGACCTGCCCGTGGTGCTGGTGACCAAAGACATCAACATGCGCCTCAAGGCACGGGCCTGCGGGATCGCCGCCGAGGACTACAGCACCGACCAGCTGGTGGACGACGTGTCCCTGCTGCCCAATGGCTTCCACAACATGAGCGGCTCGTTCTGGGACCGCGTGAGCAAGGTGGAAACCCGTCAGGATCACGGCCGCACCTGGCACCAGGTGCAGTTGATCGACAACCTGCCGGCGGTGCATATCAACGAATTCATCATCGATGAACAGGGCTTTGTCGGCTGGATCAAGGAAATCCGCGCCGATGTGCTGCTGATCCTCGACCTGCATCAGGAACCCCTGTTGCACCAGGAAGCCTGGGGCCTGAAACCGCGTGACATCTACCAGGGCCTAGCGCTGTACGCGCTGCTCGACCCGGACATCCACCTGGTCAACCTGTCCGGCGCCGCCGGCTCCGGCAAGACCATCCTGGCCCTGGCCGCGGCCATCGAGCAGACCATGGTCAGCAAGCGCTACCGGCGCATCATCGCCACCCGCAGCGTGCAGGGGCTGGACCAGGAGATCGGCTTCCTGCCGGGCACCGAGGCGGAGAAGATGGAACCCTGGCTGGGTGCCATTACCGACAACCTCGAAGCCCTGCACATGGACGACGAGAACACCCACGGCAGCGTCGACTACATCCTCAGCAAGGTGCCGTTGCAGTTCAAATCCCTGAACTACATCCGCGGTCGCAGCTTCCAGCAGAGCCTGATCCTGATCGACGAATGCCAGAACCTCACCCCGCACCAGATGAAGACCATCATCACCCGTGCCGGCGCCGGTTCCAAAGTGGTGTGCCTGGGCAACCTGGCACAGATCGATACCCCTTACCTGTCGGCCACGAGCTCGGGCCTGACCTACCTCACCGAACGCTTCAAGGACTTCCCCAACGGCGTGCACATCACCCTGCAAGGGGTGCCGCGCTCGATCCTGGCGGAGTACGCGGAGAGCCACCTGTAACTGCAATTACCTTCCAGCACGGGCGGCCTTCGGGTCGCCCGTTTTGCATCCGGGCCCTGGCAACGGGTTATCCTGCACTCCCGCCGCCGAGCATTCCCCAGTTGGAAAACACCGGATGACCCGCGTTTCCTTGCGCAATATCGACCTGAATCTGCTGGTAATCCTCGATGCCTTGCTGACGGAAAAACACGTGACCCGCACCGGCGAGCGCCTGCACCTGAGCCAGCCGGCCATCAGTCATTCCCTGGGCAAGCTGCGGCTGCTACTGGATGATCCGCTGCTGATCCGCCAGGGCAACGAGGTGCTGCTCAGCCCGCTGGCCCGCAGCCTGCAGGCGCCCCTCAAGGAGATTCTCAGCCAGATCGAGACTTTGCTCGGCAAATCCCTGGACTTCGACCCAGCCACTTCCCAGCGGATCTTTCATTTGGCGATGTCGGATTACGCGGCGGCCATCGTCCTTCCCCGGTTGCTGGTGCGCCTGCGGGGCGAGGCGCCATTGATGCGCTTGGTGGTGACCCAGGGCAGCCGTCACGAGATGTCCGAGCAGATTGCCCAGGGCCAGATCGACCTGGCCCTGGGGGTGTTTCCCAGCCTCGGCGTGGAGATCGCCAAGGAGGTGCTGTTTGAAGAGACGTTCTCTTGCCTGGTGGATGGCAGCACCTTGGGCGCGGAGCAACGCCTGGACTTGAGCACCTATCTGGCGCGCCCTCATTTGCAGGTGTCGATGGACGGTTGCTTCAACGGGGAGGTCGATCAGTGCCTGGCAGACGAAGGCCTGCAGCGGCAGATTGCGGTCAGCGTGCCGCATTGGGGGGCGGCGCCGAACCTGATCCGCGGCACCGACCTGATCCTCACCGTGGCCGGCCGCACCCTGGACGAGATCCCGCTGCAGCAGGGACTGCTGCGCTTGACCCCGCCGTTGAGCATTGCGCCCTTCAAGTTCGTGCAGATCTGGCATTCGCGTTTCAGCGATGACCTGGCGCATCGCTGGTTGCGTGAGCAGGTCAGGCTGGCCAGCGTGGCCCGTGGCTGAGGCGGCGTCTCAGCCACGGGTAGTAATGACGAAGCCGCCGATCACTACCAGCACGCCGATCAGCTTCTGCAGGCTGATGTCCTTGCGTGGCAGCCCCACCAGCCCGAAGTGGTCGATGATCAGCGAGATCAGCAACTGGCCGATGATCACCACCATGATGAAGTTCAACGCCCCCAGACGCGGCGCCATCAATAGCGCGACGGTGATGTAGAGCACCCCGGCCAGGCCGCCCATCCAGATCCACCATGGACCTTGCAGCGCGGCCATGAGATTGGGCTTGGGCACTTTGATGAACAGCAGCAGGACCCCCAGCACCAACAGGCTGACCAGCAGCGACACACCGGTGGCCCACAGCGGGTGCCCCAGCAGGGTACCCAGGCGGGCGTTGGTCCCGGCTTGGAGGGGCACGGCGAAACCGGCGAGCAGGCTGAGCAGGATCGAAACGAACAAGGCCATGGCGCGACTTCCTTTTTTGGACGTTGGCGCTGTTGTACGTTTATCCGCCGCCTGGCTCCAATTCGTTGTTCTGATGCGGGATATTCGTCGGGCTGATTGCTGGTTGGCGCGGGCAGATGCCCCGTGCGAAAAATTGACCCGCAGGTTTACAATCGGCCCACCTGATCAGGAGTAACGCCGTGCTGACTCATCTCGATTCCCAAGGGCGCGCCAATATGGTCGACGTCACCGACAAGGCCGTGACCTTTCGCGAGGCGGCGGCCGAAGCGCGGGTGCGCATGCTCCCGCAAACCCTGCAGATGATCGTCAGTGGCGGTCACCCCAAGGGCGACGTATTTGCCGTGGCCCGCATCGCCGGGATCCAGGCGGCGAAGAAGACCAGCGACCTGATTCCTCTGTGCCATCCGCTGATGCTCACCAGCGTCAAGGTCGAACTCAGCGCCGAAGGCGAGGACAGCGTGCGCATCGTGGCCCGCTGCAAGCTGTCCGGGCAGACCGGGGTGGAGATGGAGGCGTTGACCGCGGCCAGTGTCGCCGCGCTGACGATCTATGACATGTGCAAGGCCGTGGACCGCGGCATGACCATCGAAGGCGTGCGGGTGCTGGAGAAAACCGGTGGCAAGAGCGGCGAATACCGGGTGGCTGACGCATGAAGATCTCGGTGAAGTTCTTTGCCCGTTACCGTGAGGTCCTGGGGCTCGATGGCCTGCTTGTCGAGGGTGACTTTGCCTGTGTCGACGATGTGCGCCAGGCGCTGCTGTCCCGCGAGGGCGCCAGCGTATTGGCCGAACAGAACCTGATGTGCGCTCGCAACGAAGAGCTGTGCCAGTTGGACGAGCCCCTGGCGGACGGCGATGAAGTAGCATTCTTCCCCACCGTGACCGGAGGCTGAGATGGCGATCCGTGTGCAATCAGCGGCCTTCGATCCCGGCGCCGAAGTCAACGCCATGCACGCCGCCGATACCGGCGTCGGCGCGGTGGTCAGCTTTGTCGGTTACGTGCGCGACTTCAATGACGGCCAGGATGTCCATGGCATGTTCCTTGAGCACTATCCGGGCATGACCGAAAAGGCCTTGGGCAAGATCGCGGCCGAAGCCCAACAGCGCTGGCCGCTGTTACAACTGGAGGTGCTGCACCGCATTGGCGCCCTGGAGCCGGGCGAGCCCATTGTCTTCGTCGGCGCGGCCAGTGCCCATCGTCAGGCAGCCTTTGATGCCTGTGCCTTTGTCATGGACTACCTGAAGACCCGTGCGCCATTCTGGAAAAAGGAAAACACCGTCGACGGCCCGCGTTGGGTCGAGGGCCGCGACAGTGACCACGCCGCGGCCGAGCGCTGGAGCGAGTAATCCCCCTGATGCTTGTCGGCGGGGCCTGAGCCCGCCGCAATCCAACCTTCAATCGACTGCGACTGTTCCCGCCGACCGCTGGGGACAAGTCGCTGCGCGCGCCGTTGACGATATGTACGTAAAAGTCCAGTATGGATTTACAAGTACAAATACAGTGTCCTTCCGTTTCACCTCTTCCTTCTGTCTTGCCAAACCAACAACAACCCGCGAGAGAACGAACATGAAAAAATTCCCCCTCATCAGTGGCCTGGCCTTGAGCCTGTTGGCGTGCAGCAGCCTGATGGCTGCCGAGAAAACCCTGCGCCTGGGCATCGAGGCGGCGTATCCGCCGTTCGCCTTCAAGACCGCCGACGGCAAGATCGGCGGTTTCGATTACGACATCGGCAATGCCTTGTGCGCGCAGATGCAGGTCAAGTGCGAGTGGATCGAGGGCGAGTTCGACGGCCTGATCCCTTCGTTGAAAGTGAAGAAGATCGACGCTGCGCTGTCTTCCATGACCATTACCGCGGAACGCCGCAAATCGGTGGATTTCACCCACAAGTACTACTTCACCTCGTCGCGCCTGGTGATGAAGAAGGGCGCGGTGGTGGATGACCAGTACGCCAGCCTCAAGGGCAAGACCGTGGGTGTGCAGCGTTCTACCACCACTGATCGCTTCGCGACGGAAGTCTTCGAGCCCAAGGGCATCAAGGTGGTGCGCTACAGCAACAACGAAGAGATCTACATGGACCTGGCGGCCGGGCGCCTGGACGCGATCTTCGCCGACACCATTCCCCTGGATGATTTCCTGTCGATGCCACGGGGCGCCGACTACGCCTTTGTCGGGCCTGAGTTGAAAGATCCGAAGTATGTTGGCGAGGGCGCGGGGATCGCGGTGCGCAAGGGCAACAGTGAACTGGTGGGCGAGTTGAACAAGGCCATCGATGAGATTCGCGCCAAGGGCGAATATCAGAGGATCCAGGCCAAGTACTTCAAGTCGGATATTTATGGGGATTGAGGCTGTTTGGCGTTCTTGAGGACGCCTTCGCGAGCGAGCTCGCTCCTACGGAAATGGCCTCGTCCCCTGTAGGAGCGAGCTCGCTCGTGAACCTTTACTGTTCCTTCAATTCCTTCAGGTGCTTGTACACCGTGGCCCGGCCCATGTTCAGCACGTTGGCCACGTAGTTGGAGGCGCTCTTGCCCTTGAAGGCACCCTCGGCGTGCAGCGCCAGTACCAGTTCGCGCTTGTGGTCGCGGGTCAGCAGGTTCAGGCCCAGCTGGCGTTCGCGCAGCCAGTTGTGCAGGAAGGTGTTGATGCGCTCTTGCCAGTCATCACGAAACAGCGAGTCGGGCTGGGGAATCAGCTTGCTCGGCGAGAGAAACAGGTCCAGCGCCGCCTTGGCGTTTTCGAACAGGGAAATATTCAGGTTGATGCACAGCACTGCCATTGGCTGGCCGTGGCTGTCGCGCAGCACGCTGCTCAGGCTGCGGATCTTCTGCCCGTCCCAGTTGAGCTTTTCATAGGGGCCGATGTTGCGCTCACTGCTGTCGCCACTGAGCAGGTCTTCCAGAGCCGCATCGTCGCCCACTTCGCGCTTGGACAGGTTGTTGGCGATGTAGTCGATCTTCTGCGTGCGCAGGTCGTGGAGCACCACCTCGGCGTGAGGGAAAAACAGTGTGGCAATGGCATCGGCTATCGCCCGGAAATTGTCCAGGGCGGGGTCCTTCGCGGGTGAGGTCATGGGTCTTACTCCGGGCGGCATCGGCGCCCGCCGTCAGCGGGCGCAGGGAGTGTGCCGCAATCGCTGGGGCACGTCATCCCAAGGGTGGTTTCAGCCAAGGCGGGCAGGGGACAGCATGGCGGGCGTGAGGCCGAAGCGGGTCAGCTGTTCCGGCAGTGGCTGGCCTCGTACCAGGGCGGCGCTGGCCTGGCCCATGGCCGGGGAGGTCTGGATGCCGTAGCCGCCTTGCCCGGCGACCCAGAACAGCCCGGGCACCTGTGGATCGAAACCGGCCAGCAGATCACCGTCGCTGACAAAGCTGCGCAGGCCGGCCCAGGTCCGAGTCGGGCGGCGGATGCTCAGGGTGGTGGCTTCTTCGATCTGGTAGATGCCCAGGGCAATGTCCAACTCCTCGGGCTGCACATCATGGGGCTCGACCGGGTCGGCGTTGGCCGGCGAGCCGAGGAACATGCCGGCATCGGGCTTCATGTAGAAGGATTCGTCGAGGCTCACCAGCATCGGCCACTGGTGAATATCGACCCCTTCCGGGCCGGCAAAAATGAACGCGGCGCGGCGCTTGGGTTGCAGGCCCAGGGCGCGCGCGCCAGCCAGGGCGCCTATCTGGTCGGCCCAGGCCCCGGCGGCGTTGATCAGCAGCGGGGCGCTGAAGGTCTGGCCGCTGGTCTGGACCTGCCACAGCCCTTGTTCATCGCGGCGCAACCCCAGCACTTCATGGTCGGTATAGACCTGGCCCTGATGGCGGCGAATGCCCCGCAGGTAGCCCTGGTGCAGGGCGTCGGTGTCGATATCGCTGGCACTGGGGTCGTAGAGGGCGCCGTGGACCTTTTCGCGGCGCAGGATCGGCAGACGAGCGCAGGCTTGGTCTGCATTGAGCAGTTGCATCTCCGGCACCGTGGCCTTGGCGCTCAGGTATTGGCTGTTCAACTCGGTGGGATCGCCGGTGAAGTCCACGGTCATTTCACCCCGCGGTGTCAGCAGCGGGTGTTCGCAGAAGCCTTCGGGGGGCTGGTCGAAGAAGTCCCGGCTGGCCAGGGTCAGGGCGCGCACCTGGGCCGTGCCATAGGCGGCGGTGTAGAGCGCGGCGGAGCGGCCGGTGGAGTGGTAGGCCGGGTGCGACTCGCGTTCCAGCACGATGACCCGGCCGTGGCGCGACAGCCAGTAACCGGTGGAGGCCCCGGCGATACCGCCGCCGATGATGATGAAGTCTGCCTGGGTCATTGATAACTCCGGAAAAAATGCAGGTGACAGGTGCTTATGGCTGGCGCTGCAGGCGGTACAGGGCGTTGGCCAGGGCGATGTCCTCCAGGCCCAGGCCAATGGAGCGGAAGAACACATGGCGCTCGGCGCTGGGGCGTTGCGCCTGGTTGCTCAGCAGCTCCGGCAGGTCGCCGAGGATCGTCGCGCTGTCCCAGCCGTGCTGTTCGCCGGCGATCAGCATTTCTCCGGCCGAGCCTGGGGTGGTGCGCCGGTAGTCGCAGTAGACCTGCAGCTCCGGCAGGGTGGCGGGCGGTACTTCATGGGCCCGTGGCGCGTTGGTGCTGATGGAGGTGATCAGCGCCGGCTTGCCGAGGCGGCGCGGGTCGATCACCGGCCCGGCAGACGAAGTGCAGAGCATGATCACGTCGGCGTCTTCGACGGCTGCTTCCAGCCCGGGAACCAGTTGCAGGCGTGGGTCGAGGGCTTGGAGCTGTGCAAGCTCCTCGGCGGGCTTACTCGCCAGGCTTGGGGAATAGAGGCGGATGCTCTGCCATTGGCGCAGGTCTTTCACATAGTGCAGGTGCGCCTGGGCCACCGCGCCGCTGCCGATGATTGTCAGGTGTCGGGCCTCGGGCGTGGCCAGTGCCTCGACGGCGACCGCCGTGGTGGCGGCGGTGCGTGCGGTGGTCAGTTCGGCGGCGTCGCACAGCAGCAGCGGCTGGCCGCTGTCCATGGACATCAGCAGGGTCCAGGCGGTAACCAGCGGACCTTCGGCGCGGACGATATAGGGTGAAGTCTTGACCCCATACACACGATCTTCAGCCAGCACGCCCAGGTAGTTGATGAAGTCGCCGGCGCCCTGGGGAAATTCCACCAGTTGTTGCGCCGGCTGCACGGCGAGCCCGGCGGCCAGGTCGCGGAACAGTTTGCGCAGGATCTGCGGGACGTCGATTTGCGCGAGCAACTGGCGGGCTTCGGGCCGGGCCATCAGGTAGGGCGTGCTGGACATGCAAGGGCTCCCATCAAGTTAAACTAATTTGTCCATTATGGACTTTTAGTTTTATCGGGCAATATCCAGGCAAAAAAAAACGCAGCCGGTGATGGGCTGCGTTTTTCGGTGCGTCGGTTATCAGGCTTGCGGGCGTTTGCGCGTGACTGGGCGCAACAGCTCGGCAGGCGGCATCTCGCAGCTGATCTTGCGTCCCAGCAGGGCTTCGATCGATGGCAACTGGTAGGAGTCGTCCTCGCCGGCGAAGCTGATGGACACGCCCTCGGCCCCGGCGCGACCGGTACGGCCGATGCGGTGCACGTAGTCGTCCGGTACTTCCGGCAGGGTGAAGTTGATCACGTGGCTGATGCCGTCGATATGGATGCCGCGGCCGGCCACGTCGGTGGCCACCAGTACTCGGATCTTGCCTTCGCGGAAGCCTTCCAGGGTCTTGATCCGCTTGTGCTGCGGCACGTCGCCGGACAGCTGGGCGGCGTTCACGCCGTCGCGTACCAGGCGTTCCTCGATGCGCCGCACTTCATCCTTGCGGTTGGCGAAGACCATGACCCGTTCCCAGCCGTTGTCGGTGACCAGGTTGTACAGCAGCTTGTACTTGTCGGCCCCGGCCACGGCATAAATGTGCTGTTCGACGTTTTCGCTGGCGACGTTCTCGGCCTCGATCTCGACAATCGCCGGGTCCGTGGTCCATTGCTTGGCCAGGTTCATCACGTCGTCGGTGAAGGTGGCGGAGAACAGCAGGGTCTGGCGTTCGCTCTTGGGCGGGGTCTGGCGAATGATCTGCCGCACCTGCGGGATGAAGCCCATGTCGAGCATGCGGTCGGCTTCGTCCAGCACCATCACTTCGACCATGTCCAGGTGCACGTCGCCGCGCTGGTTGAAGTCCAGCAGACGGCCCGGGGTGGCCACCAGGATGTCGCAGTGGCGGGCTTCCAGGTGCTTGAGCTGTTTGTCGAAGTCCATGCCGCCGACGAAGGTCATGACGTTGAGGCCGGTGTACTTGGTCAGCGCCGCGGCGTCCTTGGCGATCTGCACCACCAGTTCCCGGGTCGGGGCAATGATCAGCGCCCGCGGCTCGCCCATGTAGCGCTCCTTGGGCGGCGGAGTCTGCAGCAACTGGGTGATGATCGAGATCAGGAACGCGGCGGTCTTGCCGGTGCCGGTCTGGGCCCGGCCGATGGCGTCCTTGCCCGCCAGGGTATAGCCCAGTACCTGGGCCTGGATCGGCGTGCAATAAGGAAAGCCCAGGTCCTGGATGGCGTGCATCAGTTCCGGTGCCAGCTTGAAGTCGTGGAAACGGGTCTTGCCTTCCTGGGGTTCGACCACGAAGTCTTCGAGTTTCCAGGTGCTGGCGGGCGGCTTGGGTGCCCGCGGACGGCGCGGCTGCTCGGGTTTGGGGTGTTCGGCCTTGGGCTTCTCTTGGCGCGGCGCTTTGGGAGAGCAAGGGGCGGCCGGTGTGTTCACCGGTTCTCTTTTGGCTGCGGTAGCGGGTGCGCTCGGTTCCGGCTGACGGCCGTCACTGCGGCTGCTGGAACTGGGGGTAGGGGCACTGGGGCTTGGCGCGAGCGGCTCAGCCTCGCTTTTACCGAAGATTTTCTTGAGTGCTTTGAGCACGGTCATCTCATCAATTGATTAAGGAATGTACGCCGGCCAGTGTAATGCAAGAAACGGGCGCGGCGTAGTCTGTTGCTCTGGCCTCCGGCTTGAGGCGGTTTTTCTAGCGCAAACGCTCGCTCAGCCAGGTGCCGATGTCGCTGATTTCTTCTGGTAACACCTCGTGCCCCATTGGGTATTCCTGCCATGTCACGGTGACACCATGCTGCTTCAGATACTCGTAGGCGGTGCGGCCCATGGCGTTTTGCACCACTTCGTCGTACTGGCCGTGCAGCGACAGCAGCGGAATCCGCTGTTGACTGGCGCAAAGTTGCAGTTCGTCGTCAAAGGTCGGTGCGTAAGTGGAGAGGGCAAGCACGCCACCCAACGGACCCTGCCATTTGAGGAAGGCGGTGTGCAGCACGACGGCGCCACCCTGGGAGAAACCTGCCAGGAAAATTCGCGAGGCGTCTATTCCGCTGGCGCGTTGCTCTTCGATCAGTCTGATGACTTCATCAGATGATTCGTCGAGCTGTTCGCGACTGATCGCGCGAGCCGGGTTCATGGCCAAAATGTCGTACCAGCTGGGCATGGCATATCCGCCATTGATGGTCACGGCTCGGGTCGGTGCCTGGGGCAGGACGAAGCGGGTGCTCAAGAGTTTTTCCTGCAGCATCTCGGCCACCGGCAGGAAGTCGTAACGGTCCGCTCCCAGGCCGTGAAGCCAGATCACACAGGCATCTGCGGGCTTGCTGGGCTGAAGAATCAAGGGCTCGGTCATGCTTGCTCCATTTTTGTGCGTGCGCGCTGATTGAGTGCGAGGTTAAGGGGCGCGCCCGGTTGATCGGTGAAGAAGATGTCGCACGGTTGAACGTTTTGCTATTGACCACTGGCTGAAACGCTTTAGCCGAAACTGTGGTACGGGCTTTGCTATGGCTCAAAAGGAGGAGTGGAAGTGATAGCACTCTCTGCCGGCGGTAACACTAACAGGCTACCGCGGGCGATGGCATCGCCAACCTCCTCTGATACAGGTTCGCCAATGGCCGCTACGGGCTTTGCGAACTGCGAAGGGCTACAGCCCGTTCGGCCGATTGGTGAGATGTAGGCCCCCCATTACGTGGATTTCTCCTACTAGACTCATAGCGAAGGTCTTACGCCGCTTGACCCTATAAAAAAGCCTACACGGGTCAGCGCCTCATAAGGGCGCGGCAGGACTCAAGCTCCGACACAACAAGAGCAAGATTGGAGGTTTGAATGAAGATGTTGAAATCCACCCTGGCCGCTGTCACGGCGGCTACGGTGCTGGCTACAAGCGGTTTCGCACAGGCGGGTGCGACCCTCGATGCAGTACAGAAGAAAGGATTCGTGCAGTGCGGTGTCAGTGACGGTTTGCCGGGTTTCTCGGTACCGGATGCGACCGGCAAGATCCTCGGTATCGACGCCGACGTCTGCCGCGCCGTGGCCGCTGCGGTATTCGGTGATGCGACCAAGGTCAAGTTCAGCCAGTTGAACGCCAAGGAGCGCTTCACCGCGCTGCAATCCGGCGAAATCGACGTGCTGTCGCGCAACACCACCTGGACCAGCTCCCGCGATGCGGGCATGGGCCTGATGTTCGCCGGTGTCACCTATTACGACGGCATCGGCTTTCTGGTGAACAACAAGCTGGGTGTGAAAAGTGCCAAGGAGCTGGACGGCGCGACCATCTGTATTCAAGCCGGTACTACTACCGAGCTGAACGTGTCGGATTACTTCCGTGGCAATGGTCTGAAATACACCCCGATCACCTTCGATACCTCCGATGAAAGCGCCAAGTCCCTGGAATCCGGGCGTTGCGACGTGCTGACATCCGACAAGTCCCAGCTCTACGCACAGCGCAGCAAGCTGGCCACTCCGACCGATTATGTCGTGCTGCCGGAAACCATCTCCAAGGAGCCGCTGGGCCCGGTGGTGCGTAAGGGCGACGAAGAGTGGTTCAGCATCGTCAAGTGGACCCTGTTCGCCATGCTCAACGCCGAAGAGGCGGGCATCACTTCGAAAAACGTCGAAGCTGAAGCCAAGTCGACCAAGAACCCTGATGTAGCACGTCTGCTGGGCGCGGACGGTGAATACGGCAAAGACCTGAAACTGCCGAAGGATTGGGTAGTACAGATCGTCAAGCAAGTAGGTAACTACGGTGAAGTGTTCGAGAAAAACCTCGGCAAGAGCACGCCACTGGCCATCGACCGCGGCCTGAACGCGCTGTGGAACAACGGCGGCATCCAATACGCACCACCTGTGCGCTGATGGTTCTATCACCCGGCGGGCCAACCGCCGGGTGATGTTCTGTTCCATTATTCCTGGGGCACTTCATGCAAAATTCAATCGGCGCACCCAAGCAGAGGCTTAGCCTCAGCGATCCGCGTGTGCGCGCCTGGCTGTTTCAGATCATCACCCTCGTGGCGGTGGTTTCGCTGGGCTGGTTTCTGTTCGACAACACGCAAACCAACCTTCAGCACCGGGGTATCACCTCGGGTTTCGACTTTCTTGAGCGCAGCGCCGGTTTCGGCATCGCTCAACACCTGATTGCCTACACCGAAGCGGACAGTTATGCCCGGGTCTTCGTCATCGGCCTGCTCAATACGCTGCTGGTGACCTTTATCGGAGTGATCCTGGCGACCCTGCTGGGGTTCATCATCGGGGTGGCGCGGCTGTCGCAGAACTGGATCATCAACAAGCTGGCGACGGTGTATGTGGAGGTGTTTCGCAACATTCCGCCGCTGCTGCAGATCCTGTTCTGGTACTTCGCGGTGTTCCTGACCATGCCGGGGCCGCGCAACAGCCACAACTTCGGCGACACCTTCTTTGTCAGCAGCCGGGGCCTGAACATGCCGGCGGCGCAAATGGCTCCGGGGTTCTGGGCGTTCGTGGCGAGTGTGGTGCTGGCCATAGTCGCCATCGTGCTTATGTGCCGCTGGGCCAACAAACGTTTTGAAGACACCGGGGTGCCGTTCCACAAGTTCTGGACGGGCCTGGCGCTGCTGCTGGTGATTCCGGCGCTGTGCACGCTGGTCTTCGGCTCGCCGGTGCATTGGGAGTTGCCGAAGCTGCAAGGCTTCAACTTCGTTGGCGGTTGGGTGCTGATCCCCGAGCTGCTGGCCCTGACCCTGGCCCTGACCGTCTACACCGCAGCATTCATCGCCGAGATCGTGCGTTCCGGGATCAAGTCGGTGAGTCACGGCCAGACCGAGGCGGCCCGCTCCCTGGGGCTGCGCAACGGTCCGACCCTGCGCAAGGTGATCATTCCCCAGGCCCTGCGGGTGATCATTCCGCCGCTGACCAGCCAATACCTGAACCTGGCGAAGAACTCGTCCCTGGCCGCCGGTATCGGCTACCCGGAAATGGTGTCGCTGTTCGCCGGCACGGTGCTCAACCAGACCGGCCAGGCCATCGAGGTGATTGCCATCACCATGAGCGTGTACCTGGCGATCAGCATCAGCATTTCCCTGCTGATGAACTGGTACAACAAGCGCATTGCGCTGATCGAGCGGTGAGGAAGCGCCCATGACGACTCATACTTTCAAACCCGACATGCCGCCGCCCAGCCGCAGTATCGGCGTGCTGGCGTGGATGCGCGCCAACATGTTCTCCAGCTGGCTCAACACCCTGTTGACCCTGTTTGCCTTCTACCTGATCTACCTGGTGGTGCCGCCACTGCTGCACTGGGCGATCCTCGACGCCAACTGGGTCGGCACCACCCGTGCCGACTGCACCAAGGACGGCGCCTGCTGGGTGTTCATCCAGCAGCGTTTCGGCCAGTTCATGTATGGCTATTACCCGGTGGAGCTGCGCTGGCGGGTCGACCTGACCGTGTGGCTGGCGGTGATTGGTGTGGCGCCGTTGTTCATCTCGCGCTTTGCCCGCAAGGCGATCTACGGCTTGTGTTTCCTGGTGTGGTACCCGGTGGTTGCCTACACCCTGTTGCACGGCGGTTACCTGGGCTTGAGCAATGTCGCCACCAGCCAGTGGGGCGGCCTGATGCTGACCCTGGTGATCGCCACGGTGGGGATTGCCGGAGCCCTGCCGCTGGGGATCCTGCTGGCATTGGGACGACGTTCCAACCTGCCGGCGATTCGCGTGGTCTGCGTGACCTTCATCGAGTTCTGGCGCGGCGTGCCGCTGATCACCGTGCTGTTCATGTCCTCGGTGATGCTGCCGCTGTTCCTGCCCGAGGGCATGAACTTCGACAAGCTGCTGCGGGCCTTGATCGGGGTGATCCTGTTCCAGTCGGCCTATGTGGCCGAGGTGGTGCGCGGTGGCTTGCAAGCCATTCCCAAGGGCCAGTACGAAGCTGCTGCGGCCATGGGCCTGGGTTACTGGCGGGCCATGGGCCTGGTGATTCTGCCCCAGGCCCTGAAGCTGGTGATTCCCGGCATCGTCAACACCTTCATCGCCCTGTTCAAGGACACCAGCCTGGTGATCATCATCGGCCTGTTCGACCTGCTCAACAGCGTCAAGCAAGCCGCCGCCGATCCCAAATGGCTGGGCATGGCCACCGAAGGCTATGTCTTCGCGGCCCTGGTGTTCTGGATTTTCTGTTTCGGTATGTCCCGCTACTCCATGCATCTGGAGCGTAAGTTGGACACAGGCCACAAGCGTTAGGAGTACCTCCATGAGTGAAGCGAACAAAAAGCCTGTGGGCCCTGAAGGCATTATTCAGATGCAGGGTGTGAACAAGTGGTACGGCCAGTTCCACGTGTTGAAGGACATCAACCTCAACGTCCGCCAGGGTGAGCGCATCGTGTTGTGCGGGCCGTCGGGTTCGGGCAAATCCACCACCATCCGCTGCCTCAACCGCCTGGAAGAGCACCAGCAGGGACGCATCGTGGTGGACGGCGTGGAACTGACCAACGACCTCAAGCAGATCGAGGCCATTCGTCGGGAAGTGGGCATGGTGTTCCAGCACTTCAATCTGTTTCCGCACCTGACCATCCTGCAGAACTGCACCCTGGCGCCGATGTGGGTGCGCAAGATGCCCAAGCGCAAGGCCGAGGAAATCGCCATGCATTACCTGGAGCGGGTGCGCATTCCGGAGCAGGCCAACAAGTACCCGGGCCAGCTGTCCGGTGGGCAGCAGCAACGGGTGGCGATTGCCCGGGCGCTGTGCATGAAGCCCAAGATCATGCTGTTCGACGAACCCACCTCGGCACTGGACCCGGAAATGGTCAAGGAAGTGCTGGATACCATGATCGGCCTGGCGGAAGACGGCATGACCATGCTCTGCGTGACCCACGAAATGGGCTTTGCCCGCACCGTGGCCAACCGGGTGATCTTCATGGACAAGGGCGAAATCGTCGAGCAGGCGGCACCGAACGACTTCTTCGATAACCCGCAGAACGATCGCACCAAGCTGTTCCTGAGCCAGATCCTGCATTGACCCTGATGCACGGTTGGCGCTGACGATAAACCCGGACTGGCTCCGGGTTTATTTTTGCTCGGCGTTCAACTGCCGGCAGCACCGAGCTGTGGTTCGGGTGGGTCGCCCAAGGCTGAGGGCGCCAGCCGTGGTTCGCCAAGCTCCAGTACGTCCTTCATCAAACGTGGGTGGCGATCCAGCAGGCGCATCAGCACGTACAGCGGCTGGGGCACGCCGACTTCGCCGCGCTCGTAACGGGAAAAGGCATTGTGTCCACCGCCGGACAGCAGTTTGACTGCCTCCTTTTGCGAGAGGTGCAGCTTGCGGCGGATGCGCTTCAGGTCTGTGGCAACCTCCTGCCGGTAATCCTCAAGCAACTGGTCGCCTGCGGCGGCGTAGCGTTGTGCACTCTGGGCATCGAATTCGATTTCACCGCACTCCTGGCATTCCCAGCCCGCCAGGCCATGCAGGTGACGCAACAGGTGCCGGTAGTCGACGACCTCGCTGCGCTGCTCGAACGCCAGCATGCCGGTCGGGGCGCCGCAGCTGTAGCACTGTTGTCGTTTCATGTCTGTGCCTCCTTGAAGGAGATCACTGGAGGCCCCAAGCCGGGGCGGTGGGTGATCTTGATGTAGAGCGTCCGGTCATCGAGGCTGGTGTAATACACGTCTTGCCACACCCGGTGATCGCAATAGGTGGTCATCGATTTGTAGAACATGTTGCCCTGGAGTCCGGCTATCACTCGTTGCATGGCGGCCAAGGACAATCCGAGTTCCCTGCCGCGGCGCAATGCGCTTCGAGTGAAGGCTTGAGCCCCTTGTCGAACGACGTGCGCCTTGATCAGCGAGAGGTCGTGGTGAGGTGTTTTCTTTTCCATGAGACACCCTTGAGGCCTGATTGAAATTACCCTTATAGGGTTTTTTGTCAAGGCCTGTTTACCATGGCGAAAGTGCCTCCTCCAGCCTAATGCGTTGAACTCTCGGAAAAGCCTGAATACCATGTCCGACAATTCATCCGATGATTGGATGATTGAGCGAGTCCCATGAGCGAAACATCCCCCCTGATCAAAAAATCCCTGGTCGACCAGGCCCTGGAGCAACTGCGCAAACGCATCAACAACGGTGTCTGGCGGGTCGGCCAGCGCTTGCCCACCGAACCGGAACTGGCCCAAGAACTGGGCATCAGCCGCAATACGGTGCGCGAAGCCATGCGGGTGCTGGCGTTCTCCGGACTGATCGAGATCCGCCAGGGCGATGGCAGTTACCTGCGGGCGGTGGCCGATCCACTGGACATGCTCCAGGCGCTGTCGCAGTGCTCTCTGGAACAGGCCCGGGAAACCCGGCAGATCCTCGAAGTGGAGGCGGTCGGCCTGGCGGCCCTGCGTCGCACCGACGAGGACCTGCAGGACTTGAAGCAAGCCTTGCAGGCCAGCAGCGGGCATTTTCATGGCGACCTGGAAAGTTACATCGCCTGCGACCTGGTGTTTCACCAGCGCCTGGTGGATGCCGCCCACAACCCGACCCTCAGCCAGCTGTACCGCTACTTCTCCAGTGTGGTCGGCGCGCAGTTGCGCCAGACCTTGACCCAGGCTCCGCGTCGCCAGGACGTCTTCGATCTCCATCAGCACCTGCTGGATGCCATCGAACAGGGCGACCCCGAGCGGGCCAAGAAGCTGTCCCGCCAGTTGATCAACGAATCCTGAATCCGAGACCTTCATGTCCAATCACCAGGTACCCCCGAATACCCCGCCTGCTCCTCGGCGTCCTGCCGAGCTCGAAGAGCTGCTGATCGACGCCGAGGCCGATGACGAGGAGCTTCAGCATGCCCCGCCCGCGGTACGTCGGCCCTGGCTGTTGCTGCTGGGGCTGATCCTGGTGGCGCTGAACCTGCGTCCGGCGCTGTCGAGCATGGCGCCGTTGCTCAGTGACGTATCCCAGAGCCTGGGCCTGTCGGCGGCCAAGGCGGGGTTGCTGACCACGCTGCCGGTGTTGTGCCTGGGTTTGTTCGCGCCTTTGGCGCCGCTGCTGGCCCGGCGTTTTGGTGCCGAGCGGGTGGTGCTGGGGATTCTCCTGACCCTGGCCCTGGGCATTGTGCTGCGCAGCTCCCTGGGGGAGTTCGGGGTCTTTGCCGGGAGCATCCTGGCCGGCGCCAGCATCGGCGTGATCGGCGTGCTGCTGCCGGGCATCGTCAAACGCGACTTTGCCCGGCATGCGGGCACCATGACCGGGGTCTACACCATGGCCCTGTGCCTGGGCGCGGCGCTGGCGGCCGGGGCCACGGTGCCCTTGAGCCAGCATTTCGGCAACAGCTGGGCCATGGGGCTGGGCTTCTGGGTCGTGCCGGCGCTGGCGGCGGCGCTGTTCTGGTTGCCTCAAGTGGGGCAGAAACACGGTGCTCACCATGTCGCCTTCCGTGTGCGCGGGTTGCTGCGTGATCCGCTGGCCTGGCAGGTGACTCTGTATATGGGCCTGCAGTCCTCCCTGGCCTACATAGTGTTTGGCTGGCTGCCGTCGATCCTGATTGGCCGTGGGCTGACCCCGACCCAGGCGGGGCTGGTGCTGTCGGGCTCGGTGATGGTGCAACTGGTCAGTTCGCTGGCGACGCCCTGGCTGGCGACCCGTGGCAAGGATCAACGCCTGGCCATCGTGATGGTCATGCTGATAACCATCGGCGGCCTGCTCGGTTGTCTGTACGCACCCATCGACGATCTGTGGGGCTGGGCCATTCTCCTGGGCCTGGGGCAGGGCGGCACTTTCAGCCTGGCCCTGACCCTGATCGTCCTGCGTTCGCGGGACTCCCATGTGGCTGCCAACCTGTCGAGCATGGCCCAGGGCATCGGCTACACCCTGGCGTCCATGGGGCCGTTTGCGGTGGGGCTGGTGCACGACTGGACCGGTGGCTGGAACGCCGTGGGCTGGATCTTTGCGGTGCTGGGCAGCGGGGCGATCATCGCCGGGCTGGGCGCGGGTCGTGCGCTGTATGTGCAGGTGCAGAGCGAGAAAATCTAACGAGCCTCACTGTCGGTATTTGCCGCGCAAATGCCGATAGTCATCTCAAGGCGTGCGGATTATTGTGCTGGCATCCCTTTGCCCTTCCGGAGTCCGCCCATGAGTGATGCCCACCGCGCCCTGATCACCGAGTTCTACCAGGCCTTCCAGCGCCTCGATGCCGAGGCCATGAGCGCCTGTTATACCGAGGATGTGCTGTTCAGTGATCCGGCTTTCGGTGAATTGCGTGGACGTGACGCCGGCGACATGTGGCGCATGCTCACCAGCCGGGCCAAGGACTTTTCCCTGACCTTCGACCAGGTGCGTGCCGAGGCGAACACCGGCAGCGCGCACTGGGTGGCCACCTACCTGTTCAGCCAGACCGGCAACACCGTGGTCAATGACATTCAGGCGCGCTTCGTGTTTCGCGACGGCAAGATTTGCGAGCACCACGATCATTTCGACCTGTGGCGCTGGGCGCGTCAGGCCCTAGGGGCCAAGGGCCTGTTGCTGGGCTGGACGCCCCTGGTGAAGAACGCCGTTCGCGCCCAGGCCCGCAAAGGCCTCAAGGCCTTCCAGAGCGGTCGCTGAAAGCCATCCTCTGCTAAGATCGCGGCTTGTTATCCACAGGCCTCGATTATTCTTGTGAGCCGCCCAGATCCAACCCCCGAGATTGCCGCCGAACCGCCCGCGCCTGCCAGCAAACCCTGGTTTGTGTACCTGGTGCGCGCGGCCAATGGCGCCCTTTACTGCGGCATCAGCGATGACCCGGTGAAGCGCTTTGCCAAGCATCAGAGCGGCAAGGGCGCGCGCTTCTTTCTTTCCAGCCCGGCGGTGGCCCTGGTCTACACCGAAGCCTGCCGAGACAAGAGCGAGGCCCTGCGCCAGGAGCGGCTGATCAAGAAACTCAGGAAGAGCGCCAAGGAGTGCCTGGTGGCTTCTGCCAGTGCAATGGCATCAATCTGACTGATAGGTTCTCATCAGTTGGATCTGTAGGCCGTCCACGGATTGCGCGCTAAGCTTCAGCGCTCTCCTTCTTGTGGCGGACCCCAGCATGTCAGAGTTGATCCTGCACCATTACCCGACTTCTCCCTTCGCGGAAAAAGCCCGCTTGCTCCTGGGGTTCAAGGGCCTGTCCTGGCGCTCCGTGAAGATCTCCCCGGTCATGCCAAAACCCGACCTGACGGCCCTGACCGGCGGCTATCGCAAGACCCCGGTGTTACAGATCGGCGCGGACATCTATTGCGACACGGCCCTGATCGCGCGCCGCCTGGAGCTGGAAAAGAGCTCGCCGGCGCTGTTTCCCGAAGGCCAGGAAATGATCAGCGCGACCTTCGCCGCCTGGATCGACTCGGTGGTGTTCCAGCATGCGGTGACCCTGGTGTTCCAGCCCGAGTCGGCCGCCGTGCGCTTTGGCAAGCTACCGCCTGAAGCGGTCAAGGCCTTCATGGCCGACCGCGCCGGGCTGTTTAGTGGCGGCAGCGCCAGCCGCCTGCCTCTGGACGTGGCCAAGCATCAGTGGCCGACCATCATGGCGCGCCTGGAGCAGCAACTGCAGCGCGAGCCGGGGGACTTCCTGTTTGGCGAGCCGTCGATTGCCGATATCGCCCTGGCTCACTCGCTGTGGTTCCTCAAGGGCACGCCGGTGACCGCACCGCTGGTGGACGAGTATCCGGCGGTATCCGCCTGGTTGGCGCGGGTGCTGGGCTTTGGTCATGGCTCCTTCACCGAGATGAGTGCCGAAGAGGCCCTTGAGGTGTCGCGCAACGCTACTCCGGCGGCGCTGCCAGATGAGCAGTTCGTCGACCCCAATGGTTTTGCGGCGGGGCAACAGGTGGTGATTGCGGCGACCGACTATGGCGTCGATCCGGTGGCGGGCGAGTTGCTGTTTGCCGGTACTGAAGAGTTGATCCTGCGTCGCGAGGATCCGCGTGCCGGCCTGGTGCACGTGCACTTCCCACGCCTGGGCTTCCGCATCCAGGCGCAGTGATCGGGTAGCCGCAGGCTTGCCGGCGAAGGTGTCCACAAGATCGCTGCACGATCTGCTGACCCCTTCGCCGGCCAGCGCTGCGGCGCCCGGTCGCTACGGTTGCAGCGCCGCCATGATGGCCTCGGGATCGTAGGTGCGGATCAGGCTGCCATTCACGTCCAGGATCGGAATCCCGGCACCGCCCAGGGCGCTATAGGCCTTGCGCGCCTCGGCATCTTTCTCGATGTCGAACTCGCGGTAGGGAATGCCCTTCTGATCGAGAAAGCGCCGGGTGGCCTTGCAGTAGCCGCACCATTGGGTGGCGTAGAGCACTACCCGGGCCTGGCTGCGGATCTCTTCGCTGACCACCGCCGAAGGGTTGAACAGGCGCTCGATCTTGCCCCAGTGCTGGTAGATCACCACCACCAGCAGGATCAGCAAGAACTTCTTCAATACCCCCTGGAGCATCAGTTGCGGCGCTTGAGCTGGTCGGTCAGCTGGGTCGGCAGGCCCTTGATGATCAGGGTCCCGGCTTCTTCGTCGTACTCGATCTTCGAACCCAGCAGGTGGGCCTCGAAGCTGATGGACAAGCCTTCAGCGCGGCCGGTGAAGCGGCGGAACTGATTGAGGGTGCGTTTATCCGCAGGAATCTCCGGCGACAGCCCGTAATCCTTGTTGCGGATGTGATCGTAGAAGGCCTTGGGGCGGTCTTCGTCGATCAGTTCCGAGAGTTCTTCCAGGCCCATGGGTTCGCCGAGCTTGGCCTGGCTGCTGGCGTACTCCACCAGGGTCTTGGTCTTTTCCCGGGCCGACTCTTCCGGCAGATCCTCGCTCTCGACGAAGTCGCTGAAGGCCTTGAGCAGGGTGCGGGTTTCGCCCGGGCCGTCGACGCCTTCCTGGCAGCCGATGAAGTCGCGGAAGTACTCCGAAACCTTCTTGCCGTTCTTGCCCTTGATAAAGGAGATGTACTGCTTGGACTGCTTGTTGTTCTGCCACTCGGAGATGTTGATCCGTGCCGCCAGGTGCAACTGGCCCAGGTCCAGGTGGCGCGACGGCGTCACGTCCAGCTGGTCGGTCACCGCCACGCCTTCGCTATGGTGCAGCAGGGCGATGGCCAGGTAGTCGGTCATGCCCTGTTGATAGTGGGCAAACAGCACGTGACCGCCCACTGACAGGTTGGATTCCTCCATCAGCTTCTGCAGGTGTTCCACCGCCACCCGGCTGAAGGCGGTGAAGTCCTGGCCGCCGTCCAGGTATTCCTTCAGCCAGCCGCTGAAGGGGAAAGCGCCGGACTCGGGATGGAACAGGCCCCAGGCTTTGCCCTGTTTGGCGTTATAGCTTTCGTTGAGGTCGGCGAGCATGTTCTCGATGGCCGCGGACTCTGCCAGTTCGGAGTCTCGGGCATGCAGAACTGCGGGGCTGCCGTCGGGTTTTTTGTCGATCAGGTGGACGATGCAATGACGGATCGGCATGGGCTTCTCGGCTGATTGAAGGGGGAGGGCGGGCTCCCCGAAAAAGTGCCCAGTGTACCGCAGCCGAGGGTTCGGGCGCGGTTTGCCAGGCGATGAACGGCTCGTCGGTAACGCTTATGCATTTTTTTACCGATTTAGAGCAATAAAGCTGACCAAATGGCTAGGTAGAGGCGGATATTTCCCCGTCTGTGTGCTAGTTTTGCCCGGTCTTACGCGATGTCTCAGCGTTAAGCGTGCATTCAGCATTTGTCGGGTCGAACCAAACCCTGATTTCGGTATCTATAACCCCGATCTGTCGTGGTTGTAACCGGGGTGCCAGATTCACAAGATCTGGCTCGATGGCTGACACTGCACTCTGCAATCCAAATGAATTTGATAGGGAAGGAACACCACAATGGCTATTACTAAAGACCAACTGATCGCTGATATCGCTGAAGCTATCGACGCGCCGAAAACCACCGCGCGTAACGCTCTGGACCAACTGGCCCAGATCGTTGCTGATCAATTGGAAAATGGCGGCGAAATCACTCTGCCAGGTATCGGCAAGCTGAAAGTGACCGAGCGTCCTGCCCGTACTGGCCGTAACCCATCGACTGGCGCTGCCATCGAAATCGCTGCCAAGAAAGTTATCAAGCTGGTTGTGGCTAAAGGCCTGACCGACGCTGTTAACAAGTAATACTTGCAGTGAAACCGTGCTCAGAAGTTCTCCGGGCACGGTTTGTGTGACACCGATTCACGCAAGGTGAATCGTCATTGAATCCCCGCCTCTTTAGCTCTTCCTGACCCAACGTTCCTGGCTCCAGGCCTGTTGCTGTGCCTTGTCCTTGAAGGTCCAGGCGACGAAGCGGCTCTGTTTCTGTCCCTGGGACATCTCCACCACCTGGCTTTCCAGGGCTCCGGCCTTTTTCAGCGCGCTTTCAATCGCCGGCAGGTTCGAGGCCTTTGACACCAGTGTGCTGAACCACAGCACTTGCTGGCCGACGGCTGTGCTTTCGCTGATCAACTGGCTGACGAAGCGGATCTCGCCGCCTTCGCACCAGAGTTCCCGGGCCTGCCCACCAAAGTTCAGCACCGGCAGCTTGCGCTTGGGATCGGCCTTGCCCAGGGCTCGCCATTTGCGCTGGCTGCCGCGGGTGGCTTCATCCAGCGAGGCGTGGAACGGTGGGTTGCACATCGTCAGGTCGAAACGCTCGCCGCTTTCCAGCAGGCCGTTGAGGATCTGCTTGGGGTTGCCTTGCTGGCGCAGGTTGATGGCCTTGCTCAGGCCGTTGGCCTGGACAATCGCCTTGGCGGCGGCCAGGGCGGTGCTGTCGATGTCCGAGCCGAGGAACTGCCAGCGGTAGTCGCTGTAGCCGATCAGTGGGTAGATGCAATTGGCGCCGACCCCGACGTCCAGCACCCGCACTGCCGCACCACGGGGGATCTCACCCTGGTTGTGGCTGGCCAGCAGGTCGGCGAGGAAGTGCACGTAGTCGGCGCGACCGGGAACTGGCGGGCACAGGAAGTCCGCCGGAATGTCCCAGTGGGCAATGCCGTAGAAGGCCTTGAGCAGGGCGCGGTTGAACACCCGCACGGCGGCCGGGTCGGCGAAGTCGATACTTTCCTTGCCGTAGGGATTGAGGATCACGAACTGCCCCAGTTCCGGGGTGCTCTTGATCAGTTGCGGGAAGTCGTAACGCCCCTGGTGACGATTGCGCGGATGCAGGCTGGCCTTTTCCCGGGGCGCGGCGGTTTTGGCCGGGGAGGCGGGTTTGGGCTTTTTGCGCGCAGGCTTGCGGGTATTGGGGGCGGTCATGGGGGATCGATTCGGGGGTGGTTCAAAGTGGCGGGCATTGTCACACAGGAGCAGCGGTAAGTTTCAAGCGGTGAGCGACAAGTGATGGACGCGTACCTCCTTGGCGCATGAGACAACGCGCATAAAAAAGGGAGGCCGTTGCCGGCCTCCCTCTTTCACATCGCGCGAATCGCCGTTACAGGCTGGAAATCCGTGCGTGCTGTTCCGCCAGCTTGCCCAGGGCCTGTTCGGCCTCGGCCAGTTTGGCGCGTTCCTTCTCGATCACTTCCGCTGGCGCCTTGTCGACGAAGGAGGCGTTGGACAGCTTGCCGCCCACCCGCTGCACTTCGCCTTGCAGGCGCTGGATTTCCTTGTCCAGGCGGGCCAGCTCCGCACCCTTGTCGATCAGGCCGGCCATTGGCACCAGTACTTCCATCTCGCCCACCAGGGCGGTGGCGGACAGCGGCGCTTCGTCGCCGGCGCCCAGTACGGTGATGGATTCGAGCTTGGCCAGCTTCTTCAGCAAGGCTTCGTTCTCGGTCAGGCGACGCTGGTCTTCGGCACCGGCGTTCTTCAGGAACAGGGCCAGGGGCTTGCCCGGACCGATGTTCATTTCCGCGCGAATGTTGCGTGTGCCGAGCATCAGGCCCTTGAGCCATTCGATGTCGTCTTCGGCGGCCTGGTCGATGCGGGCTTCGTTAGCCACCGGCCAGGGTTGCAGCATGATGGTCTTGCCTTCCGCGCCCGCCAGCGGCGCCAGGCGCTGCCAGATCTCTTCGGTGATGAATGGCATGAACGGATGCGCCAGGCGCAGGGCCACTTCCAGTACCCGCACCAGGGTGCGGCGGGTGCCGCGCTGGCGTTCGACCGGCGAGTTTTCGTCCCACAGCACCGGCTTGGACAGCTCCAGGTACCAGTCGCAGTACTGGTTCCAGATGAACTCGTACAGGGCCTGGGCGGCCAGGTCGAAACGGAACTGGTCGAGCTGGCGGGTGACTTCGGCTTCGGTGCGCTGCAGTTGCGAGATGATCCAGCGGTCCGCCAGGGACAGCTCGTAGGCCTCGCCGTTCTGGCCGCAGTCCTCGCCCTTGTCCAGCACGTAGCGCGCGGCGTTCCAGATCTTGTTGCAGAAGTTGCGGTAGCCCTCGACGCGGCCCATGTCGAACTTGATGTCGCGGCCGGTGGTGGCCAGGGAGCAGAAGGTGAAGCGCAGGGCGTCGGTGCCGTAGCTGGCGATGCCGTCGGCGAATTCGGCGCGGGTCTGCTTCTCGATGGCTTTCTGCAGTTTTGGCTGCATCAGGCCGGTGGTGCGCTTCTGCACCAGGGTTTCGAGGTCGATGCCGTCGATGATGTCCAGCGGGTCGAGGACGTTGCCCTTGGACTTGGACATCTTCTGGCCCTGGCCGTCGCGGACCAGGCCGTGCACGTACACGGTCTTGAACGGAACCTGCGGCGTGCCGTCTTCGTTTTTCACCAGGTGCATGGTGAGCATGATCATCCGGGCGACCCAGAAGAAAATGATGTCGAAGCCGGTGACCAGTACGTCGGTCGGGTGGAAGGTCTTGAGGAACTCGGTCTGCTCCGGCCAGCCCAGGGTGGAGAAGGTCCACAGGCCCGAGCTGAACCAGGTGTCGAGCACGTCGTTGTCCTGCTGCAGGGCAACGTCCGGACCGAGGTTGTGCTTGGCGCGCACTTGTGCTTCGTCGCGGCCGACATAGACCTTGCCGGATTCGTCGTACCAGGCCGGAATCCGGTGGCCCCACCACAGCTGGCGGCTGATGCACCAGTCCTGGATGTCGCGCATCCAGGAGAAGTACATGTTCTCGTACTGCTTGGGCACGAAGGCGATGCGGCCGTCTTCCACGGCGGCGATGGCAGGTTCTGCCAGGGGCTTGGTGGAGACGTACCACTGGTCGGTGAGCCACGGCTCGATGACGGTACCGGAGCGGTCGCCCTTCGGCACTTTCAGGGCGTGGTCGTCGACGCTGACCAGCAGGCCGGCGGCGTCGAAGGCGGCGACGATCTGCTTGCGCGCTTCGAAGCGGTCAAGGCCGACGTATTCGGCCGGGATCTTGCCGTCGATGGTTTCGTTGAGGCTGCCGTCCAGGTTGAACACCTGGCAGGCCGGCAACACGGCGGCGTTCTTGTCGAAGATGTTGAGCAGCGGCAGGTTGTGGCGCTTGCCGACTTCGTAGTCGTTGAAATCGTGGGCCGGGGTGATCTTCACGCAGCCGGTGCCGAATTCAGGATCGCAGTAGTCGTCGGCGATGATCGGGATGCGGCGGCCGACCAGCGGCAGTTCGACGAACTTGCCGATCAGGGCCTTGTAACGCTCGTCTTCGGGGTTCACCGCGACGGCCGAGTCGCCGAGCATGGTTTCCGGACGGGTGGTGGCGACGATCAGGTAGTCGTTGCCTTCAGCGGTCTTGGCGCCGTCGGCCAGTGGGTACTTGAGGTTCCACAGGAAGCCTTTCTCGTCGTGGTTTTCCACTTCCAGATCGGAAATCGCCGTGTGCAGCTTGGTATCCCAGTTCACCAGGCGCTTGCCGCGGTAGATCAGGCCGTCTTCGTGCAGGCGCACGAAGGCTTCCTTGACCGCTTCCGACAGGCCGTCGTCCATGGTGAAGCGCTCGCGGCTCCAGTCCACGGAGGAGCCCAGGCGGCGGATCTGGCGGCTGATGTTGCCCCCGGACTGATCCTTCCATTCCCAGACTTTTTCGAGGAATTTTTCCCGGCCCAGGTCGTGACGATTCTGGCCTTGGGCTTCGATCTGGCGCTCCACCAGCATCTGCGTGGCGATACCGGCGTGGTCGGTGCCCGGCTGCCAGAGGGTGTTGCGACCCTGCATGCGGCGGAAGCGGATCAGGGCGTCCATGATCGCGTTGTTGAAGCCGTGGCCCATGTGCAGGCTGCCGGTGACGTTCGGCGGCGGGATCATGATGGTGTAGGAGTCGCCCGCGCCTTGCGGGGCGAAGTAGTTCTCGGACTCCCAGGTCTGGTACCAGGAAGTTTCAATGGCGTGCGGCTGGTAGGTCTTATCCATGCGCGGCGGGACCCTATTGGCATTTATTCAGGAAAAGCCGGGAAGTATAGCGGAGGGGGGCAGCAGCAAGCCACAAGCGACAAGCGACAAGATGGCCATGCCCGGCTTTTGCGTGTGGCTTATGGTTTGCCGTTGGTGGCTGCTGCGAGCAGGCGTTCCAGGCGGGCGTCGAGGCGGCGCTTGATCTCGGTTTCGATGTGCGGGGCGAAGTCGTCGATCACGTCTTGCATGATCAATTGCGCGGCGGCGCGCAACTCGGTGTCCAGATGCAGCAGGGCGTCGGCGCTGTTGCTGGCGGCTGCGGCTGCGGGTTTGGCTGCCGGCGTTGACGCGGGAGCTGGGGGCGGAGCAGGGGTGGGTGCGGGTGCTGCGACTTGAGCCGGGGCCGGCGCAGGTTGCGGTTTGGCTGGCGCTGCCGGGGCGGTTTCGGTTGTGGCCGGTTGCTGGCTGCCTACCATGTCGAACAGCAGGGGGATTTGCACTTCACTGCTCACGGTTTCGGTCAGCAGCGGTGGTTGCAGGTTGTCATCACCGAGCAGTTTGCGGATCGACTCGAGGTCGTCCAGCAGATGCGCGGGCTTTTGCAGCGGGTTGGGAGTGTCCATCGGGTGCTCAGAGTCGCTGTAAACGGTGATCTTGCAGAGGATAGCCCTGTTCGCGATAGAAACGGAAACTCTCGCGGGCAGCCTGACGAATAGTCGGGTCTTCCACCACGACCTCGGCAATTCGGGCAAAACGCGGGGCGAAGGCCGGTACTTTCAGGTCCAGGTTCACCAGCAGGTCGTTGTGTTCGCCGGGGTCCTGGCCCAGGCCAAGCACGATCAAGCCTTCGGGTTGGCTTTCCGCCGGGCCGTGGGGAACGAAGGTTTCGCCCTTGAAGCGCCACAGGCGGGCATCGAGTTCATCCCGTTGTGCGGCATCGCTGCAATGCAGGTAGATGCGATGGCCCATGCGCCAGGCCTTGTCGGTGAGCTTGCAGGCAAAATCCAGGCGCGCCGCAGGGTCCGCGCTGGGAAGGATATAAAAGTCGACTTTGGTCATTGGGGTTCCTGAGCCGGAGAGGGCGCCGCCTTCAAGCGGCACCCTCCGCGGTCATGGTTTTCAGGCTTTGGCGCGGTCCAGCAGGTATTGGGTCAGCAGGGGCACGGGACGGCCGGTGGCGCCCTTGTCCTTGCCGCCGCTGGTCCAGGCGGTGCCGGCGATATCCAGGTGCGCCCAGTTCAGGTTCTTGGTGAAGCGCGACAGGAAGCAGGCGGCGGTGATGGTGCCGGCCTTGGGTCCGCCGATGTTGGCGATGTCGGCGAACGGGCTGTCCAACTGCTCCTGGTACTCGTCGAACAGCGGCAGTTGCCAGGCACGGTCGTCGGCTTGCCGGCCGGCGCTGAGCAGTTGCTCGATCAGTTCGTCGTTGTTGCCCAGCAGGCCCGAAGTGTGGGCGCCCAGGGCCACGATGCAGGCACCGGTGAGGGTGGCGATGTCGATCACGGCCTGAGGCTTGAAGCGTTCGGCGTAGGTCAGGGCGTCACACAGCACCAGACGGCCTTCGGCGTCGGTGTTGAGGATTTCCACGGTCTGGCCGCTCATGGTGGTGACGATGTCGCCAGGACGGGAAGCACCGCCGCTGGGCATGTTCTCGGCGCAGGCGAGGATGCACACCAGGTTGATCGGCAGCTTGAGCTCCAGCACCGCACGCAGGGTGCCGAACACGCTGGCGGCACCGCCCATGTCGTATTTCATCTCATCCATGCCGGCGCCGGGCTTGAGGCTGATGCCGCCGGTGTCGAAGGTGATGCCCTTGCCCACCAGGGCAAACGGCTTCTCGGACTTCTTGCCGCCGTTGTACTGCATGACGATCAGGCGTGGTGGCTGGTCGCTGCCCTGGCCCACGGCATAGAACGAGCCCATGCCCAGTTCCTTGATCTTCTTCTCGTCGAGGACTTCGACTTTCAGGCCCTTGAATTCTTTACCCAGGGCCTTGGCTTGTTCGCCGAGGAAGGTCGGGTGGCAGACGTTCGGCGGCAGGTTGCCCAGGTCGCGAGTGAAGGCCATGCCCTTGGCGATGGCCTGGGCGTGGGTCACGCCACGCTGGACTTGTGCCTCGGCGGCCTTGATGGTCAGCAGGGTGATTTTCTTCAGAGCGCGAGGTTCGGCCTTCTGGCTCTTGTAGCGGTCGAAGACATAGCCACCGTCCACCAGGGTTTCCGCCAGCAGGCGGGTCTTGCCGTAGCTGTCGCGGCCCTTGACCACGACTTCGTCCAGAGCCAGCGCGGCGTCGCTGCCGCCCAGGCCCTTGAGCGTGCTCAGTACGCCACTGATGATCTTGCGGAACGAGCGGTCGCCCAGTTCGCCATCCTTGCCGGTGCCGACCAGCAGCACGCGTTCGGCCTTGAGCTTGGCTACGCCGTGCAGCAGCAGGCTCTGACCGACCTTGCCGGCCAGGTCGCCGCGCTTGAGCACGGCGCTGATGGCGCCGCCGCTGAGTTCGTCGAGTTGCTGGGCGACGCTGCCGAGCTTGCGGTCTTCGCCGATGGCGACCACCAGGGTGGCGGTCTTCAACGTTTCCGGGCTAACGCTTTTTACAACCAGTTCCATGTCCGGGTCCCTGAATGAATGGTCTAAGAGCGCAGGAAAGACTCCGGCGCGGGGCTTATCTATATAGAAGAAGGCGTCGCCTGCTGGCGACGACAAAGCCGCCAGTTTGAACCTCGCCGGTCGCGGCTGACAACCCTCGTATCGGCCAAGTTCGCCGCTTCAGAGCGCCGCAAGAGCATCCTCCGTGACAGGCGCGCGCAATCACAGGATAATGCGCCATCTTTTTCGGCGGCCCTGCATTTTGGGGCCGGCTCGATACGTTTGCTTGTTCGGCCGCCTTAGCCTGACAACCCTGGAGTGTCTGGTTTGATCGTCTTTCGTTATCTATCCCGCGAAATCCTGCTGACCCTGAGTGCCGTAAGTGCGGTGCTGCTGGTCATCATCATGAGCGGGCGCTTCGTCAAGTTCCTCGCTCAAGCCGCCTCGGGCGCTCTGGACCCGGGCTCGCTGTTCCTGATCATGGGTTTTCGTCTGCCGGGCTTCCTGCAACTGATCCTGCCTCTGGGGCTGTTCCTCGGCATTCTTCTGGCTTATGGCCGGCTTTATCTCGAAAGCGAGATGACCGTGTTGTCCGCGACCGGCATGAGCCAGCAGCGCCTGCTGGGCATGACCATGATTCCGGCCGCCCTGGTGGCGCTGGTGGTGGCGTGGCTGAGTCTGAGCCTGGCGCCGCAGGGGGCCAACCAGTTCCAGTTGCTGCTGAACAAACAGGATGCCCTGACCGAGTTCGACACCCTGGTGGCCGGACGCTTTCAGGCGCTCAACGACGGCAGCCGAGTGACTTACACCGAGCAGTTGTCGGAAGACCGGACCAATCTTTCCGGGGTGTTCATCTCCGAGAAACGCCTGAATCAGGAAAAGAAGGACCAGGGCATCTCGGTGCTGGTGGCCGAGAAGGGCCATCAGGACATCCGGCCCGACGGCAATCGCTACCTGATCCTGGAAAACGGCTACCGCTATGACGGCAACCCGGGCGAGGCCAACTATCGGGTGATCAAGTACGACACCTATGGCGTGCTGCTGCAGCGTCCGGATGTCAGTGACGAGGTCACCGATCGCGATGCCATGCCGACCCGCGACCTGATCGGCAAGGACGACCTGCGGGCCCGTGCCGAACTGCAATGGCGCCTGTCCCTGCCGTTGCTGGTATTTATCGTGACCCTGATGGCGGTGCCGCTGTCCCGGGTCAATCCACGCCAGGGCCGCTTCCTCAAGCTGATCCCGGCCATTCTGCTGTACATGGCGTACCTGACCATCCTGATCGCGGTGCGCGGTGCCCTGGAGAAAGGCAAGATCTCGCCTGTCCTGGGGCTGTGGTGGGTCCACCTGCTGTTCCTGGCCATTGGCCTGGGCTTGATGTACTGGGAACCGATGCGGTTGAAAATGGCGAGTCGTCGCAGCATGAAGGAGATGGCTCGTGGTTAAGCTCGATCGCTACATCGGTAGCAGTGTGTTCATGGCCATTCTCGCGGTCCTGGGAATCATCCTCGGGCTGGCCTCGCTGTTTGCCTTCATCGATGAGATGGGCAGCGTCAGCGATACCTACACCGTGATGGACGTGATGAGCTACGTCGTCCTCACCGCTCCGCGCCGGGTCTACGAGATGCTGCCGATGGCGGCTCTGATCGGCTGTCTGATCGGCCTGGGCTCTTTGGCCAGCAACAGCGAACTGACCATCATGCGCGCCGCCGGTGTTTCCGTCGGTCGTATCGTCTGGGCGGTCATGAAGCCCATGCTGGTGCTGATGCTGGTGGGTGTGCTGGTGGGCGAGTATGTAGCGCCGGCCACCGAGACTCAGGCCCAGGCCAGTCGCGCCCTGGCACAGGGTTCCGGCGATGCCCAGAGCTCCAAGCACGGCCTGTGGCACCGTCAGGGCGAGGAGTTCATCCACATCAACGCCGTGCAACCCAATGGCTTGCTGTATGGCGTGACTCGCTACCACTTCGATGACAATCACCACATGCTGTCGTCGAGCTTCGCCCGCCAGGCGCGCTTCCACGAGAACTACTGGCAGTTGACGGATGTCACCACCACCTATTTCCGTGAAGGGCACACCGAAGTCATCAGCGTGCCCGACGAGCGTTGGGACGTGGCCCTGAGCCCACAGCTGCTGAGCACTGTGGTGATGGCGCCGGAGTCGCTGTCGATCAGCGGTCTGTGGGGCTATATCCATTACCTGGCGGACCAGGGGCTGAACAACGGTCGCTACTGGCTGGCGTTCTGGGTCAAGGTCCTGCAGCCCCTGGTGACGGCGGCCCTGGTCTTGATGGCGATTTCCTTCATCTTCGGCCCGCTGCGTTCGGTGACCCTCGGTCAGCGCGTGTTCACCGGTGTGCTGGTGGGGTTCACATTCCGCATCGCCCAGGACCTGCTGGGGCCTTCGAGCCTGGTTTTTGGCTTCTCGCCGCTGTTTGCAGTGCTGGTGCCGGCAGGCATCTGCGCCATTGCCGGCTTCTGGCTGCTGCGCCGGGCCGGTTGATTTCGCGGTTCTGCCAGGTTTCAAGCGCAACGCCCCGGTCCTTGGATCGGGGCGTTTTTGCATTTGACAAACGCTGACAGGCGAGCGTGACGCTCGTGCCGAGTATCAGGTACAATTCCCGGCTATTTTTCGGCGGGCCATGCCTGCAGCCTTTTTGAGTGTTCATCCGTGAGTGATTTGAGTCATATCCGCAATTTCTCCATCATCGCCCACATTGACCATGGCAAGTCGACTCTGGCCGATCGCTTCATCCAGATGTGCGGCGGCCTGGCCGATCGCGAAATGGAAGCCCAGGTTCTGGACTCCATGGATCTTGAACGTGAGCGCGGGATCACCATCAAGGCCCACAGTGTCACCCTCTATTACAAAGCCCGCGATGGCATTACCTACCAGCTGAACTTCATCGATACCCCGGGCCACGTGGACTTCACCTATGAAGTCAGTCGCTCCCTGGCGGCCTGTGAAGGCGCGCTGCTGGTGGTGGATGCCGGCCAGGGCGTTGAAGCCCAGTCGGTAGCCAACTGCTACACCGCCATCGAACAGGGCCTGGAAGTGATGCCGGTGCTGAACAAGATCGACCTGCCACAGGCCGATCCGGAGCGGGTCAAGGAAGAGATCGAGAAGATCATCGGTATCGATGCCACCGACGCCGTGACCTGCAGCGCCAAGACCGGCCTGGGCGTGGACGAGGTGCTCGAGCGCCTGGTGGCCACCATTCCGGCGCCGACCGGCAATATCGAAGACCCGCTGCAAGCGCTGATCATCGACTCCTGGTTCGACAACTACCTGGGCGTCGTGTCCCTGGTGCGTGTGCGTCACGGCCGGGTGAAGAAAGGCGACAAGATCCTGGTGAAATCCACCGGCAAGATCCACCTGGTGGACAGCGTCGGTGTATTCAACCCGAAACACACCGCCACTGCCGACCTCAAGGCCGGTGAAGTGGGCTTCATCATCGCCGGTATCAAGGACATTCACGGGGCACCGGTGGGTGACACCCTGACCTTGAGTTCGACCCCGGACGTGGAAGTGCTGCCGGGCTTCAAGCGCATCCAGCCGCAGGTCTATGCCGGCCTGTTCCCGGTCAGCTCCGATGACTTCGAGGATTTCCGCGAAGCGTTGCAGAAGCTCACCCTCAACGACTCGTCGCTGCAGTACACCCCGGAAAGCTCCGACGCCCTGGGCTTCGGCTTCCGTTGCGGGTTCCTCGGCATGCTGCACATGGAGATCATCCAGGAGCGCCTGGAGCGCGAATACGACCTGGACCTGATCACCACCGCGCCGACGGTGATCTTCGAGCTGCTGCTCAAGACCGGCGAAACCATCTATGTCGACAACCCGTCCAAGCTTCCGGACCTGTCGTCGATCGAAGACATGCGCGAGCCGATCGTGCGGGCCAATATCCTTGTGCCGCAAGAGCACCTGGGCAACGTCATAACCCTGTGCATCGAGAAACGCGGTGTGCAGCATGACATGCTGTTCCTGGGCAGCCAGGTCCAGGTGACCTACGATCTGCCGATGAACGAAGTGGTACTGGATTTCTTCGATCGCCTGAAGTCCACCAGCCGTGGCTATGCATCGCTGGATTACCACTTCGATCGCTACCAGTCAGCTAATCTGGTCAAGCTGGATGTATTGATCAACGGCGACAAGGTCGATGCCCTGGCATTGATCGTGCACCGTGACAACGCCCACTACAAAGGGCGTGCGTTGACCGAGAAGATGAAAGATCTGATTCCTCGACAGATGTTTGACGTGGCAATCCAGGCCGCCATCGGCGGGCAGATTGTGGCGCGGACAACCGTCAAGGCCCTCAGAAAGAACGTACTGGCCAAATGCTACGGCGGCGACGTCAGCCGTAAGCGCAAGCTGTTGGAAAAGCAGAAGGCCGGTAAGAAACGCATGAAGCAAGTGGGCAACGTGGAAATTCCACAGGAAGCCTTCCTTGCCGTGCTCAGGTTGGATAGTTAGGTCCTATGTCACTAAATTTCCCGCTGTTGCTGGTCATCGCTGTCTTCGTATGCGGTTTCTTGGCGTTGCTCGACCTGGTGTTTCTCGCACCGCGTCGACGCGCGGCCATCGCCAACTATCAGGGCAGCGTCAGCCAGCCGGATGGGCTGGTGGTCGAGAAGCTGAACAAGGAACCGCTGCTGGTTGAATACGGCAAGTCGTTCTTTCCGGTGTTGTTCATTGTCCTGGTGCTGCGTTCGTTCCTGGTGGAACCGTTCCAGATTCCGTCGGGCTCGATGAAGCCGACCCTGGATGTGGGCGACTTCATCCTGGTGAACAAGTTTTCCTACGGGATCCGCTTGCCGGTGATCGACAAGAAAGTCATCGAGATCGGTGATCCGCAACGCGGCGATGTGATGGTGTTCCGCTACCCAAGCGACCCCAACGTCAACTACATCAAGCGTGTAGTGGGCCTGCCGGGGGATGAAGTGCGCTACACCAGCGACAAGCATCTGTTCGTCAACGGCCAGCCGGTGGCAGAGCAGTTGGTCGGCGCTGAGCCCGGCACCCTGGGCAGTGCTGAGCTGTACAAGGAGAAACTCGGTGCCGCCGAACACTTGATCCGCAAGGAAATGAGCCGCTATCGGGCCACTCCGGACGGTCGTTGGGTGGTTCCCGCCGGGCACTACTTCATGATGGGCGACAACCGCGACAACTCCAACGACAGTCGCTACTGGGACGATCCGAGTATTCCCAAAGACCTGCTGGGCATGGTTCCCGACAAGAATATCGTCGGCAAGGCCTTCGCAGTCTGGATGAGCTGGCCCGAACCGAAACTCAGCCACCTGCCGAATTTCTCGCGGGTTGGCCTGATCAAGTAATCACACACGGCGCTGTTGAACACAGCGCCGAATGCTTTTCTGGCTCTTGTATAAAACGGCGTGCCTTCGGGTCATCCGTAACAGCCTTATCGCCAGAAGCATGCAGTCAACGATATTCAGGATGTGGATTTGAACACAGCGTTAATTGCCACCCGCACTTCGTGCGCGGCCCCTAGGATGGCGAGTTTCGGCAACGAAATCAGTGTGGGTAAACCGTGAGCGTTTCTTTGAGCCGTCTCGAGCGTCAGCTCGGCTATTCCTTCAAGGACCAGGAACTGATGCTCCTGGCTCTCACTCACCGCAGCTTTGCCGGACGCAACAACGAGCGCCTGGAGTTTCTCGGTGACGCCATTCTCAACTTCGTCGCCGGCGAGGCGTTGTTCGAGCGTTTCCCGCAGGCCCGCGAAGGCCAGCTGTCGCGTTTGCGCGCGCGCCTGGTGAAGGGTGAAACCCTGGCGGTACTGGCTCGCGGCTTCGACCTGGGCGAATACCTGCGCCTGGGCTCCGGCGAATTGAAGAGTGGCGGTTTCCGTCGCGAATCGATCCTGGCCGATGCCCTGGAAGCCCTGATTGGTGCGATCTACCTGGACGCCGGCATGGAAACCGCCCGCGATCGCGTGCTGTCCTGGCTGGCCTCGGAGTTCGAGAGCCTGACCCTGGTGGACACCAACAAGGACCCCAAGACCCGGCTGCAGGAGTTCCTCCAGTCCCGTGCCTGCGAACTGCCGCGCTATGAAGTGGTGGATATCCAGGGCGAACCGCACTGCCGGACATTCTTCGTTGAATGTGAAGTCACCTTATTGAATGAAAAAAGCCGAGGTCAGGGTGTGAGCCGTCGCATTGCCGAACAGGTAGCGGCCGCCGCAGCACTGATTGCCCTGGGCGTGGAGAATGGCCATGACTGATTCAACCGCAACACGCTGTGGCTATGTCGCCATCGTCGGCCGCCCCAACGTGGGCAAGTCGACGCTGCTCAACCACATCCTCGGCCAGAAGCTGGCGATCACCTCGCGCAAGCCTCAGACCACTCGCCACAACATGCTCGGGATCAAGACCGAAGGCGCCATCCAGGCGATCTACGTCGACACCCCCGGCATGCACAAGAGCAACGAGAAGGCGCTGAACCGCTACATGAACAAGACCGCTTCGGCGGCCTTGAAAGACGTCGATGTGGTAATCTTCGTGGTCGACCGCACCAAGTGGACCGATGAGGACCAACTGGTGCTGGAGCGTGTGCAGTACGTTCAGGGGCCGGTGATCCTGGCGATCAACAAGACCGATCGCATTGAGGACAAGGCCGAGCTGATGCCGCACCTGACCTGGCTGCAGGAGCAACTGCCGAACGCCGAGATCGTGCCGGTTTCCGCCCAGCAGGGGCATAACCTCGAAGCCCTGGAAGGCCTGATCGCCAAGCACCTGCCGGAGAACGACCACTTCTTCCCGGAAGACCAGATCACCGATCGCAGCAGTCGCTTCCTGGCTGCCGAACTGGTACGCGAGAAGATCATGCGCCAGCTGGGTGCCGAGCTGCCGTACCAGATCACCGTGGAAATCGAAGAGTTCAAGCAGCAGGGCAAGACCCTGCACATTCATGCCTTGATCCTCGTCGAGCGCGATGGGCAGAAGAAAATCATCATTGGCGACAAGGGTGAGCGGATCAAGCGCATCGGCATGGAAGCGCGCAAGGACATGGAGCTGCTGTTCGACTCCAAGGTCATGCTCAACCTCTGGGTCAAGGTCAAGGGCGGCTGGTCCGACGACGAGCGCGCCTTGCGCTCCCTGGGCTACGGCGACCTCTGAACCTTTCGCCGGCAAGCCGGCTCCTGCAACACCCTGTAGGAGCCGGCTTGCCGGCGAACAGCTTCACCTCCTTCTCCGGACCCGGTTCCCTCTCTGCCCCTGAGATCCCCCGCAACCATGTCCAGCAACGCCCCAGTCGGCCAGCTCGCCTACGTCCTGCACAGCCGCGCCTACCGTGAAAGCAGCGCCCTGGTGGATTTCCTCACCCCTCAAGGCCGCCTGCGCGCCGTATTGCGCAATGCCCGGGGCAAGGCCGGTACCCTGGCACGCCCCTTCGTGCCTCTGGAAGTCGAGTTTCGCGGTCGCGGCGAGTTGAAGAACGTCGGGCGCATGGAAAGTGCCGGCATCGCCGCCTGGCTCAATGGCGAAGCCTTGTTCAGTGGCCTGTACCTGAATGAGTTGCTGATCCGCCTGCTGCCGGCGGAAGATCCGCATCCGGCGGTGTTCGACCACTATGCCGCCACGTTGCTGGCCCTGGCCGAAGGTCGGCCCCTGGAGCCCCTGCTGCGGGCGTTCGAATGGCGGCTGCTGGACGACCTGGGCTATGGCTTTGCCCTGGACCGCGATATCCATGGCGCGCCCATCGTTGCCGATTGTCTGTATCGCCTGCAGGTGGATGCCGGACTGGAGCAGGTCTTCCTGCTGCAACCGGGCCTGTTCAATGGCATCGAGCTGTTGGCCATGGCCGAGGCCGACTGGAGCGCTCCCGGTGCCTTGTCGGCGGCCAAGCGCCTGATGCGCCAGGCCCTGGCCGTGCACCTGGGCGGGCGGCCCCTGGTCAGTCGCGAGCTGTTTCGCAAGCCCTAGGCGCACTTGCCGCTCATCCGTCGGCGGTGACCGGCCACTTGCAGCGCTCATTCTGCGTTCGCGCAAATGGCAACGGACCCTGTTCTCCCCGTATGCTGTGCGCCGAATTTTCATTTATCCAGGAGCGCTTCCGTGACCACCAGCAATCGCATTCTTCTCGGCGTGAACATCGATCACGTTGCCACCCTGCGTCAGGCCCGCGGCACTCGTTACCCTGACCCGGTCAAGGCCGCTCTGGATGCGGAAGAGGCGGGTGCCGACGGCATCACCGTGCACCTGCGCGAAGACCGCCGGCACATTCAGGAACGCGACGTGCTGCTGCTCAAGGACGTGCTGCAGACCCGCATGAACTTCGAGATGGGCGTCACCGAAGAGATGATGGCGTTTGCCGAGCGCATTCGCCCGGCGCATATCTGCCTGGTGCCGGAAACCCGTCAGGAGCTGACCACCGAAGGCGGTCTTGACGTGGCCGGGCAGGAAGCACGGATCAAGGCGGCGGTGGAGCGCTTGTCGAAAATCGGTTCCGAAGTGTCGCTGTTCATCGACGCCGACGAGCGTCAGATCGAGGCCTCCAAACGCGTTGGCGCGCCGGCCATCGAGCTGCACACAGGGCGTTATGCCGATGCCCAGACGCCAAGCGAAGTGGCCGACGAGCTGCAGCGCATCGTCGACGGGGTTGCCGTGGGCCTGGCCCAGGGACTGATCGTCAATGCCGGCCACGGCCTGCATTACCACAACGTTGAAGCGGTGGCAGCGATCAAGGGCATCAATGAGCTGAACATCGGCCATGCCCTGGTGGCGCATGCCCTGTTCGTCGGTTTCAAGGGGGCGGTAGCCGAGATGAAAGCGCTGATCCTGGCGGCTGCCGCCAAGGCCTGAGTGCTCTTCGCCGGCAAGCTGATTCCTGCAACCTCTGTAGGAGCCGGCTTGCCGGCGAAGGAAGGCTCTTAGAGCGGCGGATTGTCTTCCGGCGGCTTGGTCTTGTTGACCCCGGGCACGTGCAGGTTGCCCTCGGCGACCTGATCGCCTTCCAACTGCGGCTGGGTCACCCAGGTCAGGATGTCGTAGTAGCGCCGGATGTTGGCGACGAAGTGCACCGGCTCGCCGCCCCGGGCGTAGCCATAGCGGGTCTTGCTGTACCACTGCTTCTGCGACAGCCGTGGCAGCATCTTCTTCACATCCAGCCATTTGTTCGGGTTCAGGCCTTCCCTTTCCGCCAGCTTGCGGGCGTCGTCCAGGTGGCCGGTGCCGACGTTGTAGGCGGCGAGGGCGAACCAGGTGCGATCCGGTTCCTCGATCTTGTCGTCCAGCTGTTCCTTGATATAGGCCAGGTACTTGGCCCCGCCACTGATGCTCTGCTTGGGGTCCAGGCGGTTGGACACGCCCATGGCCTGGGCGGTGTTCTGGGTCAGCATCATCAGCCCGCGCACCCCGGTCTTGGAGGTGACCTCGGCCTGCCACATGGACTCCTGGTAGCCCACCGCCGCCAGCAGGCGCCAGTCGAGCTTCTCCTGCTTGGCCGAATTCTTGAAGTGCTTCTCGTACTTGGGCAGGCGCTGCTGCAGGTGTTGGGCGAAGGTGTAGGCGCCGACATAGCCGAGCACGTCCACATGGCCGTAATAGCGGTCCTTGAGGCGTTGCAGGGTGCCGTTCTTCTCCACCTTGTCGAGGAAGCCGTTGATTTCGTTGAGCAGGCTGTTGTCGTCGCCGGCGGCTACCGCCCAGCTCTGGCTGCGGGCGTCCCCCAGGTCGAAGGCGACCCGCACATTGGGGAAGTACACCTGGTTCATCGCCAGTTCGTTGGAGTCCACCAGGGTCAGGTCGATCTGGCCTTCGTCCACCATGCGCAGCAGGTCGACGACCTCGACGGCGTCCGACTCTTCGTACTCGATGCCGGGGTACTTGAGCTTGAGTTGTGCCAGTTGTTCGGCGTGGCTGCTGCCCTTGAGCACCATGATGTGCTTGCCCACCAGGTTTTGCGCGCTGGTAGGGCGGGACTGGCCATTGCGATAGATGATCTGCGGGGTGACTTCCAGGTAAGGATGGGAAAACCGCACCTGCTGCTTGCGCTGCTCGCTGCTCACCAGGCCGGCGGCAGCCAGCACCGGGCCTTTGGGCTGGCCCAACTGGTTGTACAGGTCGTCGAGGTTGTCGGCGGTTTCGATCTTCAGCTCCACGCCCAGATCGTCGGCAAAGCGCTTCACCAGCTCGTATTCGAAGCCGGTTTCGCCGTTGCGGTCCTGAAAGTAGGTGGCAGGGCTGTTACGGGTGATCACCCGCAGCACACCATCCTCCTTTACACGCTCAAGGGTGCTGGGTTTTTCAACGCAGGCGCCGAGCATCAGGAAGAGTCCGGTTACGATGAGCCACTTGGCGCAGCGCGGACGTAAAGCCATAGGGGAAAACATTGGCGCAGTATACGCAAAGGATAACGGCCGCCATATCTCGACAGCGAAGGGCTTGTCTGCTAGCCAGCGACGGCCTGGGCTGGAGGCCTCAGGAATGGGGCTTCGATGGTCAATGTGACGATTAAAATAACCCGCGGCAATGACCCTGATGAGCCTTTGTTATAGGGCACCGGGGCCGGGCCGACGTCCGGGCGCCACCCGGGGTTGGGTTTCGAGTGCCGATGCCAACGGTTTACGTTAGAATGCACGGCCTCAAAGCACACCCCCTTCCCGAGGCTGTCCCGAAGATGTTGATCCTGCGCGGCGCTCCTGCCCTTTCTGCCTTTCGCCACAGCAAACTCCTTGAACAACTGAGCCAGAAGGTTCCAGCTGTCAGTGGCTTGTATGCTGAATTCGCTCACTTCGCCGAAGTCACCGGCGTCCTGACCGGCGACGAACAGCAGGTGCTTGCGCGCCTTCTGAAGTACGGCCCCAGCGTTCCGGTACAAGAGCCGAGCGGCCGTCTGTTCCTGGTCTTGCCGCGTTTCGGCACCATCTCGCCCTGGTCGAGCAAGGCCAGCGACATCGCCCGTAACTGTGGCCTGGCCAAAGTCCAGCGCCTGGAGCGCGGTATCGCTTTTTACGTGACCGGTGAGTTCAGCGACGCCGACGCCCAGGCGATTGCCGATGCCCTGCATGACCGCATGACCCAGATCGTGGTGGCCAACCTGGAGCAGGCCGCCGGTCTGTTCAGCCACGCCGAACCCAAGCCGCTGACCGCCATCGACATCCTCGGCGGCGGCCGTGCCGCGCTGGAAAAAGCCAACAGCGAACTGGGCCTGGCCCTGGCCGAAGACGAAATCGATTACCTGATGAACGCCTTCCAGGGCCTCAAGCGTAATCCCCACGACATCGAACTGATGATGTTCGCCCAGGCCAACTCCGAGCACTGCCGCCACAAGATCTTCAACGCCAGTTGGGACATCGACGGCCAGAGCCAGGAAAAAAGCCTGTTCGGCATGATCAAGAACACCTATCAGATGCACAGCGAAGGTGTGTTGTCGGCCTACAAGGACAACGCCGCGGTGATCGTCGGTTCCGTTGCCGGGCGCTTCTACCCGAACCCTGAAACCCGCCAGTACGGCGCGGTGCAGGAGCCGGTGCACATTCTGATGAAGGTCGAGACCCACAACCACCCGACCGCCATCGCGCCGTTCCCGGGGGCTTCCACCGGTTCCGGCGGCGAGATCCGCGACGAGGGCGCCACCGGCCGTGGCGCCAAGCCGAAAGCCGGCCTCACCGGCTTCACCGTGTCCAACCTGCAGATCCCGGGCTTCGAACAGCCGTGGGAAGTGCCTTACGGCAAGCCCGAGCGCATCGTCAACGCCCTCGACATCATGATCGAAGGCCCGTTGGGCGGCGCCGCGTTCAACAACGAATTCGGCCGTCCGGCCCTGACCGGTTACTTCCGTACCTTCGAACAGTCCATCAACACCCCCCGTGGCGATGAAGTTCGTGGTTACCACAAGCCGATCATGCTGGCGGGCGGCATGGGCAACATCCGTGACGAGCACGTACAGAAAGGCGAGATCACCGTCGGCTCCAAGCTGATCGTCCTCGGCGGCCCGGCGATGCTCATCGGCCTGGGCGGCGGCGCTGCTTCCTCCATGGCCACCGGCACCAGCTCGGCGGACCTGGACTTTGCCTCGGTACAGCGTGAAAACCCCGAGATGGAACGCCGTTGCCAGGAAGTCATCGACCGTTGCTGGCAGCTGGGGGACAACAACCCCATCAGCTTCATCCACGACGTCGGCGCCGGCGGCCTGTCCAACGCCTTCCCGGAACTGGTCAACGATGGCGGCCGTGGCGGTCGCTTCGAACTGCGTAACATTCCCAACGACGAGCCGGGCATGGCCCCGCACGAAATCTGGTCCAACGAATCCCAGGAGCGTTATGTCCTGGCAGTGGGCGCGGCGGATTTCGAACGCTTCAAGGCCATCTGCGAGCGCGAGCGCTGCCCGTTCGCGGTGGTCGGCGAAGCCACCGCCGAGCCGCAACTGACCGTGACCGACAGCCACTTCGGCAACAGCCCGGTGGACATGCCCCTGGAAGTGCTGCTGGGCAAGGCCCCGCGCATGCACCGTTCGGCCGTGCGGGAAGCCGAGCTGGGTGACGATTTCGATCCAAGCACCCTGGACATCGCCGAGAGCATCGAGCGCGTCCTGCACCACCCGGCCGTGGCCAGCAAGAGCTTCCTGATCACCATCGGCGACCGCACCATCACCGGCCTCGTGGCGCGTGACCAGATGGTCGGTCCATGGCAGGTGCCGGTGGCCGACGTGGCCGTGACCGCCACCAGCTTCGACGTCTACACCGGTGAAGCCATGGCCATGGGCGAGCGCACGCCGCTGGCCCTGCTGGATGCCCCGGCGTCCGGGCGCATGGCGATCGGCGAAACCCTGACCAACATCGCGGCCTCGCGGATCAACAAGATCAGCGACATCAAGCTCTCCGCCAACTGGATGTCGGCCGCCGGCCACCCGGGCGAAGACGCGCGTCTGTACGACACGGTCAAGGCTGTGGGCATGGAACTGTGCCCCGAGCTGGGCATCACCATCCCGGTGGGCAAGGACTCCATGTCCATGGCCACTCGCTGGAATGAAGAGGGCGTGGACAAGAGCGTCACCTCGCCGCTGTCGCTGATCGTCACCGGCTTTGCACCGGTGACGGACATCCGCCAGACCCTGACCCCGCAACTGCGCATGGACAAGGGCACCACCGACCTGATCCTGATCGATCTCGGTCGTGGACAGAACCGCATGGGCGCCTCGATCCTCGCCCAGACCCACGGCAAGCTCGGCAAGCAGGCTCCGGACGTCGATGACGCCGAAGACCTGAAAGCCTTCTTCGCGGTGATCCAGGGCCTCAACGCCGACGGCCACCTGCTGGCCTACCACGACCGTTCCGATGGTGGCCTGCTGGTTACCGCCGTGGAAATGGCTTTCGCCGGTCACTGCGGCCTGAACCTGACCCTCGACGCCGTGGCGGAGAACGCCGCGGAAATCGCCGCCATCCTGTTCAACGAAGAACTGGGTGCGGTGATCCAGGTGCGTCAGGACGCGACCCCGGACGTGCTGGCCCAGTTCAGCGCTGCCGGCCTGGGCGACTGCGTGGCGGTGATCGGTCAGCCGATCAACAACGGTGAAGTGACCATCTCCTACAACGGCGAAAGCGTATTCACCGGCCAGCGCCGCCTGCTGCAGCGTCAGTGGGCAGAAACCAGCTACCAGATCCAGCGCCTGCGGGACAACGCCGATTGCGCCGAACAGGAATTCGACGTCCTGCTGGAAGAAGACAACCCGGGCCTGAGCGTCAAGCTGGGCTTCGACGTCAACCAGGACATCGCCGCGCCTTACATCAAGAAGGGCGTGCGTCCCCAGGTGGCGGTGCTGCGTGAGCAGGGCGTCAATGGCCAGGTGGAAATGGCCGCGGCTTTCGACCGCGCCGGCTTCAACGCCATCGACGTGCACATGAGCGACATCCTCGCCGGTCGTGTCGACCTCAACGACTTCAAGGGCATGGTTGCCTGCGGCGGCTTCTCCTACGGCGACGTACTGGGCGCCGGTGAAGGCTGGGCCAAGTCGGCGCTGTTCAACAGCCGCGCGCGGGATGCCTTCCAGGGCTTCTTCGAGCGGACCGACAGCTTCACCCTGGGTGTGTGCAACGGTTGCCAGATGATGTCCAACCTGCACGAGCTGATCCCGGGCAGCGAATACTGGCCGCACTTCGTGCGCAACCGTTCCGAGCAGTTCGAAGCCCGTGTGGCCATGGTCCAGGTCCAGGAGTCGAACTCGATCTTCCTGCAGGGCATGGCCGGTTCGCGGATGCCGATCGCCATCGCCCACGGTGAAGGCCATGCGGAATTCGAAAGTGAAGAAGCCCTGCTGGAAGCCGATCTGTCTGGCTGCGTGGCCCTGCGTTTCGTCGACAACCACGGCAAGGTCACCGAGCGTTACCCGGCCAACCCGAACGGCTCGCCGCGCGGGATCACCGGCCTGACCAGCCGCGACGGTCGCGTCACCATCATGATGCCGCACCCTGAGCGGGTGTTCCGTGCCGTGCAGAACTCCTGGCGTCCGGACGACTGGAACGAAGACGCGGCGTGGATGCGCATGTTCCGCAACGCGCGTGCCTGGGTGAACTGAGGCTGATGTACAAGCTCAGCTTCTTCGTGCCTCCCAGCCATGTGGAGCAGGTCAAGAGCGCCGTATTCGCCGCCGGTGGCGGACGTATCGGCGCCTATGACCAATGCGCCTGGCAGGTGCTTGGCCAGGGCCAGTTTCGCCCGTTGGACGGCAGTCAGCCGTTTCTCGGGCAGACCGGCCAGGTCGAGCAGGTGGAGGAATGGAAAGTCGAGCTGGTGGTGGCCGATGAACTGATCGCCCATGCGGTGGCGGCCCTCAAGCAGAGCCACCCTTACGAGACGCCGGCTTATGAAGTCTGGCGCCTCGAAGCGTTCTGAGGTTATCCACCGATAAAAAGCCCGCTGCACCGGAGACGGTCAGCGGGTTTTTTTGTGGACCTTCGCCTGCAGGAGCCGACTTGCCGGCGAAGGCGTCTTCAGACTCTCGCCCCCACTTTCTTGTGCAGCAGCGCTTGCAGAGCAGCCTGCAAGCCCCCGGCCTTCTCGCCGATCAATACATGCCAGACATCCCCCTCCAGCCGCCGGGTTCCCTGGCAGCCCAGGACATTGAGTGCCGACTCCGAGAGGCTGCGGCTATCGCTCAGTTGCACCCGCAACCGGGTCAGGGCGACGCAATCGGCCTGCAACAGATTGTCCCGACCGCCCAGGGCATTGAGCCACTGCTGGGCTTCCTGGGTGGAGACTTCAATCGACTGGGGCGCCTCGACAGCTGCCGCTGGTGCCGCGACCTGGGCCGCCGGCAGCGCCAGGCGAATCTGGTCGGCGATATTGTCGGCCATCGGTCCCACCACCACCTGCAAGCTGCCGCCCTTGCCGGGGCGCACCACGGCCAGGGCGCCCAGGGCTTTCAATTCGGCATCAGTGGCCAGGTTGCGGTCCGCCAGCTCCAGGCGCAGGCGCGTGGTGCAAGCGCCGACCGTGATCAGGTTGGCCGCACCGCCCAGGGCCTTGATATAGGCGGCGGCGCGTTGATCGGCATTGAGTTCGCTCTTGTCCCCGGACGGACTGTCTTCGCGCCCCGGGGTCTTGAGGTTGAAGCGGCGGATACAGAAGTCGAACACCAGGTAGTACACCACCGCGTACAGCAGCCCCACCGGAAACACTTTCCAGCCATTGGTGGAACGTCCCCAGCCCAGGGCCATGTCGATGGCGCCGCCGGAGAAGGTGAACCCCAGGTGGATGTTCAGCAGGTTGGTCAGGGCCATGGCCAGGCCGGTGAGCAGCGCGTGCACCAGATACAGCAGCGGGGCGAGGAACATGAAGGCGAATTCGATGGGTTCGGTGACCCCGGTGAGGAACGAGGTCAGGGCCATGGACAGGAAGATCCCGCCCATCACCTTGCGCCGTTCCGGCAGGGTGTTGCGGTACATCGCCAGGCAGGCGGCGGGCAGGCCGAACAGCATCATCGGGAACATCCCGGTCATGAACTGGCCGCCTTTCGGGTCCCCGGCGAAGTAGCGGGTCAGGTCGCCGGTGACCACGGCGCCGGTGCTCGGGTCGGTGAAGCTGCCAAAGATGAACCAGGCCATGTTGTTGAGGATGTGGTGCAGGCCGGTGACGATCAGCAGGCGGTTGAACACGCCGAAGACGAAGGCGCCGAAGCTGCCGCTTTCCAGCAGCAACTGGCCGAAGCTGTTGATGCCATGCTGGATCGGCGGCCAGATCAGGCCGAACGCCAGCCCCAGGCCCACGGCGCTGAAGCCGGTGGCGATGGGCACGAAGCGCCGGCCGCCGAAGAACGCCAGGTATTCCGGCAGCTTGATGTCCTTGAAGCGGTTGTACAGCGCACCGGCCATCAGGCCACTGATGATCCCGGCGAGCATGCCCATGTTGATGCTGGCGTCCAGCACCTTGAGGGTCGAGATCATTACCAGGTAGCCGATGGCCCCGGCCAGCCCGGCGGTGCCGTTGTTGTCTTTGGCAAACCCCACGGCGATGCCGATGGCGAAGATCAGCGCCAGGTTGCCGAAGATCGATTGCCCGGCATCGTGGATGATGGCGATGTTCAGCAGGTCGGTGTCGCCCAGGCGCAGCAGCAGGCCGGCGATCGGCAGGATGGCGATGGGCAGCATCAGGGCGCGGCCGAGGCGTTGCAGGCCCTCGATGAAGTACTGGTACATGGCGTCTCTCCTGGAGTTCTTGTTATGGGTTCAGAGGCCAGTGCCGGGCGCAGGCTTCTCGCACCGCGACGGCACCCGGGAGGTCGAGCAGCGGCTGGCTCAGCCGGCGGCATTCGGCGGCATCCAGCTGGCGCACCCGGTCCTTGATTTCCCCCACCTGCGGCGGGCTCACCGACAGTTCGCGCACGCCCAGGCCGATCAGCACTGGGGTGGCCAGTGGATCGGAAGCCAGGGCGCCGCAAACCCCGACCCAGCGTCCATGGCGCTCGGCGCCGCTGCAGGTCTGGGCGATCAGGCGCAGCAGGGCCGGGTGCAGAGCGTCGACCCGTGCCGCCAGTCCGGCATGATCACGGTCCATGGCCAGGGTGTACTGGGACAGGTCGTTGGTGCCGATGGACAGGAAGTCGGCGTGCTTCGCCAGGTGCTCGGCCATCAGCGCCGCGGCCGGCACTTCGATCATCACCCCCAGCTCCGGCTGCTGGGTCAGGCCCAGTTCGGTGGCGAGCTGATTCAGGCGCTGACGGATGTGCAGCAACTCGGCCACTTCGGTGACCATCGGCAGCATCACCCGGCAGCGTTGCACCGGGCTGACCTGTAGCAGCGCGCGCAATTGCTGGTCCAGCAGTTCCGGCCTTGCCTGAGCCAGGCGGATGCCGCGCAGGCCCAGCACCGGGTTGGCTTCCACCGGCAATGGCAGGTAATCCAGTTGCTTGTCGCCGCCGACATCGATGGTGCGGATGATCACCGGCTTGTCGCCCATGGCGTCCAGTACTGCCTGATAGGCCTGGCGTTGTTCGGCTTCATCCGGGGCGGTCTGCCGATCGACGAACAGGAACTCGGTACGCAGCAGGCCGACGCCATCGGCGCCCCCCTGGTGCGCGTCCCGGGCTTCGGCGCTGGAGGCGACGTTGGCCGCCACCTCGATCGGCTGGCCGTCCCGGGTCAGGGCCGGGTCACGGGCTTGCTGGCGTTGCTGCTCGCGGCGCTGTCTGCGGGCCGCAACGGCCTCTTGCACCTGGGCGATGCGTTGCGGATCCGGTGCCAGTTCCAGGCGCGCGCCATCGGCGTCGAGCACCACTGCCGGGAGGTGGTCCAGTTCAAGCAGCTCCGGGCCCAGGGCCACCACACACGGCAGGCCCTTGCTGCGGGCGAGGATGGCCACGTGGGAGGTGGCGCCGCCGGCGGCCATGCACAGGCCGCCCACGCCCTGGGCGCTCAGTTGCAGCAGGTCGGACGGGGTCAGCTCCTGGGTGGCGACCAGGGCCCCCGGGGGCAGTTGGTATTGCCAGGCTTCGCCGAGCAAGGCCCGCAGCACCCGTTGTTGCAGGTCCCGCAGGTCGTTGGCGCGCTCGGCCAAAAGCGGATTGCCCAGTTGTTGCAGTATCTGGCACTGCTCGGCAATCGCTGCGCTCCAGGCATGGGTGGCGGCGCGTCCCAGGGCGATGGCTGCGTCGGCGGCGTCCAGCAGGGTCGGGTCTTCCAGCAATCCCAGATGGGCGTTGAAGATGTCCTGTTCCTGCTGATCCCGGCGTTGCCGGGCCTGTTCCAGGGTGCGCAGGATGTCCCCGCGCACTTGCTCCAGGGCCGTGCTCAGCGCCAGGCGTTGTGACTCGGGTTGATGCTGGCCGCTGTCCTCGGGCAGCTCCATGGCGCTGAGGCGCACCAGGGGGCCGCAAACCAGCCCGGGTGCCGCGCAGACACCCTGCAACACGCCATCCTCGCTGGCCGGGCGCGGCACTTGGAGCGCGGCCGGCGCAGGGGCGTGGGCATCGTCCGCCAGGGCGCTGCCGAGGGTCTTGAGCAGCGCCTGCAAGGCGGCCTGGCAATCATCGCCCTGGCAACTGACCCGTACTTCATCCTGTTCGCCGATGCCCAGGCCCATCAGGGCGATCAGGCTGGTGCAGGGAGCGCTTTTGTCGTTGAAGGTCAGCTGTGAGTGGCTGTTGAATGCCGCCGCGGCCTGCCGCACCAGCGCGGCTGGACGAGCGTGCAGCCCGCCGCGGTGGGCGACCCTGATCAGGGCGCTGGCCTGTTCGCTGGAATCGGCCCGGGAAAGCTCGGGCCTGGGGGCATCCGTGCGGCGGCTGACATGCAGCAACGGCTCGCCGACCTTGACCGAGGACAGGTTCAAGTGACGCAGGTCGAAGTGTTCGCCGTTGGTCAGGATCATCAGGCTGATCAGGCTCCGGCAGTGCTGCGCCACATGGTCCAGGTCGACCCGCAGCAGGGGCTGGCCGGCGCTGACCTGCTGGCCTTGTTCCACCAGCAGGGCAAAGCCTTCGCCTTGCAGTTCGACGGTGTCCAGGCCCAGGTGCAGCAGCCATTCGGCACCGTTGGCGGCCCGCAGCGTCACCGCGTGACCGGTGCGTGCGATCTGTATCACTTGCCCGGCGCAGGGCGCGTGCAGCGTGTCGTTGAGCGGGTCGATGGCAACCCCGTCACCCATGGCGCCACTGGCGAACACCGGGTCGGGGACGCTGTGCAGCGGCAGGACAGGCCCGCTGAGGGGGGCACTGAGCGTCAGGTCGTTATTGTTGTTGTGCATGGCGCAGTACTCATCGATCAAAGGGGCTTAGTGCGTGCGGGTCACTTTGCTCAGGTGACGCGGCTGGTCCGGGTCCATGCTGCGGGCTTCGGCCAGGCCGGCGGCCATCACATAGAAGCTCTGGATCGCCAGGATCGGGTCCAGCACCGGGTGTTCCGCGCGGCTCAGGGTCAGGTCGCGCTCGCCGATGTCATCCGGCGCTGCCAGCAGCACCTTGGCGCCGCGCTGGCGCATGTCGGCGGCCAGGCTCAGCAGGCCGCCCTGTTCGGCGCCTCTGGGAGCGAACACCAGCAATGGGTAGTCGTGGTCGATCAGGGCCATCGGGCCATGGCGCACCTCGGCACTGCTGAAGGCTTCGGCCTGGATCGCCGACGTTTCCTTGAGCTTGAGCGCCGCTTCCTGGGCGATGGCGAAGCCGGCGCCACGGCCGATCACCATCAGGCGCTGGTAATCGCGCAGGGCGTTGACCGCCAGGTTCCAGTCCTGGGTCGCGGCCTGTTGCAGACCTTCGGGCAGAGCCAGGCCGGCCTCCAGCAGGTGGCTGTCCTCGTTCCAGTGAGCGATCAGCCGGGCGCTGGCGCTGAGGGTGGCGATAAAGCTCTTGGTCGCGGCCACGCTCTGCTCGGTGCCGGCGTAGAGCGGCAGGGAGAATTCGCTGGCGGCCTCCAGGGGGCTGTTTTGCGCATTGACCATGGCCACGCTGAGGGCCCCGCGCTTGCGCAGCAGGCGCACGCTGTTCACCAGGTCCGGGCTCTGGCCCGATTGCGAGAAGGCGAACACCGCCTGGCCGCTGACCCGCAAGGGCGCTTGCTGCATGGTCACCACCGACATCGGCAGCGAGGCCACCGGGATGCCCACTTGTTGCATGGCCAGGTAGGCGAAGTAGCTGGCGGCATGGTCGGAGCTGCCCCGGGCCACGGTCATGGCCACTTGTGGCGGCTGGCGTCGCAGGCGGCCGGCAACCTCGATCAGGGAAGGGTCCAGGTGCTGCAGCTGGCTGCTGACGGCGATGTGCGAGGACTGCGCCTCTTCAAGCATTTTTGAAGTCAATGTCTTCTCCTTCGACCATGACGGCGGTCAGTGTGAGTGCGCGATCCAGGCGCACGCTGTCGGCCCAGCTGCCGGGTTGCAGGCGGCCGCGTTCAGGGATGCCGAGGTAGTCGGCGGGAAATTGCGACAGGCGCTGGGAGGCTTCGGCCAGGGGCAGGCCGATCTTCACCAGATTGCGCAGAGCCTGATCCATGGTCAGGGTGCTGCCGGCCAGGGTGCCGTCCGCCAAGCGCACGCCGCCCAGGCATTTGGTCACGGTGTGGCTGCCCAGCTGGTATTCGCCGTCGGGCATGCCGGCGGCGGCGGTGGAGTCGGTGACGCAGTACAGGCACGGGATCGAGCGCAACGCCACGCGCATGGCGCCGGGGTGCACGTGCAGCAGGTCGGGGATCAGTTCGGCGTACTGGGCGTGGGCCAGGGCGGCGCCGACGATGCCCGGCTCGCGGTGATGCAGGGGGCTCATGGCGTTGTAAAGGTGAGTGAAGCTGGTGGCGCCGGCGGCCAGGGCGGCCACGCCCTCTTCGTAGCTGCCCAGGGTGTGGCCGATCTGCATGCGCACGCCGCGGGCGCTGAGTTCACGGATCAGCGCGTCGTGGCCGGCGATTTCCGGGGCGATGGTGATCACCCGGATGGGCGCCAGTTGCAGGTACTTCTCCACTTCGGCCATGAGTGCGGTGTGGGCGAAGTTGGGTTGGGCGCCGAGCTTGCCAGGGTTGATGTAGGGGCCTTCCAGGTGCACGCCGAGCACCCGGGCACAGCCCTCGGGGCGCTGTTCGGCGAAGATCCCGAGCTCGCCCAGGACCTGGCTGATTTCCGCGCTGGGGGCGGTCATGGTGGTGGCCAGCAGCGAGGTAGTGCCGAAACGCACATGGGTACGGGTGATGGTTTCGAAGGCCGGGCGGCCCTGCATGATGTCCTGGCCGCCACCGCCGTGGACATGCAGGTCGATAAAGCCCGGCAGCAGGTAGGGCAGGTCATTGTCCGCCGGGTCGCAGGGGCTGCCTTGGATGGCGACGACCTTGCCGTGCTCATGGACCAGGCGGCCACGGACCCAGCCTTGGGGCGTGAGGATGTTGTCTTCGGACATGGGCGTTTCTCTGGCTCCAGGGGGCGGATTCAGCGTCGCAGCTCGGCGACGAAGTCGTAGTAGTCGTTGCGGCAATAGGTATCGGTGACTTCGATCGGCGTGTTGTCTTCCAGGTAGCCGACCCGGGTCATCAGCAGCATGGCGGTGCCGGGGGCAATGCCCACCAGGGCGGCAAACTCGTCCGAGGCGTTGATCGCCTGGATGTGCTGCAGGGCCCGGACCACGGGGCGGCCGATGCTATCGAGGTATTCGTAGAGCGAATCACCGACCGCCTCGGGCTTGGCGATGATGCTGGCCGGCAGGGTGCTCATCTCAATGGCCATGACCGCATCGTCGGCTTTGCGCAGGCGCTTGAGCCGCGCCACCTTGTCGTTGGGCGACAGGCCGAGGCGGATCAGCTCTTCATGGGTCGGTGGGGTGAGGGTGCGTTCCAGCCACTGCGAGCCGGGGACGAAGCCTTTGAGGCGCAGCATCTCGCTGAAGCCGGAAAGGCGCGACAGGGGTTGTTCCAGGCGTGGAGTGATGAAGGTGCCCGAGCCCTGGCTGCGACGAATCAGGCCGCGCTCGAAAAGCACTTCCAGGGCCTTGCGCGCGGTCACCCGGGAGATGCCCAGCAGTTCGCTGAGGTTGCGTTCCGAAGGCAGTGCCTGCTCGGCTTTCCATTGGCCGGAGTGGATCGCCGCTTCCAGGTTGCGGGCCAGTTGCAGGTACAGCGGGGTTGGCTGGGAGTCGTCGGGACGCAGGGTCAGGAGGTGATTCATCTGTAGGTTTTCCGATGCGGTTATTAGGTTGTTGTCGCCCGGTAATGCCGAAAACTAATACCACTTAAATACCATGTCAACGCCACCTATCGGGCTGAAGTGCAGTAAATCCGGCGCTTTCGGGGTGCGTGACAGGATAAATGATTGAAGTGGTATTAGGCAGGTCTGGCCGCGAAGGCCATGGGTCGAGGTGGCGACCCGCAGCGGGTCGCCAAGTGGTATGCGCGCCCGGGGAGGGCGGCGGGGGGAGAAATATTTTTTGCCGGGAGGCGGTTAAGGGCGGATTTCGATCAGCGTGCCGTCTTTCACCAGGCCCCAGACCTCGCGCATGTCGACGTTGCGCATGGCGATGCAGCCATCGGTCCAGTCCAGGGTGTGGAAGTACTGCTCGGGAAACTCTTCGGTGTCCGGGGTGCCGTGGATCATGATCATGCCGCCGGGATCGACCCCTTCGCGACGTGAGCGGGCAGCATCGGTGATGTTCGGGTAGGAGATGTGCATGGCCAGGTTGTAGCGGTCGCTGGTCTTGCGCCAGTCGAGCCAGTAGAGGCCTTCCGGGGTGCGTTTATCGCCCTCCATCAGCTTGGGCCCCTTGGGCTTCTTGCCCAGGGAAATACGGTAGGTTTTCAGTGGCTTGCCGCCATTGATCAACTGCAGTTGATGGGCGGACTTGAGCACCAGGACCTTTTCGATGACCTTGCCGTCCAGGGTTTCCACCGTGGAGGCCTGAGACAGAGTGACGACGGAACAGCACAGCAGGGCAAGCAACCAGCGCATTGACACGATTTCCCCAGGCGCGCACGGAATCCGTGCACGTTTTTATTGTTTAACTGATGGCAGGCTGAGAGAGCGGCGGAATGGATTCGGAGCGCACGGCATAAGCCTGTGCCCGCCGGTCAGCGAAGAAGCATTCTAAGGTACGACCGACGGTGCGGAAAGCCAGCTCGGACCAAGGGATATCGGCTTCCTCGAACAGCTGCACCTCCAGGCTCTCGGGACCGGCGGCAAAGTCCAGGTCCGAAAGCTCGGCGCGAAAGAACACATGCACCTGGCTGATATGTGGCACGTCGATCAGGGTGTAGATATTCAGGTTGCGCACCCGGGCGCAGGCTTCCTCGAAGGTTTCGCGGATGGCCGCCTGTTCCACCGTCTCGCCGTTTTCCATGAAGCCCGCCGGCAGGGTCCAGTAGCCCAGGCGCGGTTCGATGGCGCGGCGGCACAACAGCACCTTGCCTTCCCAGGTCGCCAGGCAGCCGGCAACGATGTTGGGGTTCTGGTAGTGGATGGTCTGGCAGTGATCGCAGACGAAGCGCAGGCGCGAATCGCCGTCGGGTATGCGCTGGGTCACTGGGTTGCCGCACTGGCTGCAAAATTTCATGAGGGGTATCCGCAAAGGCTGGGGCTATCTTGGCGCGCCGCCCGGTTGTCGGCAAGTTGTCGTTAAGCGACATGCCCGGGAGCGGGGGTTGGGCCACCGATTGGATTGGTGCATGATGCACGGTAGCCAACAGATCGAGATGCCTCATGCTGGACGAGCTACTTCATCGGGTAAGCCATTACACGCCACGAACCCTGGAGACCGACCGACGTTTCCCCGAGGCTGCGGTGCTGGTGCCCATCACCCGCAGCGACGAACCGGAACTGGTATTGACCTTGCGTGCCAGCGGGCTGTCGACCCATGGCGGTGAAGTGGCCTTCCCCGGTGGCCGGCGCGATCCGGAAGACCCGGACCTGATCTTCACCGCCCTGCGCGAGGCCGAAGAAGAGATCGGCCTGCCACCGGGACTGGTGGAAGTCATCGGCCCTTTGAGCCCACTGATTTCCCTGCATGGAATCAAGGTCACGCCTTACGTCGGGGTGATTCCCGACTACGTCGAATACCGGGCCAACGACGCCGAGATTGCCGCTGTTTTCAGCGTGCCCCTGGATTTTTTCCGCCAGGACCCGCGCGAACACACCCACCGTATCGACTACCAGGGCCGCAGTTGGTATGTCCCCAGCTACCGCTTCGGCGGGTACAAGATCTGGGGTCTGACCGCGATCATGGTGGTCGAACTGGTCAACCTGCTGTACGACGCCGATATCAGCCTGCATCACCCGCCGAAAACCTTTATCGACACCTGAAGCCATGGCTTTGTGCGTGGCATGAACCCCCGGCTGCCAGAACCATAAGGACAACAAGATGAAATACCGTCTGGGCGACGCCCGAGTCGACACCCATCCACAGAGCTGGGTGGCCCCGAACGCTACCCTGGTGGGCAAGGTCAAGCTCGAAGAAGGCGCCAGTGTGTGGTTCAACGCCGTGTTGCGTGGCGACAACGAACTGATCCTGATCGGCAAGCACAGCAACGTCCAGGACGGTGCCGTGATGCACACCGACATGGGCTTTCCACTGACCCTGGGCACCGGCGTGACCATCGGCCATAACGCCATACTGCATGGCTGCACCGTGGGTGACTACAGTCTGATCGGCATCAATGCGGTGGTGCTCAATGGCGCGAAGATCGGCAAGTACTGCATCATCGGCGCCAACGCGCTGATCGGCGAGGGCAAGGAAATCCCCGATGGCTCGCTGGTCATGGGCTCGCCCGGCAAGGTGGTGCGCGAACTGACCGAGGCACAGAAGAAAATGCTCGAAGCCAGCGCCGCCCACTACGTTCATAATGGCCAGCGGTATGCCCGAGATCTGGTTGAGCAAGAACAATGACTGCCCCTGAAAGACCCGTCGCCTCGCCTTGCGTGAGCATCTGTGCCCTGGATGAGCAAGACATCTGCACCGGCTGTCAGCGCACGGTGGAGGAAATCACTCGCTGGAGTCGCATGGACAACAACGAGCGCCGCGCAGTCCTGGCCCTGTGCCATGAGCGGGCCAAGTCCAGTGGCTTGCTGTGGATGATCGGCTCCCGCTCGGCGAGCTGATCCGGCCATTCGCCGGCAAGCCGGTTCCTGCAATCCTGTGTAGCAGCCAGCTTGCTGGCGAAAGGGTTTCTTGGCCCAACCTCGGGCCTGCAGTAACCTGTGCGCCTTCCCGACAGGTGCCCTTCAGCCCATGCTCTTCCTGATCACCTATATCAGCAGTGTCGTGCTGATCAACTACGCCTTTTCCGTCGCGCCGCAGCTGGATATCGTCTGGTCGGCCTGGGGCGGGCTGGTGTTTGTCCTGCGGGACATGGTGCAGACGCGCTTTGGTCATGGCGCCATCGTCGCCATGCTGGCGGCCCTGGTGTTGTCCTATGTCACCTCCGACCCGACCATCGCCCTGGCCAGCGCCACGGCATTCGCCGTCTCGGAATGCATCGATTGGCTGGTGTTCAGCGTCACCAAGCGGCCCCTGCATGATCGGCTGTGGATCAGTTCGGCGCTGAGCATTCCCCTGGATACCTTCATCTTCTACGGCATGATCGATGCCATGACCCCGGGAGTGATCCTCACCGCCCTGGGCTCGAAGTTCGCCGGAGTCACCGTGGTCTGGCTGGCCATGGCCTGGCGTTTGCGCAAAGCGGCGTGCGCCGGCTGAGCCAAAGGCCGCGGTTCATGTAAAATGCCGCGCTCTTTCCCCCTTGGGTCGTCCGCCTGGCGCTCGGCCCTCGATGATTCGCTCCTTTGAGGACCTTCAGATGACTCGTATCGGAACTCCATTGTCGCCAACCGCGACCCGCGTCTTGCTTTGTGGCTGTGGTGAGTTGGGCAAGGAAGTGGTGATCGAGCTGCAACGCCTGGGTGTCGAGGTGATTGCCGTGGACCGCTACGCCAACGCCCCGGCGATGCAAGTGGCCCATCGCAGCCACGTGATCAACATGCTCGATGGCACGGCGCTGCGGGCGGTGATCGAAGCCGAGAAGCCGCACTTCATCGTTCCGGAAATCGAGGCCATCGCCACCGCGACCCTGGTGGAGCTGGAAGCTGAAGGCTTCACCGTGATCCCGACCGCCCGTGCCACCTCGCTGACCATGAACCGCGAAGGCATCCGCCGCTTGGCCGCCGAAGAGCTGGACCTGCCGACCTCGCCGTACCACTTCGCCGACACCTTCGAAGACTACGCCAAGGCGGTGCAAGACCTGGGCTTCCCGTGCGTGGTCAAGCCGGTGATGAGCTCCTCGGGCAAGGGCCAGAGCCTGCTGCGCAGCGTCGACGACGTGCAGAAAGCCTGGGACTACGCCCAGGAAGGCGGGCGTGCCGGCAAGGGTCGGGTGATCATCGAGGGCTTTATCGACTTCGACTACGAGATCACCCTGCTGACCGTGCGTCACGTGGGCGGCACCACCTTCTGTGCGCCGGTCGGTCATCGCCAGGAGAAGGGCGACTACCAGGAATCCTGGCAGCCCCAGGCCATGAGCCCGAAAGCCCTGGCCGAATCCGAGCGCGTGGCCAAGGCAGTGACCGAAGCCCTGGGCGGCCGCGGCCTGTTCGGCGTGGAACTGTTCATCAAGGGCGATCAGGTGTGGTTCAGCGAAGTGTCGCCACGCCCTCACGACACCGGCCTGGTGACCCTGATTTCCCAGGATCTGTCGCAGTTCGCCCTGCACGCGCGGGCGATTCTCGGCCTGCCGATCCCGCAGATCCGCCAGTTCGGGCCTTCGGCCTCGGCGGTGATCCTGGTGGAAGGCAAGTCCACCCAGACCGCCTTCGCCAATCTCGGCGCCGCCCTGAGCGAGCCGGACACCGCGTTACGCCTGTTCGGCAAGCCGGAAGTCAACGGCCAGCGGCGCATGGGCGTGGCCCTGGCTCGTGATGAGTCGATCGAGGCCGCCCGGGCCAAGGCGACCCGTGCTGCGCAAGCGGTAGTGGTCGAACTCTGAGAAGCATCGCGAGCAAGCTCGCTCCTACAAGGTCCGGATTGAACCTGTAGGAGCGAGCTTGCTCGCGAAGCGGTTGCTCAAACGACCCGATTCAAATCGTTGTTCCGCGTTTCCTTCAGGCACAGCACCGCGATCAGGCTCAAGATAGCCGCCCCCGAAACATACCCGCCAACCCAGCTCAACCCGCCCATGGCCACCAGTTTCTGAGCAAAGAACGGTGCCGCCGAGGCGCCGACTATCCCGCCCAGGTTATAGGCCGCCGATGCCCCGGTATAACGCACGTGGGTCGGAAACAGCTCTGGCAGCAGCGCGCCCATCGGGGCGAAGGTCACCCCCATCAGGAACAGCTCGATGCACAGGAACAGCGCCACGCCGGTGGTGGAGCCCTGGGTCAGTAAAGGTTCCATGGTGAAGCCGGACAGAATCGCCAGCACGCCGCCAACCACCAGCACCGGCTTGCGCCCGAAACGGTCGCTGGCCCAGGCCGACAGCGGCGTGGCCGCGGCCATGAACAGCACGGCAAAGCACAGCAGGCCGAGGAAGGTTTCACGGCTGTAACCCAGGGTGGCGACGCCGTAGCTCAGGGAAAACACCGTGGAGATGTAGAACAGCGCGTAGCACACCACCATCGAGGCGGCGCCCAGCAGCACCGGCATCCAGTATTGGCTGAAGAGCTCCACCAGCGGCATCTTCACCCGTTCCTGGCGCGCCATGGCGTTGGCGAACACCGGGGTTTCGTGCAGCTTCAGGCGCACGTAGAGCCCGACCATCACCAGCGCGGCGCTGAGCAGGAACGGAATGCGCCAGCCCCAGGCGCGGAACTGTTCGTCGTCCAGGCCCATGGCCAGGGTCAGGAACAGGCCGTTGGCAGCGAGAAAGCCGATGGAAGGGCCCAGTTGCGGGAACATGCCGAACCAGGCGCGTTTGTCTGGCGGGGCGTTTTCCGTGGCCAGCAGGGCGGCTCCGCCCCATTCACCACCCAGCCCCAGGCCCTGGCCGAAACGCAACACGCAGAGCAGGATCGGTGCCCAGGCGCCAATGCTGTCGTAGCCCGGCAGCACGCCGATCAGGGTGGTACAGATCCCCATCAGCAGCAGCGAGGCGACCAGGGTCGATTTGCGCCCGATGCGGTCGCCGAAATGGCCGAACAGCGCCGAACCCAGGGGGCGGGCGAGAAAGGCGATGCCGAAGGTCAAGAAGGCCGAGAGCATCTGCGCGGTGCCGGAGCTCTGGGGGAAGAACACCGGCCCGATCACCAGGGCGGCGGCGGTGGCATAGACGTAGAAATCGTAGAACTCGATGGCGGTGCCGATAAAACTGGCGGTGGCCACCCGAGAGGCTGAATTGCTCGGTTGGGCAGGCGCGGAGGCGCCGTAGGTGGTGCTGGTCGTCATGCGGATATCCCTGACAGTCAGTGCTCCTGTGGAGCGAATTATTAGGGTCGAGCACCCAGGGATGTGGGTTTGGCGCGCTCGTCACTCGGGATGGGAGTGACGTCGAACGGTGGCGGGTGATGCCGGCAGGATCGTCTTCGATGCGGGTAGCACGCGGATCTGCGGGGCTTGGGTAAGCAGCGCGATTATAGAAAGGCTGCTAACGATCCAACAAGGGTTGTGGTGGTTGCCGGGTTTGCATGACTGCATCAGGCCCGAGGGCCCGTTGCGCAGGGCCAGGGAGCAGGCAACAGCGCTTGTGGGGTATCGGCTGCGAGTCAGGTCCGGGCGGGAGGGCTGCTGGTGTGCCAGAGCAGCACGCGGCTGACGCGGTTTTCCTCGGTTTCGAGGATCTCCAGGCGGTAGCGACCGATCTTCAGGCACACGGCGCTGTCGGGAATGGTTTCCAGGGCTTCGGTGACCAGGCCGTTGAGGGTCTTGGGGCCGTCGCTGGGCAGGTGCCAGCCCAGGCTCTTGTTCAGTTCGCGAATCGAGGCCGCGCCTTCCACCACATAACGACCGTCGGCCTGTGGATGGATGTGGGGGTTGTCCAGGCTGTGCTCGCTTTCGAACTCGCCGACGATTTCTTCGAGAATGTCTTCCAGGGTGACGATGCCCAGCACCTCGCCGTATTCGTCCACCACCATGCCCAGGCGCCGTTGCTGCTTGTGGAAGTTGAGCAGTTGCAGTTGCAGCGGGGTGCTTTCCGGGACGAAGTAGGGTTCGTGGCAGGCGGCCAGCAGGGCTTCCTTGGTCAGGCTGGCGTCAGGCAGCAGGTGGCGGATCTGCCGGGTGCTGAGCACCGCTTCGACCTGATTGATATCGCTGTGGAATACCGGCAGCCGGGTGCGTTTGTTCAGGCGCAGTTGGGCAATGATCTCTTCGATCGGGTCGTCGAGGTTGATGCCCTGCACTTCGCTGCGGGGCACCAGGATGTCGTTGACGGTGATGTTGTCCAGGGCGTGGATGCCGGACAGGGCGTGGTGTTCCTGAGGGGCGGGCTCATCGTCCAGCAGCGCCGGATCGTCGTCGCTGTGCTTGACCGCGCTGGCCTTGGCGGCGAACGGGCGCAACAGCAGCTGGCCGATGGCGTTGAGCAGCCAGGCCAGGGGATAGACAAGCTTCATGGGGATGGCCAGCAGGCTGTTGCCAAAGCTCAGGGTGCCTTCCGGATAGCGCAGAGCCAGGGTGCGGGGCAGGTACTCGGCCAGCACCAGCAAGCCGCTGGTGCTGATCAGGCAGGCCAGCCAGGGGCCTTCTTCCGCCCAGTAGAACAGCGCCAGCAAGGTGCTGATGATCACTGCCAGGACCCGGCACAGGGTATTGCACAGAATCAGGCTTTCCTTGGGGAAGGCCAGTCGCGCTGTCGGCTTGTCGCCGGAGCGCGAGCCGTTGCGTTGGGTCAGCAGGTGCTGTTGCGCGGCGTCGATGGCAGTGAACAGCCCCGACCAGACGATCAGCAGGGCGATTACCGCGAGCATGGGCCCGGAGGGCAGGGAGTCGGTCATGGCCGGTCGTCAGATGTGCAGGATGTATTCACGAACCAGCTTGCTGCCGAAGTACGCCAGCATCAGCAGGCAGAAACCCGCGAGGGTCCAGCGAATCGCCTTGTGTCCGCGCCAGCCCAGGCGGTTGCGGCCCCACAGCAGCACGCTGAACACCACCCAGGCCAGGCAGGCCAGCAGGGTCTTGTGCACCAGGTGCTGGGCGAACAGGTTCTCGACGAACAGCCAGCCGGAGATCAGCGACAGTGACAGCAGGCTCCAGCCGGCCCAGAGAAAGCCGAACAGCAGGCTTTCCATGGTCTGCAGCGGCGGGAAGTTCCTGATCAGGCCGGAAGGGTGCTTGTTCTTCAACTGGTGGTCCTGCACCAGCAGCAGCAACGACTGGAAGACCGCGATGGTGAACATGCCGTAGGCCAGGATCGACAACAGGATGTGGGCGAGAATCCCTGGCTCCTCATCGATCACCGGCACGGTGCCGGTTGGCACGAACTGCGCCAGCAGGGCCGTCAGGGCGCCCAGGGGGAACAGCAGCACCAGCAGGTTTTCCACCGGGATCCGCCAGCAGGCCAGCAGGGTCAGGGCGATGACCGCCGCGGCGATCAGGCTGGCGGCGCTGAAGAAGTCCAGGCCCAGGCCCGCCGGAGTCAGCAGGTGGGTCAGCAGGCTGATGCCATGGGCGAGCAGGGCCAGGATGCCCAGCGTAACCAGCAGGCGCTTGTTTGCCTTGGCGCCGGTGGCCAGGCGAGAGCCTTGATAGAAGGTCGCAGCGGCATAAAGGACGGCGGCGGCGAGGGTGGGTAGCAAGCTGGGTGACAAGGGGAGCATAAATCCTGTTAGGCAGGCCCGAAAGTCGCTGAGTTTGGCATAGAACCCACAGCCCTGAAAGTCCACCCAAGCAGACGGCGAGGTGTCCGCCACGCACAGTCTTCGCTATAATCCGCGACCTGCCCACGCCGCAGGCTCATCGAGCACTTGTTTATCACGCTCTGGGCCGCCATTACCCCGGTCTACCTTGGGCCTGAAAGGATCGAGCATGTTTGAAAACCTAACCGACCGTCTCTCGCAGACGCTGCGCCATGTCACCGGCAAGGCCAAGCTGACCGAGGACAACATCAAAGACACCCTGCGCGAAGTGCGCATGGCGCTGCTCGAAGCTGACGTCGCGTTGCCGGTGGTCAAGGACTTCGTCAATTCGGTGAAGGAGCGTGCGGTCGGCACCGAAGTGTCCCGCAGCCTGACCCCGGGCCAGGCCTTTGTGAAGATCGTCCAGGCCGAGCTGGAAAGCCTGATGGGCGCGGCCAACGAAGACCTCAACCTCAGTGCCGTGCCGCCAGCCGTGGTGCTGATGGCCGGTCTGCAGGGCGCGGGCAAGACCACCACCGCCGGCAAGCTTGCGCGCTTTCTTAAAGAGCGCAAGAAAAAGAGCGTGATGGTGGTGTCCGCCGACGTTTACCGTCCGGCGGCGATCAAGCAGCTGGAAACCCTGGCCAACGACATCGGCGTGACCTTCTTCCCGTCCGATCTGAGCCAGAAGCCGGTGGCCATCGCCGAAGCGGCTATAAAGGAAGCGAAGCTCAAGTTCATCGACGTGGTGATTGTCGACACCGCCGGTCGCCTGCACGTCGACAGCGAGATGATGGACGAGATCCAGGCGCTGCACGCGGCGATCAAGCCGGTGGAAACCCTGTTCGTGGTCGACGCCATGACCGGCCAGGACGCCGCCAACACCGCCAAGGCCTTTGGTGACGCGCTGCCGCTGACCGGGGTGATCCTGACCAAGGTCGACGGCGACGCCCGTGGCGGTGCTGCGCTGTCGGTGCGGGCCATCACTGGCAAGCCGATCAAGTTCATCGGGATGGGCGAGAAGAGCGAGGCGCTGGAGCCGTTCCATCCTGAGCGTATCGCTTCGCGGATCCTTGGCATGGGCGACGTGCTCAGCCTGATCGAGCAGGCCGAGCAGACCCTCGACAAGGAAAAGGCCGACAAGCTTGCTAAAAAGCTGAAGAAGGGCAAGGGCTTCGACCTCGAAGACTTTCGCGACCAGCTGCAACAAATGAAGAACATGGGTGGCCTGGGCGGCCTGATGGACAAGCTGCCGAACATCGGCGGGGTCAATCTGGCGCAGATGGGTAACGCACAGAGCGCCGCTGAAAAGCAGTTCAAGCAGATGGAAGCCATCATCAACTCCATGACCCCGGCCGAGCGCCGCGACCCTGAGCTGATCAGCGGTTCGCGCAAGCGCCGGATCGCCATGGGTTCCGGTACCCAGGTGCAGGACATCGGCCGCTTGATCAAGCAGCACAAGCAGATGCAGAAGATGATGAAGAAGTTCTCCGCCAAGGGCGGGATGGCCAAGATGATGCGCGGCATGGGCGGCATGCTGCCCGGCGGCGGCATGCCGAAGATCTGAAGAATCCGCGCCGGCAGTCATGTCGGCGCTTTTTCCACGGGGACGTGGAATCCAGGGTAAACCCTCGTTTGGGGTGAGCCCGCTCGCTGTCGCTTGCGACGGCTTCATGGCAAATCTGAGTGGCAGCCGATGGGCGCCGGAAAAAGTCATTTGCAAAAGTCCGGATATTCCTTAGAATATGCGGCCTTTCGGGCACCCATGCCCGCTGTGCATTTAGATTTGCAGCACCGACTACAGGAACGATGTTCACATGCTAACAATCCGTCTTGCCCTTGGCGGCTCCAAAAAGCGCCCGTTTTACCACCTGACCGTGACCGACAGCCGTAACCCACGTGACGGTTCGCACAAAGAACAAGTTGGCTTCTTCAACCCGATCGCTCGTGGTCAAGAAGTACGCCTGTCCGTGAACCAAGAGCGCGTAGCCTACTGGCTGAGCGTGGGTGCACAGCCTTCTGAGCGCGTTGCTCAGTTGCTGAAGGAATCGGCTAAGGCTGCAGCCTGAACCCTATGAACGCGACGCCAGCTCCTGCTGATGATTTGATCGTTATCGGCAAAATCTACTCTGTTCATGGCGTTCGCGGCGAAGTGAAGGTCTTTTCCTTTACTGATCCGATTAAAAACCTGTTGGACTACAAAACCTGGACGCTCAAGCGCGAAGGTAGCGTGAAACAGGTTGAGCTGGTCAGCGGACGCGGGAACGACAAGTTCCTGGTCGCAAAGCTCAAGGGTCTTGATGATCGCGAAGAAGCACGTCTTCTGGCCGGTTACGAGATCTGCGTGCCGCGCAGCCTGTTCCCTGAACTGACCGACGGCGAGTACTACTGGTACCAGCTGCAAGGTCTCAAGGTCATCGACACCCTCGGGCAACTGCTCGGGCAGATCGATCACCTGCTGGAGACCGGCTCGAACGATGTAATGGTGGTCAAGCCTTGCGCTGGCAGCCTGGATGATCGCGAACGCCTGTTGCCCTATACCGAGCAATGCGTGTTGGCCGTCGACCTGGCAGCGGGCGAGATGAAGGTGGAATGGGACGCGGATTTCTAAGCGTGGCTAACTTGCGCGTAGAAGTGATCAGTCTGTTTCCCGAGATGTTTTCCGCCATCAGTGAGTACGGCATAACCAGCCGCGCGGTGAAACAGGGGCTGTTGCAGCTGACCTGTTGGAATCCGCGAGACTACACCACGGATCGACATCACACTGTGGACGATCGCCCGTTTGGCGGCGGCCCTGGCATGGTGATGAAGATCAAGCCCCTGGAGGATGCACTGGTTCAGGCCAGAAACGCAGCCGGGGAGGGTGCGAAGGTGATCTACCTGTCGCCCCAAGGCCGTCAACTGAATCAGTCGGCGGTGCGCGAGTTGGCGAATGAGGATGCATTGATCCTGATTGCTGGTCGTTATGAAGGCATTGACGAGCGGTTTATTGAAGCTCATGTCGATGAAGAGTGGTCGATTGGCGACTATGTACTCTCCGGTGGCGAGCTGCCGGCGATGGTCCTGATTGATGCGGTTACGCGACTGCTGCCCGGAGCTTTAGGGCATGTGGATTCCGCGGAGGAAGATTCCTTCACGGACGGTCTGCTGGATTGCCCGCACTACACCCGACCGGAGGTGTATGCGGATCAGCGTGTTCCCGACGTATTGCTAAGCGGCAATCACGCACACATCCGGCGTTGGCGTTTACAGCAGTCCCTTGGTCGGACCTATGAACGACGCGCCGATCTTCTGGAAAGCCGCTCGCTTTCTGGAGAAGAGAAGAAGCTGCTCGAGGAATATCTCCGCGAGCGGGACGATAGTTAACAACGTATCGATGGTAGATCCGACGATTTACCTTAGGAGCACAGCATGACCAACAAAATCATCCTTGCACTCGAAGCAGAGCAGATGACCAAAGAGATCCCAGCCTTTGCCCCGGGCGACACCATTGTCGTTCAGGTGAAAGTGAAGGAAGGCGATCGTTCCCGTCTGCAGGCGTTCGAAGGCGTAGTTATCGCCAAGCGCAACCGCGGTGTGAACAGCGCGTTCACCGTACGTAAAATCTCCAACGGCGTTGGCGTAGAGCGTACTTTCCAGACCTACTCCCCGCAGATCGACAGCATGGCTGTCAAGCGTCGCGGTGACGTGCGTAAAGCCAAGCTGTACTACCTGCGCGACCTGTCGGGTAAAGCAGCTCGCATCAAGGAAAAACTGGCTTAAGTCCAGCTTCCGATGCAGAAAAAAGCAGCCTACGGGCTGCTTTTTTGTTGCCCGTCATTTATCCCTCATCAATGTTTCAGGCAGTTGACCGATGTCCCCTCGCGAGCAAGAAATCCAGCGCCGTACCGAGCTTTCGGTGACCCGCGTGACCAAGGCGGTATTCCCCTCCACCACCAACCATCACAACACCCTGTTCGGCGGCACGGCCCTGGCCTGGATGGATGAGGTTTCGTTCATTGCGGCCACGCGTTTCTGTCGCTTGCCGCTGGTGACGGTGTCCACCGACCGCATTGACTTCAAGCATCCGATTGCCGCGGGTTCGATCGTCGAGTTGGTCGGGCGGGTGGTGACGGTGGGCAACACCAGCCTCAAGGTCGAAGTCGAGGTATTTGTCGAAAGCATGAGCTGCGACGGAAGGGAGAAGGCCATTCATGGCCTGTTCAGTTTCGTCGCCATTGATGACGACAAGCGTCCAGTGCCGGTGCTTCCGGGGTTTGCAGCGTAGCAGGCGGTGTGCCGGCGAACGGGGGGCTCGGGCCGTTTCGCTGGCAAGCCAGCTCCTACAGGGGAGCTCGGTTACAGGGACTCCGGCTGGATCAGCGCCAGCAGGGTCCAGCCCGGCGCTGGCTTGAGGCCGCTTTCCGGGGTGACGACATGCACCCAGCCGTTGCTGTCGCGGGCGAACAGCAAGGTCGCGCGTTCACCGTGCAAGGCCTGGTAGTCGTCCCAGTCAAAGGTTTCGGTCAGGTGTGTGCTGTACAGCTCCGCGCCCTGGCCCAGCAGGCTGGCCAGCTTGGTGTAGGTCAGGGCCTCGCTGCCCAGCAGTTGGCCGCGGTGTTCGTGGCTGGCGCGGTGCTTGTCGGTGCGTCGGCTTTCCTGGCTGTTGGCCAGGGCGAACAGGCGCTGATGGCCGAAGTCATGACGAAAACGCATGGCAGCCAGGGTGTTGAGTTCGCCTGAAGGCGAGAGCGCCAGCAGATGCCCCAGACCCACCAGATCCAGGTGTGCGTCGGCGTGCTGCGAGGCCGGATTGCCGAAATACGTGGGCAGGCCTTCCATGCGCGCTGCACGGATGTTCTCCCAGCTGGAGTCGGTCAGCAGCACCCGGCTGCCCAACTGCTGCAAAGCCTTGGCGATGGTGCGTGCCGGGCCGTTGGCGCCGACAATCAGGAAGCCGCTGGGGGCGGGTTCCGCGACCTTCAGCAGGCGCGCCAAGGGCCGGGCGGTAGCGCTTTGCAGGACCACGGTGCCGATGATCACGGCGAAGGTCAGTGGCACCAGCAGCAACGCGCCCTGGTGGCCGGCCTCGTCCAGGCGGATGGCGAAGATCGCCGATACCGCCGCGGCAACAATCCCTCGTGGGGCAATCCATGCCAGCAGGGCGCGTTCGCGCCAGTTGAGATTCGACCCGGCGGTGGACAGCAGCACGTTCAACGGGCGGGCGATGAACTGGATCACCAGCAGCAGGATCAGCACCAGCGGGCCCAGGGCGATCAGCGCCTTGAGGTCCAGGCGGGCCGCCAGCAGGATGAACAGCCCGGAAATCAGCAGCACACTGAGGTTTTCCTTGAAGTGCAGGATGTGCCGGACATCCACACCTTTCATATTGGCCATCCACATGCCCATCAGGGTCACGGCCAGCAGTCCGGATTCATGCATCACCTGGTTGGAGGCAATGAATATCCCCAGCACCGCGGCCAGGGTCGCCAGGTTGTGCAGGTATTCCGGCAGCCACTGGCGGCGCATGATGCTGCCCAGCACCCAGCCGCCGGCGATGCCGAACAGGCTGCCGCAGAGAATCACTCCGCCGAAGGTCAGCAGGCTATGGCTCAGGCCCTCGCCGGCGGCGCTGGCGATGATGAAGCTGTAGACCACCACTGCCAGCAGGGCGCCGATCGGGTCGATGACGATGCCTTCCCAGCGCAGGATGTTGGCGATCGAGGCCTTGGGGCGCACCACCCGCAGCATCGGCACAATCACCGTCGGTCCGGTGACCAGGGTCAGGGTGCCGAACAGCAAAGCCAGCATCCAGTCGAAGCCCAGCAGCCAATGGGTGGCCAGGGTGATCACCGCCCAGGTGGACAGCGCGCCGAGGGTGACCAGGCGGTGGACCACGCTACCGATCTCGCGCCACTCGGAGAGATGCAGGGTCAGGCTGCCTTCGAACAGGATCAGCGCTACCGCCAGCGACACCAGGGGCATCAGCAGCGGGCCGAACATTTCCTGCGGGTCGAGCCAGCCCAGCACCGGCCCGGCCAGGATGCCGCTGAGCAGCAGGAACAGAATGGCCGGCAGTTTCAGCCTCCAGGCCAGCCACTGGCAGCACAGTGCCGCCACGCCGATGCCGCCGAAGGCCAGCAGAATCTGTTGTTCGCTCATCAATGCACCCTGTTCCTTGAAATGGCTGGCTATGAAAGACTAGCGACCCTCTGTGCAGTTCACTATTTTTTTGCCCGTGCCCCCTGGGTCGCGCCTTTCGAGTCTTTATGCCCGCCATCGACCACCCCCTGATCGACCGTTTTCTCGATGCCTTGTGGTTGGAGAAAGGTTTGTCCGACAACACCCGCGACGCTTATCGCAGCGATCTGGCGCTGTTCAACGGTTGGCTGCAGGAGCAGGGGCTGGAACTGCCGCGAGCCGGTCGCGAGTTGATCCTCGATCACCTCGCCTGGCGCGTGGAACAGGCTTACAAGCCCCGTTCGACGGCGCGGTTTCTTTCCGGCCTGCGCGGGTTCTACCGCTATCTGCTCAGGGAAAAGCTGATTGAGGTCGACCCGACCCTGCGGATCGACATGCCGCAACTGGGGCGGCCGTTGCCCAAGTCGCTGTCGGAAGCGGATGTCGAGGCGCTGTTGGCCGCCCCGGACCTGAGCGAGGCCATCGGCCAGCGCGACCGCGCCATGCTTGAAGTGCTCTATGCCTGTGGGTTGCGGGTCACCGAACTGATCAGCCTGACCCTGGAACAGGTCAATCTGCGCCAGGGCGTGTTGCGGGTCATGGGCAAGGGCAGCAAGGAGCGCCTGGTGCCCATGGGCGAGGAAGCGATTGTCTGGGTCGAGCGCTACCTGCGCGATGGCCGTGCCGAGTTGCTCGGCGGGCGGCCCAGCGATGTGCTGTTTCCCAGCCAGCGCGGCGAGCAGATGACCCGACAGACCTTCTGGCACCGGATCAAGCACCAGGCCAAGGTCGCCGGGATCGGCAAGGCGCTGTCGCCCCATACCCTGCGCCATGCCTTCGCTACGCACCTGCTCAATCATGGTGCCGACCTGCGGGTGGTGCAGATGCTGCTGGGCCACAGCGACCTGTCCACCACCCAGATCTACACCCATGTGGCCCGTGCCCGCCTTCAGGATCTGCACGCCAAGCATCACCCGCGGGGTTGATTTGGCTCCCGAGTGGCGCTTTGCGTCGCCCGTAGTCGGTGCCGGCAAACAGATGTGATAGGCTTTGCCGGTTTGCAAAAAGGGTGTTTGCCCGGGTTTGATCCCGACCAGCCTTGGCGTTTGCCCATTTGCCCGCCTTCAGGAGTTCCCATGCGTTTGACCCAGATTATTGCCGCCGCCTCCCTGGCGTTGCTCAGCACCTTCGCCGTGGCCGATGACAGTGCCGAGAAAGCCATCCGCAAGAGCCTCGAAACGCTGCAGCTCGAAGTGCCGGTGGAGAGCATCACCGCCAGCCCCCTGGCGGGCCTGTATGAGGTCAAGCTCAAGGGCAGTCGCGTACTCTACGCCAGCGCCGACGGCCAGTTCGTGGTTCAGGGCTATTTGTTCCAGCTCAAGGACGGCAAGCCGGTGAATCTCACGGAAAAAACCGAGCGTCTGGGCATTTCCAAGTTGATCAACGGCATTCCGGTCGCAGAAACTGTGGTCTATCCGGCCATTGGCGAAACCAAGACCCACATCACCGTATTCACCGACACCACCTGCCCTTACTGCCACAAGCTGCACGCGGAAATCCCGGCGCTGAACAAGCAGGGTGTGGAAGTGCGCTACGTGGCATTCCCGCGTCAGGGCCTGGGCTCGCCGGGTGACGAACAGCTGCAGGCGGTCTGGTGCTCGGCGGACAAGAAAGCCGCGATGGACAAGATGGTCGACGGCAAGGAAATCAAGGCCGCCAAGTGCGATAACCCGGTGTCCAAGCAGTTCGCCCTGGGTCAGTCGATCGGTGTCAATGGCACGCCGGCCATCGTTCTGGCCGATGGTCAGGTAATTCCCGGCTACCAGCCGGCACCGCAGATCGCCAAACTGGCGCTGGGTGCGAAATAATCCTGCATCGTCACGCTAGCCTTTGACGATCATGGTCCGCCGGCGCAAGCCTGCGGACCATTAATAGAGAGCCGCGCAGGTTGCGGCTGTATTCTACGGCCGGCCTTGAGTCGGCCGTTTTATGGGGAGTTCAGAGTGAATCCGGTCAAAGTAGGCATCTGTGGGCTGGGTACTGTCGGTGGCGGTACCCTAAACGTACTTCAGCGCAACGCCGAGGAGATTGCCCGCCGTGCCGGGCGTGGAATCGAAGTAGCGCAAATTGCTACCCGTACGCCAAAGCCGCAGTTCCAAACGACCGGTATTGCGATTACCAACGATGTCTTCGCCGTGGCCACCAATCCCGAGATCGATATCGTCATCGAGCTGGTGGGTGGCTACACCGTAGCTCGTGAGCTGGTGCTCAAGGCCATCGAGAACGGCAAGCACGTGGTCACCGCGAACAAGGCGCTGATCGCCGTGCACGGTAACGAGATCTTCGCCAAGGCCCAGGAGAAGGGCGTGATCGTGGCCTTCGAAGCTGCCGTGGCCGGTGGCATCCCGGTGATCAAGGCGATCCGCGAAGGCCTGTCGGCCAACCGCATCAACTGGCTGGCGGGGATCATCAACGGCACCGGCAACTTCATCCTTTCGGAAATGCGCGAGAAGGGCCGCACCTTCGAAGACGTGCTGGCCGAGGCCCAGGCCCTGGGTTACGCCGAAGCCGATCCGACCTTCGACGTCGAAGGCATCGACGCCGCGCACAAGCTGACCATCCTGGCGTCCATCGCCTTTGGTATCCCGCTGCAATTCGACAAGGCCTACACCGAAGGCATCACCAAGCTGACCACCGCCGACGTGAACTACGCCGAAGCCCTGGGCTACCGCATCAAGCACCTGGGCGTGGCGCGTCGCACCGAGGCGGGTATCGAGCTGCGGGTGCACCCGACCCTGATCCCGGCCGATCGGCTGATCGCCAACGTCAACGGCGTGATGAACGCGGTCATGGTCAATGGCGACGCTGCCGGTTCGACCCTGTTCTACGGCGCTGGCGCCGGCATGGAGCCGACCGCTTCCTCGGTGGTGGCCGACCTGGTGGACGTGGTTCGCGCCATGACCAGCGACCCGGAAAACCGCGTGCCGCACCTGGCCTTCCAGCCGGACTCCCTGTCCGATCACCCGATCCTGCCGATCGAGTCCTGCGAGAGCGCCTACTACCTGCGCATCCAGGCCAAGGATCACCCGGGCGTGCTGGCCCAGGTGGCAAGCATCCTCTCGGAGCGCGGCATCAACATCGAATCGATCATGCAGAAGGAAGTGGAAGAGCAGGACGGCCTGGTGCCGATGATCCTGCTGACCCACCGCGTTCTGGAGCAGCACATCAACGACGCGATTACTGCGCTGGAGGCCCTGCAGGGCGTCGTCGGCCCAGTGGTCCGCATCCGCGTCGAACATCTCAATTGAAGCAGCGGCAAGCTGCAAGTGCCAAGCGGCAAGCCAGAAGCGCAACTGCTCTGACTTGTCGCTTGTAGCTTGCAACTTGCAGCTCAAACCGAAGGTTTGTCCCCATGCGCTATATCAGTACTCGTGGCCAGGCACCGGCCCTGAATTTCGAAGATGTGCTGCTGGCCGGCCTGGCCAGCGACGGCGGTCTCTACGTACCGGAGAACCTGCCACGTTTCACCCAGGAAGAAATCGCTTCCTGGGCCGGCCTGCCGTATCACGAGCTGGCGTTCCGGGTCATGCGCCCGTTCGTCACCGGCAGCATTCCGGATGCCGATTTCAAGAAGATCCTCGAAGAAACCTACGGGGCCTTCTCCCATAACGCCATCGCGCCGCTGCGTCAGCTCAACGGCAACGAGTGGGTGCTGGAGCTGTTCCACGGCCCGACCCTGGCGTTCAAGGACTTCGCCCTGCAATTGCTGGGTCGCCTGCTGGATTACGTGCTGGAGAAGCGCGGCGAGCGCGTGGTGATCATTGGCGCCACCTCCGGTGACACCGGTTCGGCGGCCATCGAAGGCTGCAAGCGTTGCGACAACGTCGACATCTTCATCCTGCATCCGCACAACCGTGTATCGGAAGTGCAGCGCCGGCAGATGACTACCATCCTCGGCGAGAACATCCACAACATCGCCATCGAAGGCAACTTCGACGACTGCCAGGAAATGGTCAAGGCCAGCTTCGCCGACCAGGGCTTCCTCAAGGGCACGCGCCTGGTGGCGGTGAACTCGATCAACTGGGCGCGGATCATGGCCCAGATCGTCTACTACTTCCATGCGGCCCTGCAGCTGGGCGGCCCGGCGCGCTCCATCGCGTTCTCGGTGCCTACCGGCAACTTCGGCGACATCTTCGCCGGCTACCTGGCGCGCAACATGGGCCTGCCGATCAGCCAACTGATCGTCGCCACCAACCGCAACGACATCCTGCACCGCTTCATGAGCGGCAATCAGTACGTCAAGGAAACCCTGCACGCGACCCTGTCGCCGTCCATGGACATCATGGTTTCGTCGAACTTCGAGCGCTTGCTGTTCGACCTGCACGGTCGCAATGGCGCCGCCCTGGCCGGCCTGATGGACAGCTTCAAGCAAGGTGGCGGTTTCAGCGTCGAGCAGGACCGCTGGACCGAAGCGCGCAAGCTGTTCGACTCCCTGGCGGTGAACGATGAGCAGACCTGCGAAACCATCGCCGAAGTCTTCGCCCAGACCGGCGAAGTGCTGGACCCGCACACCGCGATCGGCGTCAAGGCCGCCCGTGAGTGCCGCCGCAGCCTGGACACGCCGATGGTAATCCTGGGCACCGCGCACCCGGTGAAGTTCCCGGACGCGGTGGAGAAGGCCGGTGTCGGCAAGGCTCTGGAACTGCCGGCGCACCTGTCCGACCTGTTCCAGCGTGAAGAGCGTTGCACGGTCCTGGCCAACGACCTGAAAGCGGTGCAGGCTTTTGTCAGCCAGCACGGCAATCGTGGCAAGCCACTCTGATCCCTTGGTCTTGTCGTCCACGAAGCCCGTCTCCTGACGGGCTTTGTTTTTTCATGTGCAAGCTTGGCCCGCCAGGGGCAGGGAGGCCTGGATGATGCTTCGTCAAACTTACAGGGGGCGGCGTGTCCTGGGCCTGCTGGTGGCGGGCCTGCTGGGTTGGGCCCTGCTCTGGAGTATTGCGCTGGCCAGCACGGTGAAGAATCTGCCCTTCAAGCTGGTGCCGTCATTCGCCGATCTGGGACCCCTGACCTTGGCCCCCGCCGAGCGCCAATGGCTGGCGGCCCATCCACGTCTCAGGGTGGGAATCGCCATTGATGACTACCAGCCCATCGATATCACCCGGGACCGCAATCGTTATCAGGGCATCAGCGCTGATTACCTCGGTCTGGTGGGCGAGCGATTGGACGTGAAGATGGAAGTCCTGGGGTTTTCCGAGCGCGAGCAGGCGGTCGAAGCGCTGCGCAATGGCACCATCGATGTGCTGACCAGCGCCAATGGCTATGAGCGCGGCCTCTCGGGGCTGCGCTTCACCAGTGACTACATGCCCGACCGGGCCGTGGTGGTGGTACGCCGCGACGGCTCGAGCCCCAGTGATGATCTGGCCGGCAAGAAACTGGTGCTGCTGGACGGCTATGCCAACGCCGAACAAGTGCATGCGGCGTACCCGAACAGTCAGATCATGCTCTCGCCCAATCTTTACAGCGGCCTGGAAGCTTTGAACCAGGGCGACGCCGACGCCTTCATCGGCAATGAGATCATCGTGCGTGCCTACAAGGCCCTGCGTCCTTACCTGGCGGTGCGGATTGAGGATGAAAGCCGTTTGCCACCGACGGGCTTCGCCTTTGCCACCCGTGATGACAACGCCGTGCTGGCAGGCCTGCTGGAGCAGGCGCTGCAGAGCATCGATGAATCCTTGCAGCGGGAAATACAGGCCCGCTGGACCACCGGGCTGGGAGCGAACATATCGGGTGAGCGCATCGAGCTCAGCGCCGAGGAGCAGGCCTGGATTCTCCAGCACCCCCATGTGATGGTCGCGTCCCAGCAGTATCCGCCCAGCGTGTTCAAGGACAAGGAGGGGCGCTGGGCGGGTCTGAACATCGATTTGCTCAACCGCATCTCGCGCATGACCGGTCTGCATTTTGTGCACAAGGAGAGCCTCTCTACAGCACAGACCCTGGAGTTGCTGGAGAGCGGGCAGGCGCAGATGAACTCCACCTTGACCGCCAGTGAGGACCGGCGGCTGTTTCTGAATTTTTCCCATGCCTTTGGCGGTGCTGCCTGGGTGTTTGTCGTGCGTTCCGAGGATCGACGCCTGAGCAGCCTGGAACAGCTGGCCGGCGAGGTACTGGCGCTGCCGGCCCGCCATACCCTTGAAAGCTTTATCCGCCGTAACTACCCCGACATCCGCTTGCGCAGCGTCTCCAACTATGAAGAGGCTCGGGCCCTGGTGAGTAGCGGTGAGGCCCGGGCGACCATTCAGAACGAGGTTCAGGTTCAGGGTTTGAACCTGGCTGACGACGGACTGCGAGTGGGGCGCAGTGTCGAAGGCACCTGGTCTGCCGACGAGTTTGCGGTGCGCAAGGATCAGCCCGAACTGCTGAGCATCTTGAACAAGTCGCTTGAGGCGCTGCCAGTCGCGGAGCTCAGCGCCATCCGTCTCAAATGGCTGGGGGCCACGCCGGTGCCGATGCCGGCCTGGCAGCGAGTGCCGACCTGGGTGTATTGGGCTGTTGCCACGGCCCTGTTGTTCGGACTGGCGTCCCTGGCCTGGAGCAGTCGCCTCAAGCTGCAGATTCAGCAGCGCCTGAATGCCGAGAAGCGGCTCAACGATCAGTTGGCGTTCATGCGCGCGTTGCTCGATGGCATCCCCAACCCGATCTTTGTCCGAGACCTGGAGGGACGCCTGATTACCTGCAACAAGAGCTATGAGCAGCAATTGGGCACGAGCCTGGAGCTGATTCGGGGGCGGCAATTGACCGAACTTGATCTGCTGCCCCCCGAGACGGCGCGCCTGATACATGCCGAGATCATGCAGTTGCTCGCTTCGGAGCAATCGGTGTTCGCCGACCGGCAAGTGCAGACGCGCCACGGTCTGATACACGCTTATCAATGGACTGTGCCGTTCTACAGTGCCGAGGGGCACCTGCAGGGCCTGTTGGGTGGCTGGATCGACATTACCGAGCGCAAGCATCTGGAGAATCAGTTGCTGGATGCGCGCCAGGCGGCGGATCAGGCCAACGCCGCGAAAAGTGCTTTTCTCTCCACCATGAGCCATGAGATCCGCACGCCGATGACTGCGATCGTTGGCCTGCTTGAGCTGGAAAAGGAGCAGGCGAGGATTCGCGGCGTGCCGTTTTCCGAGGCGTTGCGGGTGGCTTATCAGTCTGCCCAGGAGCTGATCAGCCTGATGGGGGATAGCCTGGATTTAGCCAAGATCGAAGCGGGACACATGCAACTGGTGCCACAGGTCACCGCCCTCAAGCCATTTTTTGAAAGTGTCCGGCAGTTGTTCGAAGTAACGGCGCGTAACCAGGGGGTGCATCTGCAGTTGCTGTTCAGCGCAGCCGCCCAGGGCCGTTATGTTTTCGACCCATTGCGCCTGCGCCAGGTCCTGCACAACCTGCTGAGCAACGCCCTGAAGTTCACCGCTGAAGGTGAGGTGCGGGTGACGGTTGAGCGTCAGCCTGACGAGCAGGGTGTCGAGTGCCTGCGCATCAGTGTTGCCGACACCGGCCCGGGCATCAGTGCCGAGCAGCAGGCGAACATTTTCACGCCCTTTGTTCAGGCCGATGCCATGACGTCCTCGACTTATGGTGGCACCGGGTTGGGCCTGAGCATCTGTCGGCAACTGATCGAGTTGATGGGCGGGCGCATTCACCTGTCGAGCGAGCCGGGTGCCGGAACCGTGGTCAGCATCGAGCTGTATCTGGAACGGGTCAGCGACGATCTTGAGCCGCAAGCGTCACCGTCTGCCGAACGCCCGCCAAGCCGCAGCATCGAGGTGCTGGTGGTGGACGACTTGAGCGCCAATCGCATGGTCCTGAGCCAGCAGTTGATGTTTCTCGGGCATCGGGTCGTGGCCTGTGACAATGCTCAGGAGGCACTGCAGCAGTGGCGCTCCGGGGCCTTTGATGTGCTGATGACCGATTGCAACATGCCGCAGATGAGTGGCTATGCACTGACCGAGGCCATCCGCCGGATCGAGGCGCAAGAGGGGCGCCAGCGCTGTCCGGTGATCGGCTGTACCGCCAATGCCTTCGAAGACGAACGAGAGCGCTGCGAGCGCGCCGGCATGGATCAGTTGTTGGTCAAACCTGTGACCCTGGATCAACTGGCCCAGTCCCTTGCCCGTTTTCTGCCTGCGCTGTCATTCAATATCCAGACCTTGCGCGGGATGACTCAGGCCGATGAACCGGTGCTGCAGCGAATGTTGCAGGAGTTGCTGCGTAATCTTGACCAGGAGCAGCAAGCGCTGGAGGAGGCCCTGGCGGCACAGGATTGGAGGGGGCTGGGAGGCACCTTGCACCGGCTCAAGGGGGTGTGTTGCCTGATTGACGCCTTGCCCCTGGCCAAGGCCTGTATTGCGTTGGAAGAGCTGGTCAAGGGGCAGCAGGCAGAAGCGCTTGCCAGCCAATGGCCGGAGTTGCAGGACGTGATGAGGGTGTTGCGCAGCGACATTCAGGCGGCGTTGGGCGAATAAGACTTGTCCTATGTGTGCTTCGGATATGTCTGATTACCGTGTCGGCTCCTAGTGGATTGTTCTCACTTGCGCCGTCTCGGAGGTTGCCCCATGCATACGCTTAACGTGCTGATTCTCGAAGATAACTCGTTCCAGTTGATGGCCTTGCACCAGATGCTCAACGCCAATGGCGTTTTCAACGTGCTGGCGGCTGAGAGCGTGGCAGCCGCGCGGCGTTCGCTGGACAGCAAGGGGCCGGTGGATATCGCCATCTGCGATCTGTACCTGGAGCAGGCTGATGGTCTGGAACTGATCCGCGATCTGGCCCAGCGGCAGCAGGCCAAGGCCCTGATCATTCTCAGCGATGCAGAGCCGGACGTGCTCGAAGGCGCGTCCGACATGGCCCGTGAGTTGGGCCTGAAAGTGCTCGCATGCTTGCCCAAGCCGGCTTCGGCCGCGGTGATTGGTGACTTGCTGTGTGCCTATCAGCTGCACGCCAGAGCTGATGGCCCCGAGTTGAATCAGGCACTGCTGCGGGACTTGCTGTGCCTTGAACCCTTTGTTCGCCAGGCCGTGACCGTGGACGAGGGGCTGGCGGCGGTGCTGGGCTGCGGTGTGGCGCACTTTCAGCCAGTCATCCACCCGCAGGGCGGGCTGCAGGGGGTCGAGGCACTGGCCCGCTGGCAGCACCCCGAGCGGGGCTTGCTGATGCCTGGCGAGTTTCTTCCCCTGATCGAGTTCGCCGGCCTGCAAGAGCTCTTCACCTGGCACATGCTGGAGCAGGCACTTGAGTTGGTGGCCGGAGTGAAGCTGGTGCTGGGCTACTGGCTGCCGATTGCCGTGAACATTCCCACCGGCATCCTTGAGCGGCCACTGTTCCCTCGTCAGTTGGAGGCCTTGCTCAGGCGCTTCGAAGTCCCGGCGCGGATGTTGACCCTGGAGCTGGTCGACACCACCCAATTGCAAACCGATACCGCCCATGTCGAAGCACTGTTGCGCCTGCGGATGCTGGGCTGCAAGTTGTCCATAGGTGATTTCGGTACTGGCGGTACCAGTCTGCAGCGCCTGCTGGAGTTGCCTTTTACCGAGCTGAAGATCCCTCCGGTGTTTGTTGCAGGCATGGCTGGCGATGAACGCAAGCTGGCACTGGTCGCTGGCGCGACGAGCATGGCGCGGCGCATGTCCCTGGCGGTGGTCGTGACGGGCATCGAGAGCGAGGCCGACTGTTTGGCGGCCAGGGCGTTGGGGGCGGTTCATCTGCAGGGTTGTTTTATCGCGCCACCGATGAGCGCCGCCGAGATGCGTCAATGGCTGGCGCAGACTCCAGGGGCAGATTGCAACGGAGCTGATGAGCAGGTGGCCGGTTTGTGTGCCTAGGACAGCCCATGTTCCTGAACGTAGATGTATAGCGCCGCTTCGCTGGAAAGACCCAGTTTGCGCATGGCGCTGACTTTCTGCGCGCTGACGGTCTGTTTGCTGCGGTTGAGCCGGGTGGCTATTTCCCCCACGGCATGTCCGGCGGCCAGCAGGCGGATCACTTCCAGTTCCCGGGGGGACAGTTGATCGGTGGATACCAGCCGATCCGGGCCTACTTCGCCGGCAAGGCTCAGGGCCCGCTTGATGGCCTGGGCAATATAGCGTTTGTGCTGTCGCGCCCGGGCAATGGCGGACGGCAACTCATCGGCCAGGCTGGCCTTGCTCAGCAGGCCCATCACGCCGAGATCGAGGATCGAGCGGAACAGTCCGGCGTGGTTGAGCATGGTCACCACCACGATGGGGAGCTCGGGATGATGCCGGCGCAGTTGTTCGAGCAGGCGCAGGCCGTCGTTCTGTTGCTCCTCGGGCATCATGAAATCCGTTACCAGCACATCGCATTCCGTGTCCTGCAGCAATTGCACGAGGGCGGAGGGGGAGCTGGCTTCACCGACGATCATCAAGCTGTCGTTTTGCTCCAGCACGGCACGCAGGCCGATCAGGAAGATCGGGTGGTCGTCGGCAAGGATGATGCGCACTCTGTTGTTCGACATTGCTTTCAAAGCTTGGGCTCCAATGCAACGGCGGCGTGGGTTGCGCCTGGTTGGTCGTTTTATATCTGTCATGTTACCCGTGCATGCTCGATTGACTCAGGTCGGCAGCAGTAGGTGTGGCGAACTTTCTTCTCTGAGCGATGGTCACTTGAATGTCAGAAAGCTACCGGCATTTTTGTTTTCGAACCTCTAATTCGAGCTATTGAGTGGTGATCTAGATGGAAAGTATCAGTCTTTTGTTGAGTGAGTCGTTGAGTCCCTACCAGGTCACGCTGATGTCTTGTGGCAGCCGCGGCGAATGCCTGGTGACACTGAAGAACAGCGCTGGCGCCATCGTGCTGGAGCGTGAGGTCAATCAGGCCCAGCTCACCGACAAGCGCTTGCTCACCGATGTGGTCGACGGTCTGCATCGTGACCTGCTGATCGCCGAAGGCCGGCTGGAGCCCTGTGTCATCGCGGCGTTGCGCCACGCCGCCCAAGGCAAGGTGTTCGATCAGCACCGCTGATGCAAATTTTTACGGAACCTTCCCGCCCGTGCATCAGTCAGACTCGGTATCAGCAGGATCAGGCATTGTGCTCCGGTGCTTGTAGCCGGCTGGTACCGGTCGTCAAAGACCGCGTTTAACCCCGAGTCGTCTCCCCACTTCTCGGGGTTTCTTTTGCCCGGAATTCGTCAGTGGTCCCGCAGGCCCTGGAAATAGGCGCGGGCGTCAGCGCGGTATTGGTCGCGCATCCCGGGGTCCAGCCAGGCAGCGTACAGCTCCACCAGGCGCTCTTCGCGCAGCTTGAGCAGGGTCTGGTCGATCTTGGCTATGGCCTGTCTGCCCTGTGGGGTGTCGGAGCAGCCGACGTGGATTTCCTGATACTGGCTGATGCCTTCGATCGGATAGAACTCCAGATCCTCTGGGGCGATTCCCTGTTGCTCGGCCTGGTAGCGGATTTCCGGCCAGTAGCCCAGGAGCAATTGCAGGCGGCCCAGGCGTTGCATCTGCAGCAGGCTGCCGAGGGCATCGTTGCCGTAGTGGGCGCGAATCTGCTCGGGTGGAACCTGCTGTAACAGGCTGTCGAGCTGTTGTCCGTAGCTGCGCTCGGCCACCACGCCGATCAGTTCCTTGCCGCTTTCGAGCAGGCCATGCAGGTCGACCTTGCCGTCATGGATGAAGCGGGTGAGCTGTTCGCGGTCGGCGCGGCGGATCGCCAGGCCATTGCTCAATACGCGAAAGCTGGTGATGGAAAAGACGATCCACTGCGCGCGCTCCTTGCTCCAGATCAGCGCCGGGTCGCAAGTGAAGCTGGGGTCGCGCAGCATCTGCATGCCTCGGGCGCGATTGACCCGGGCCAGTTCGTGCTGGTACTCCGGCAGGCTGGCGATCAATTGCGGCATCAGCAGATCGACCACGCCACGGTCCTTCTGCGAGCCTTCGAAGATATTCAGCGGTGGCAGGTCGCGCAGCAGCCAGGTGAGCATTTCACCGGCGTGGCCGGGCGTGCAGGGCAGCCACAGCAGGCAGGCCGCCAGGACCCAGGTCAGTCGGCCAGGAGCGAGCCTCGGGCGGCGATGTACCGGTGGTGGTGTATGGGTGTGAGACGGCGGTTTCAGCTTAGATTGCCCCAGAGTTGCGCAGGTTTTCGATCTGTTCGCTGCTGTAGCCCAGGCTCGCCAGGACTTCGCTGGAGTGTTCGCCGAGTTCCGGGCCGACCCAGTCTGCGGAGCCGGGCGTCTCCGAGAGTTTCGGCACGATGCCGGGCATCTTGAAGGCCTTGCCGTCCGGCAGCTTGGCCTGGAGGAACATTTCCCGGGCGAGGAATTGCGGATCGTTGAACATGTCTTCAGCGCTGAAGATCCGGCTGGCCGGGACTTCGGCCTGGTTCAGTTGCTCCAGCACCCGTTCCAGGGGCAGGGACGCCACCCAGCGGTCGATCACCCCGTAGAGTTCGTCGCGGCGGCTGTCGCGCCCGTCGTTGCTGGCCAGGGCCGGGTCGTTGGCCAGGTCGTCGCGGCCGATGAGGTGCATGAAGCGCTTGAAGATCGCGTCGCCGTTGGCGCCGATCTGCACATGCTTGCCGTCGGCGCTGGTGTGGATCGAAGAAGGCGTGATGCCGGGCATGATGTTGCCGCTGCGCTCGCGGATGAAGCCGAACACGTCGAACTCCGGAACCATGCTCTCCATCATGGCGAAGATCGCCTCATACAGCGCCACGTCCACCACTTGCCCCTGGCCGCCGTTGACCTCGCGATGACGCAGGGCCATCAGCGCGCCGATAACGCCCCACAGGGCGGCGATGGAGTCGCCGATGGAGATCCCGGTGCGCACTGGCGGGCGGTCCTCGAAGCCGGTGATGTAGCGCAGGCCGCCCATGGATTCGCCCACCGCGCCGAAGCCCGGCTGATCCTTCATCGGTCCTGTCTGGCCGAAACCGGACAGGCGCACCATCACCAGTTTCGGGTTCAGGGCGTGCAGCACGTCCCAGCCCAGGCCGAGTTTTTCCAGCACGCCGGGGCGGAAGTTCTCGATCAGGATGTCCGCTTCGCCCAGCAGCTGCTTGAGCACCGCCAGGCCTTCGGGGTGCTTGAGGTTCAGGGTCAGGGACTTCTTGTTGCGGGCCTGGACGAACCACCACAGCGAAGTGCCCTCATACAGCTTGCGCCACTTGCGCAACGGGTCGCCGCCGTCCGGAGACTCGACCTTGATCACCTCGGCACCGAACTCGGCGCAGATGCGCGAGGCGAAGGGGCCGGCGATCAGGGTGCCGAGTTCGATCACTTTCAATCCGGCGAGGGGCTTGCTGAGACTGTTCATGGGGCATCCGCTGGGCAGGAAAATCCGCCTAGCCTAGACCATTGCTGGTGATTAAGGCAGCGTCCGGCACTGGCCTTCATTGATGATTCCCAGGTGCGCGCCAAGATAATTGTGCTTCTCATTCCCTTTGGTGACGGGTTTAATGACGCCTTTCGAGAAAAAGCGCTTGCAAAGGACGCAATCTGGTCTATGTCAGTGACGGTTTTTTGCTCTTGTCTGAGCGAGATGCCTGATAAATCTCGTTACAAATACCCGATCAAAAACTTACATGTAATGAATTGAAAGTCTTACATGTGATGTTCTAGTCTGTGCGCCATGGAAAACAAATCCTCAGCCCATTACCAACGTTTATTCCGTCAGCGCCTGCGTGATCAAGGCCTGGTGAAAAAGGAAGTCTGGATACTGCCGGAGAACGCCCAGGCGTTGCTGGCGGTTGAACGCAAACTGCGTCAGCCCGTCCAAGGGCTGGCTCCTGTGGAAAAGGATGGAGAAATGAGCATGCCGCAGATCTGGAATGCCCGATCGCTGTGCCAGGCCCTGATGGCTACCGAGCTGTTCAGCAGCGGCGAAGCCAGCGTTGAACTGCTGGAAGGCGCCGAACCGAGCTTGCACGTGACCATGCGTGAATACGGCGACCTGCCGTTGTTCGTCGCCTTGTCCGGCGAGCAGATCCTGGTCGAAGCCCTGCTCTGGCCGCAAAGCGACGTGACCGACGTGCCGGCCTTCAATGAAGAAGTGCTGCTCAGCCGACAGCTGTTCCCGCTGTCGAGCATTGGCCTGGAAACCCGCTTTGGCGGCGAGCGCTTCTACATGATGTTCGGTGCGCTCAGCGCCACCTCGATCCTCTCCAACGTGATCTACGAGATCGAAACCCTGGCCAGCAACGTGATCAGGGCTACCGAGGCCTACGAAGGCTACCTGAAGGCTCAGGCCTGACCTGGAGGAATGCACATGAACGTATGGAGCAAGCTGCTCACCGCCCTGCGCGGTGGTGCCAACGAAGCGGGCGAGGCCCTGGTGGACAGCCAGGCCCTGAGGATTCTCGATCAGGAAATCCGCGACGCCGATCAGGAACTGCGCAAATCCAAGGAAGCCCTGGCCGAGATCATGGCCCGGCAGAAACTCGCCGCCGAACGCGCCGACAGCAGCGCGGCCAAGGTCGCCGAATATGAAAGCTATGCCCTCAAGGCCCTGGAGTCGGGGAACGAACAGCTCGCCCAGGAAGTGGCGCAGAAGATCGCCAACCTGGAAAACGACCTGGCGATCGAGCGCGAGCAGGCCGATGGGTTTGCCGCCAGCGTGGCCCAACTGCGCAAGGCCGTGACCCAGGCCGAAGGCAATATCAAGCATCTGAAACAACAGGTGGATACCGTCAAGGCCACCGAGAGCGTGCAGAAGGCCCAGCAGGCCGTGGCCCAGCGTTACGGCGGCTCGCAGAGCAAGCTGCACACCGCAGTGGAGTCCCTGGAGCGGATCAAGCAGAAGCAGGCCGAACGCGCGGCGAAGATGGAAGCCGCAGCGGAACTGGCCAGCACCAGCAACCCGGACGACGCCCTGGACGCCAAGTTGCGCGAAGCCGGGATCGTCGCCGGCGGCACCAGCGCCGACAGCGTGCTGGCGCGCCTCAAGGACCGCAGCAAGTCCTGATTCATCGTGATGTTGTAGGGGCGGGGCCGTCGGGCCTTGCCCGGCTTTTTCAGGGATAGGAAAGCAATGGAAATCTTCCTGCAGACAGTGTTGTCGTTCCCCACAGTGCTGTTCAGCTTCATGCTCTGCCTGGCCGTGATCTACTGGGCCGTGGTGGCCATGGGCATGCTTGAAGTCGACCTGCTGGACTTCGAGGCCGACTCGCTGCTCGACAGCGCCCATGCCGGCGAAGGCCTGGCCGGGTTGCTGATCAAGTTCAAGCTCAACGGGGTGCCGGTCACCCTGGTGCTGACCCTGCTGATGTTCTTCAGCTGGTTCCTGACCTATTTCGCCGAACTCTACGTCCTCAGCCACCTGCCCCTGGGCTGGCTGCGCTATCCCCTGGGCCTGCTGCTGGCCGTGGTTGCGCTGTTTCTGGCGGCGCCCATCAGCGCGGCCATCTGCCGCCCGCTGCGTCCGCTGTTTCACAAGATGGAAGCCACCAGCAGCCAGTCGGTGCTGGGGCAGACCGCTGTGGTACGCAGCGGCAGAGTCACTCTGGAACACGGCGAAGCCGTGCTGGAGAACGGCGGCGCGGGCCTGATCCTGCGTGTGCGTGCCGACGAGGCACGAGCTTTCAAACGCGGCGATCGCGTCGTGTTACTGGAGTATCTGGAGGCGCAACACGCCTATCGGGTCATTACCGAGGACGAGTTTCGCGGCCTCTGAGCCCGGGCTTCCTCAGAATCAAAGGAGATTGATTGCATGAATTTACCGTCGCTGCTGCCCATCCTGCTCGGGATCGGCCTCGTCGTCCTGGTGGTCTTCGGCCTGCTGGCCCTGTTCAAGGCCTTCTACATCAAGGTCCCCCAAGGCACGGCGCTGATCGTCAACGACATGTCCTCGACCCCCAAGGTGCACTTCACCGGCGCCCTGGTGTACCCGGTCATCCACCTCAAGGAGTTCATGCGCATCTCGCTGATCACCCTGGAAGTCGACCGTCGGGCCAAGGATGGTCTGATCTGCCGCGACAACATGCGCGCCGACATCACCGTGGCCTTCTACCTGCGGGTCAATGAAACCCAGGAAGACGTGCTCAAGGTGGCCAAGGCCATCGGTGTCGACCGAGCTTCCGACCGCGCGGCGGTCAACGAGCTGTTCAACGCCAAGTTCTCCGAGGCGCTGAAGACCGTGGGCAAGCAGTTCGACTTCGTCCAGCTGTTCGAAAACCGCCAGGACTTCCGCGACCGGATCATCGAGATCATCGGCAACGACCTCAACGGCTATGTGCTGGAAGACGTGGCCATCGACTACCTGGAGCAGACCGCCAAGCACTCCCTGGACCCGAGCAACATTCTCGACGCCGAGGGTATCCGCAAGATCACCGAGCTGACCGCGGCGCAGAACGTCATCACCAACGAGCTGGAGCGCAACCAGGAACTGGCGATCCAGAAGAAGAACGTCGAGACTCGCGAAGCCTCGCTGTCGCTGGAACGCCAGCAGGCCGATGCCGAAGCGCGGCAGAAGCGCGAGATCGAAACCATCCGCGCCCGCGAGGAAGCCGAGACTGCCAAGGTCAAGGAAGAAGAACGCCTGAAGGCCGAGCAGGCACGGATTCAGTCGCAGCAGGAAATCGACGTGCGCACCGAGAACCATCAGCGCGAAGTCGAAGTGGCCCAGCAGAACCGCCAGCGCGCGGTGGTCATCGAAGTGGAGAAAGTCACCCGCGCCAAGGACCTGGAAGTGGTGGCCCGCGAGCGTGAAGTGGAACTGCAGCGCATCGAGAAAGAAAAAGCCCTGGAAGAGCAGCGCAAGAACATCGCCACGGTGATCCGTGAGCGAGTCGCGGTGGAGAAGACCGTGGCCCAGGAAGAAGAGCGGATCAAGAAAGTGCGCGAAATTTCCGAAGCCGAGCGTCTCAAGCAGGTGGTGGTGATCCAGGCCCAGGCCGAAGCCGAGCAGGATCTGGTGCGCCAGGTCAAACAGGCCGAAGCCGACGAAACCCGCTCCAAGCACAAGGCGGTGGAAATCAACAACCTGGCCCAGGCCGAGCTGGAAGCCGCGGCCAAGCAGGCCGAAGCCAAAAAGCGCCTGGCCGAAGGCCTGGAAGCCGAGCGCGCCGCGCCTGGCCTGGCCGATGCCCGCGTGCTGGAAATCACCGCCGCAGCCCAGGAAAAAGAAGGCCTGGCGCAAGCCCGCGTGCGCGCCGAGCAGTTGATTGCCGAGGCCCGTGGCGAGCAGGAAAAAGGCCTGGCCGACGCCCGCATCATGGAAGCCCAGGCAGCGGCCAAGGAGAAGGACGGCCTGGCCGAAGCCAAGGTCATGGAAGAGAAGCTCGGGGCTCAGGCCCGTGGCGAAGAGCAACTGGGCGCAGCCAAGGCCAAGGCCACCAAGGACCTGGGTTCGGCCGAAGCCGAAGTGCTGCTGCAACGCCTGAACGCCGAAGCCGAAGGCCTGGGCAAGAAGTTCGGCGCCCTGGATTCCCTCAGCGACAGCGCACGCGCTCACGAAGAGTTCCGTATGCAACTGGAGAAGAACTTCGAGGAAGCGATGGCCGCCATCGCCGCCAACAAGGACATCGCCAAGGAGCAGGCCGAAGTGCTGTCCGCGGCCCTCAGCAAGGCCAAGATCGAGATCGTCGGCGGCGAAGGCGACTTCTTCAACTCCTTCGCCAAGTCGCTGTCGGTGGGCAAGGCCATCGAGGGCGTGGTGGGCAAGAGCCCGGTGGTCCAGGACGTCCTGGCACGCCTGCTCAATGGCAAGGGCGCCCCGGCGGTTGCCGCTGAACTGGCCGCCGCAGCCGTCTCGCGCAAGGCCGACGCACCGTCTGCCGAAGCCTGACCCACTCTCGGCACCCCTGTAGCCGCAGCCGAAGGCTATGACCGACTCCGCAGGAGGCGCAGCGCTTGAAGACCTTGAGGTCCTCAAGCGCCTGTCGCAGCCGCTGGTAACGGCTACAGGGCTTGTGTCGGGCACCGGGCTCCAGGTGTGAGGAGCCCGCTTTTTTTGCACACCGCCGTAGATCCAGGAAGGCCACGATGTCGGACGCTCAAGTCGCAACTCCCCCGCAGGACGTATTGGACAAGGCCGTCGCCGAAGGCGGCGCCTATGAGGTGCTGCACAAGCGCCTCTTGGACCAGGGCCAGCGCCTGCGGGCCACCACCGACGACCTCAACCAGAGGCGTCTCGACGAGTTCGGCAACAGCCGCATGGAAGTGGTCGGGCGGGTGCGCATCCGTACCGAGAACAACTGCATCGCCCGGGACATCGTCCAGGTCGGCGACTGCCTGTTGTTCGGCTACAACGTGTTCATCGGCCTGAAAAAGGAAACCAGCGTCGCCGACGTGTTTTCCCTCTACCGGCTGGTGGAAGAGGGCGAAGGCTACGAAGCCGAGCCCGTGCCCCTGGAAGGCAGCTTCCTGTCTGCCCAGGGCTTTCTCAACGATTTCAACGAGCTCTACACCTATTACAAGAACACCCGCCTGCTGCAACTGGCGATCCGTGACGGCAAGCTGCTGGCGAGTTTCCAGATCGGCGAGCGCGTCACCGATGTGCGGGTGTTCCGCTGGTCGATCTCGGTGGACGGGCGCGAAGTCCGTTACATCGACAACCGTGGCGAACGGGACATTGCCCTGCCGGCGCCCTTCGACTTCGAATGGAAGAAAGCCACCCGCGAGATGGTGGTCGAAGGCCGCTTCCCGCACCTGAACATCCTCGACACGGTGTTCGTCGAAACCATCGGCGGCGACTTGACCATCAAGGTCGAGAACAACACTGAATCGGGTCTGGGCATCTACCGCGAAGAGGTGCTGGACAAGACCCAATCCCTGGACGACTCGCAGATCGAATTCGCCCGCCTGGGCAGCCTGATCCTGCTCAAGGTCCTGCCGTACCGCGAAGAGCAGTGGCGCTACCTGGTGTTCAACAGCCTGACCCGCCAGGTCGAGCGCATCGACGCCATCGGCCTGGCCTGCGTGCAACTGCCGGAAGACCACGGGATCATCTTCCCCGGCGGCTATTACCTGCAAAGCGGCGAGTACAAGACCTTCGAGCAGTCCATGGACGGCATGCGCTTCAAGCGTTCGGTGCGCTCGCCCAACGGTGAAGATGTGCAGTACATCTTCTACCACCCGGAGCAGGGTCGCTCGGTGCTGCTGACCTACAACATGATCAACCGCCAGTTGCAGAACCCGCTGTTCGGCCACGGCTATGCGCGCCTGGAAGACGGGCGCATGGTGATCTTCGCCGCCGAAGGCGACGAGCCGACCCGGGTGCACCCGATGCAGGTCTGGCAGACCCCGTTCTTCACCGAGGAATACGCCGCGCGGCAACCGACCCGCAGCGGTTTCCTCGGGCGCATCGGCAATGCCGAACTGGTGCGCAGCGTGTCCGACCTCTACGACCTGTGCCGCGAGATCGACACCCCGGCGGTGTCGGTGCAGCGCTACTCGCTGCTGTGCCAGAACACCCGGCGCCTGTTCGATGTGTACCACTGGCTGGGCAGCGCCGAGCTGGACGGCCTGGCGCCGCTGCTGCGCGAGGTGGCGTCCACCTCGGAGCTGGTGCTCGACGAATACGAGAAAGTCGAAAGCATCCGTCGCCAGTCGGACCAGGCCATGGTGGCCGCCGAGGCCAAGCAGAAAACCCTGCTCGACAGCCTGCTGGTGGACAGCTGGGATCAGGTGCAGAGCTTTGTCGATGCGCTGAACGGCATCACCGCCCAGCGCGGCCTGCTGCTGACCATTCGCGACTACCGCTACATCGACGTGGCGCGCATCGACGCCATGGACGCCGAGCTGCTCAAGGCCCAGGAACGCACCGCCGCCGGCACCGCGACCTTCCTCGCCAGCGACCAGGCCCTGCAACCCTTCGTCAGCCAGCTGGAAACCCTCGACGCCCAGGCGCAGAAAGCCGAAACCGTGGCCCAGCTCAACGAGCCGCTGGGCGCCCTGCAAGCCATGGCCGGCGACCTGGACATGCTGTCGAGCCTGATGGCCTCGTTGCAGATCGACGACGCCACCCAGCGCACCCGGATCATCGAATCCATCTCGCAGATCTACGCCCGCCTCAATCAGGCCAAGGCCCGCGCCGAACAGCGGCGCAAGGGCCTGGGTTCGACCGAAACCGTGGCGCAGTTCGGTGCCCAGTTCAAACTCTTCAGCCAGGGCATCACCAACGCCCTGGCCCAGGCCCAGGACCCCGAGCGTTGCGACGAGCAACTGTCGCGGCTGCTGGTGCAACTGGAGGAGCTGGAAAGCCGTTTCGGCGATCACGAACAGTTCCTTGGCGACATCCTCGGCAAGCGCGAGGAGTTGTTGGAAACCTTCGAGGCCCACAAGCAATCGCTGCTCGACGAGCGTCAGCGCAAGGCCCAGGGCCTGCTGGACGCGGCGCGGCGTATCCTCGACAGCCTCGGCCGGCGCACCGCCAAGTTCACCCAGGCTGAAGAACTCAACGCGTTCTTCGCCGCCGACCCGCTGATCCTCAAGCTGCGAGAGCTGGCCGAGCGCCTGCGCGAGCTCAAGGACAGCGTCAAGGCCGACGATGTCGAGTCGCGCCTCAAGGGCGCCCGGGATCAGGCCGTGCGTGCCCTGCGGGACAAGACCGAGCTGTTCGAAGAGGGCGGCAACGTCATCAAGCTCGGGCCACGCCACCGTTTCAGCGTCAACACCCAGGAGCTGGACCTGACCCTGATGCCTCGGGGCGATGAACTGCACCTGCACCTGACCGGCACCGATTTCCTCGAACCCCTGCGCGACCCCGAGCTGGAAGCCCTGCGGGACTTCTGGCAGGTGGCCCTGGAGTCGGAATCGGCCCAGCTGTACCGCGCCGAATACCTGGCCGGGCAGGTGCTGGACGCCGCTGATCAAGGCCGTGAGGGCCTCAGCCTGGACAGCCTCAAACCCTTGTTGGCCCAGCCTGATGAACTGGCGCGGGTGATCCGCGACTTCGCCGCGCCGCGCTACAAGGAAGGCTACGAAAAAGGCATCCACGATCACGATGCGGCGGCGATTCTGTTGCAACTGCTGCCGCTGCGCGACAGTGCCGGGCTGTTGCGCTTTGGCGCCGCGGCGCGGGCTTTTGCCGTGCTGTTCTGGGACCGCCAGCAGCACCAGCCGCAGCCGCAGCAGTGGGTCGAGCGGGCCCGCACCAGCCGGCATATCCAGCAACTGTTTGGGCGTCGTGAAGGCTTGTTGCAGTTGCAGGAAGAAATCTTCCTGGCCTTGCAGGACTGGCACCAGCAGCACGCCTTCACCCTGGCCGCCGAACTCTTGCCCGAGGCGGCCGAGTACCTGGTTCAGGAACTGGCCGCAGAACGCATCGAATTCACCTTCAGCAAGTACGCCAAGCAACTGCAGGAAGCCCTGACCCTGCGCCTGCAAGGCGCGCGCATGTGGGACGACTACCAGCAGGCCCTGGCCCGCCTGGCGGAGCGCCCCGCTGCACAGTGGGCACTGACCGATAACTGGCTGTCGGCCCTGTGCGCCGAGGGCGAGTTCGCCGCATGGGCCGACTACGTACCCGAGGCTGTGGCGCTGTCGCTGCTGCAGGACGACTTTGCCAAGCGCATCACCGAAGTCGACCTGCGCTTCAAGGTCGACAACCTGATGGGCGAACACCCGCGCATCCAGGAGCGCAGCCTGTCCCTGACCGTGGATGGCTTCTTCGCCCGTCTGCGGGCCCATCGCGAGCAATTCCTCCCCGGCCTGCAGCGTTACCAGAGCCTGCGCCAGGGCATCATTCAGCGCGAACGCTCGGCCCTGCGCCTGAGCGAATTCAAGCCGCGGCCGCTGAGCTCGTTCGTGCGCAACAAGCTGATCAACGATGTGTACCTGGGCTTTATCGGCGACAACCTGGCCAAGCAGATGGGCACCGTGGGCGAGAACAAGCGCACCGACCTGATGGGCCTGTTGATGCTGATTTCGCCACCCGGCTACGGCAAGACCACCCTGATGGAATACGTGGCGCACCGCCTGGGCCTGATCTTCATGAAGATCAACGGCCCGGCCCTGGGGCATCAGGTCCGTTCCCTGGACCCAGCCCAGGCCCCGGACGCCACCTCGCGCCAGGAGCTGGAGAAGCTCAACCTGGCCCTGGAAATGGGCAACAACGTGATGCTCTATGTCGATGACATCCAGCATACCCACCCCGAATTCCTGCAGAAATTCATCTCGCTGTGCGACGGCACCCGGCGCATCGAAGGCGTATGGAAAGGCCGCACCAAGACCTACGACATGCGCGGCAAGAAGTTCTGCGTGGTGATGTCCGGCAACCCGTACACCGAGTCCGGCGAAGTGTTCAAGATCCCCGACATGCTCGCCAACCGGGCCGACATCTATAACCTCGGCGACACCCTGGGCGGCATGCAGGAAGCCTTTGCCCTGAGCTACATCGAGAACGGCCTGACTTCCAACCCGGTGCTGGCGCCATTGGCCACCCGCGACATGGCGGACGTCTACCGCTTCGTCGCCAAGGCCGAGGGCAAGGCCTTCTCCAGCAACGAGCTGAGCCACAGCTACAGCGGCGCCGAGATCAACGAAATCACCACCACCTTGCAACGCCTGATGCAGGTGCGCGACGTGGTGCTGCGGGTCAACCAGCAGTACATCGCTAGCGCCGCCCAGGCCGACCAGTACCGTAGCGAACCGCCGTTCAAGCTGCAGGGCAGCTACCGCAACATGAACAAGATGGCCGAGAAGATCTCGGCGGTGATGAACGACGCCGAGCTGCTGCAACTCTTGGCCGACCACTACCAGGGCGAATCCCAGTTGCTGACCACCGGCGCCGAGGAAAACCTGCTCAAGCTCGCCGAGCTGCGCGGCAACCAGACCCCGGAACAGAGCGAGCGCTGGGCCCAGATCAAGCGCGACTTCGTGCGCAACCGCTCCATGGGCGGCAGTGACAGCGACGTCGGCACCCGGGTGGTGGCCCAGCTCAACGACCTGGTGGAAGGCGTGCGCGGCCTGGCCCGGCCGGCGCAGCAGCAGGGCATGCGCGAGGTGCTGGAAAACCTCTCCGAGCATCTGGAGAACAGCTTCCTGCCGCTGCTCAAGGTCATGCACAAGAAGATCGACGTCGACCTGCACAGCCACCAGCGCATCGGTGACATCGCCACGCGTGTGGATGAGTTGAGCCGCATGCTCAGCCACGGCGATGTGCCCACCCTCAAGGACCCCCAATAGTAGGAGCCGGCTTGCCGGCGAACAGCCAAGGATCAGCACATGGATTTTGCCCACCTGGACCAGCAACTGCGCGACAGCCTGCAGGACCTGAAACTGAGCAACGAAGAACGCGACGAACTGCGCCAGCTGGGCAGCGAACTGGGCAGCGACCAGGTGCGCTACCTGCGCAACCGCGCTTTTGATCTGGTGCGCGAACTGGCGCTGGCGGACAGCGCCAACGTGCTGCCGGCGCTGAAATGGCTGGAGCAGGTGATCAAGACCCTGGACACCCACAGCGCCCCGGTGCGCGACATGGCCAGCGCCCACTTCAGCCCCGGCGAGGATTGCCGGCGCAAGATCCGCGACCTGTGCCGCCAGGCGCGAAGCTCGGTGGATATCTGCGTGTTCACCATTTCCGACGATCAACTGAGCGACGAAATCCGCGCCTGCCACCAGCGCGGCGTGGCCGTGCGGGTGATCAGCGACAGCGAAAAACAGTACGACGTCGGCAGCGATATCGCTGCGTTGCGCGAGGCCGGCGTACCGGTGCGGATCGACGACACGCCGTTCCACATGCACCACAAGTTCGCCGTGTTCGATGGCCGGACCTTGCTCAACGGCAGCTTCAACTGGACCCGCAGCGCCACCACCGGCAACGAGGAAAACCTGCTGGTGATCGACCACCCGCAACTGGTGGCCAGTTACCTCAAGGAGTTCAACGAGCTCTGGGCCCGCTACGCGCCCCGTTGAGGGCGGGCAGCGGGGCGCGTAGCGGGCCCAGAGC